>JBOHDE010000069.1:0-17937 GCA_050699035.1 Nocardioidaceae bacterium | reverse complement strand
CGACTGGCACACCTTCGGGTCGGCGACGGCGACCCGGCATCATGGGCGACATGGTCGACCAGGCGCCACCGCGACCGAGCACGATCCGGCCGGCGACATCCGTCGAGGCCGGGCCGTTGGCCGACGTCGAACGCGCCGCGACGTTGGTCGCGCTGGCGCACGTCTTCCCGCCCGACCGGTTCCCGTATCCCGACGCCGACGTGCTGGCCCGGTGGCGGATCGTGCTCGACGACCCGTCCGTGACGGTGCTTGTTGCCGAGTGCGACGGGCAGCTGCTCGGATACGCGGCGTACGACGACACCTGGCTGCGGCATCTCGGCGTACACCCGGACCACCGGGGCACCGGTCTCGCCGACCTGCTCACCGACGCGGCACTGGCCGGCATCGCCGCCGGCGGAGCCACCGTCGCCCGGCTGTGGGTGGTCGCGGACAACCACCGCGCGCGCCGTTTCTACGAACGCAGCGGCTGGCTGCGCGGCACCGAGTGCGACACCGCCGAGTTCCCGCCGCACCCGGCCGAGGTGGACTACTACCGTCCCGTCTGAAAGGTCCGATGTATTCTGAGCCGGTGCCGCCCGCGCCCCTGACCCGTACCCCCGAGGCCTGAGGAGGCTGCCGTGGCCGTCACCGACGACGCCATCGAGATGATCAAGCAGATGATCGTCGACGGCGAGCTCGGCCCGGGTGACCGGTTGCCGCGCGAGGCCGACCTCGCCGACCGACTCGGGTTGTCCCGCAACTCGCTGCGGGAGGCGGTCCGGGCGCTGTCACTGATCCGGGTCCTCGACGTACGCCAGGGCGACGGCACCTACGTCACCAGCCTCGACCCGGGCCTGCTGATGGATGCGATGGGGTTCGTCGTCGACTTCCACCGGGACGACACCGTGCTGCAGTTCCTCGAGGTGCGGCGCATCCTGGAGCCGGCCGCGACCGCGCTGGCCGCACAGAACATGCCCACCGACGACATCGAGGGGCTGGCCGCGCTGCTCGACAGCCTCGGTGACCGGCCGAGCGTCGAGGACCTGGTCGCCAACGACCTCGAGTTCCACCGCCGGATCGCGGCGAGCACCGGCAACGAGGTGCTCTGCTCGCTGGTCGAGAGCCTTTCGGGGCGCACCCAGCGGGCACGGCTGTGGCGCGGGCTCACCCAGGAGTCGGCGGTCGAGCGCACGCTCGACGAGCACCGCGCGATCCAGCAGGCGATCGCCGCCCGCGAGCCTGAGGCGGCCCGCGCCTGGGCGACCGTGCACATCGCCGGGGTCGAGAACTGGCTGCGGCTCGCCCTCGCCGAGCCACCGGCGGACGGTCAGGTCAGCGAGTAGACCCGGCGCGCGTTGCCGCCGAGCACGGCCTGCTGTTCGACGGCGCTGAGCCCGCTGATCGTCGCCCGCGTCGCGTCCAGGACACCCGGGTACGACGCGGCGAGCTCGCAGACCGGCCAGTCGGAGCCCCACAGCACCCGGTCCGGACCGAACAGCTCGAGCACCCGGTCGACGACGGGCCGCAGATCCTTGTCTGTCCACGACGTCCAGTCGGCCTCGGTCACCAGCCCGGAGATCTTGCAGAAGACGTTGTCGTGCGCCGCCAACGCGGACAGCCCGGACGACCACGCGTCGAGGTAGCCCGACGCGATCGGCGGCTTGGCGGCATGGTCGAGCACGAAGGTCGCCTCCGGCAGGGCCTGGACGGTCTCGACCGCGGCCGGCATCTGGTGGGTCAGCACCAGCAGGTCGTACACCAGGCCGGCCTCCGCGACGGCAGCCAGCCCGCGCCGCACCTGGTCCCGACAGAGCCAGCGTGCGTCGTCCTCGTCCTGCACCTGATGCCGGACTCCGACCAACTGGTTGCCTCCCGGTCCATTTTTCAACCAGGCAACGGATTCCGCGACACTCCTAGCAGTGAGGTCGACCCACCCGACGACACCAGCGACCGGGTTGTCCGGCTCTGCCGCGACGACCAGGAACTCCTGGGTCTCGGCGGCGTCGGACACGGTCTGCACCAGCACGGTCGACTCGACCCCGGAGTCGCGCGTCCGCATGATCAGCTCGCCGGTGTCGTACGTCCGCCGGATCGGCGCCAGCGCCTCGCCCCGGAGGAACGGGTAGTCGCGCGAGCTCAGGTCCCACAGGTGGTGGTGCGCGTCGACCAAGCCGTTCATCTGACCCTCCACCGCGCGCTCGAAGTTGGTGACTCAGCGTACGGCTTCGGTCGCACTGTGTCGCGTTAGATCGGCCGCTCGACACTCAGACCGAACACATGCGCCTTGGTGTTCGACGGCAGTGTCACACTGACCAGCTGCCGGGAAGGGTCGGCCGCGACGGTCTGGTGGAACCACCGCACGGCAAGGCCGGAGATCACCCCGGTACGGGAGTGCCGGTGGGTCGTCTCGACCGCGATCGACTCGCCGTACGCCGGACTGCGCGCCCAGTCGGTGAGCTCGAGGACGACCTCAGAGTGACTGCCGTCGGCATAGCCGAGCACCGCCGTGCCGCCACCTCCACCACTCGTGCCCGCGCCGAGCACGTGCACGGCCGTTGCGGTTACGGCGGGCACGGCGATCTCCTGTCCGCGGAACACCACGTTGTTCACCGCGCCGTCCTCATACGAGCCGAGCAGCCAGGTCACCCGGTCCAAGGTGCGACGACCCGGGGCGGGCAGCTGCTCGGCCGGGTAGGTGTAGCCCGAGTTGTCGAAGTTGCCGTCGGCCATCGCCGCTTCTGTCGAGACCCCGTCGTTGTCGAACAGTGCCTCCAGGTCGACCGGCTCGGTCACCCCGATCGGTGGCAGCGGAGCAAGTCCCCAGCCGGCCTCCCCCTCGGTGGCGACGGGCTCCACGACCAGGAGGCGTGGCGTGCTCGTCGTCGTCACGACGACGTCGTCTCCCTCGGCGAGGTCGAGAACGATCACCTCTCCGTCGCGATGCCACGCCACTGGCGACGGGCTGCCCGACGTCGGGCGCACCGAGACCGTGCCGTCGGCCAACCCGGGCAGCGACAACCGACATGGCTCACCGGCCAGGCTCTCCACCCGTACCCACACGGTGCGGCCGCCCTCCCGCCGCGCCGACACCAGGAAAGCGCCTTCGGTTCGCAGCCGATGGATGACGGCGTCGTCCCACGCCGCAGGGATCGCCGGGAAGATCCGGATCGTGTCACCCCAGCTCTGCAGCACCATGTCGTGCACCGACTGTGCTGCGGACAACGGAGTCTCGATCACCGGGCCCGACTCGCGGTACATCGTGTTGGCCTGCACGAATCGGTCCAGCAGGGTGTTGAGGTACGTCAGTGCCTGGTCGCCCTGACCCATCGACGAGCTCATCGACGACGCGCCCGTGAACGTGTAGCCCTGCAACGCGCCCTCGAAGCCGACCCAGTGGTCGACCGACCGCTGCAGCTTGTCCTGATGCACCGGGTCGGTCGGGTCGAAGACGTAGAGCGGGTAGAACCACAGCAGGTGCGAGTAGTGGCGGTGCGAGCTGGTGAGCTGGCGCTCGGCACCGATCCAGAAGCCGTCCTCGCCCTGTGGTGGATCCACCAGCCGGTCGACGACGTCCTGCCAGGTCGGCCGTAGGTCGTCGACGACGCCGAGACGCTCGGTCGCCCGCAGCAATGTCGCGCACCCCCAGTGCACCAGCGCGAGGTCGTAGTTGCAGTCGACGCTGGCGTCGTACTCCGGCGAGTAGGTCCGCGGAAGGTGAAGGCGCCCGTCATCGCCCTCGTAGACGAAGTGCAGGTAGAAGTTCACCGCCCGCCGCAGGACCGGGACGATCACGTCCGCAAGCAGGTCGTCATCCATCGTGTGCCGGTAGGTGAGCCACAGGTTGTGCATCGCCCACGTCAGGTTGCCGACCTCGGGGTTGCCCGTGCCCGGCCTTCCGGGGAAGCCCGTCCGGAGGTTCTCCTGCGCGCTGCGGGCGATGATCGCGGAGTCGTGCCGCAGATCCTCCGGCAGGTTGAGGACCAGGTTGTCGCGGTACTCGTCGATCGACCGGGTGAGGGAGTCGAGCTCCCCGTGCGACGTCGCATTGAGCAGCCAGTACTCCAGCTGGACATTGAGGTTCCACCAGGTGGCCGGCCACGGCGTCGGCTCCAGCCACTGCGCCGTCGTCGAGACGACCGGCATGGTGCGCCTGGTCGCGGACGCCATCTTGTACAGCTGGATCCAGTAGAAGGACTGCAGCCGCGCATCGGGCACGGACACGAAGCTCTTCGGATAGAAGTCGTGCCACCAGTCGAGTTGACCCCTGCGCAGCCGCGCCAGCGGCAGCCGCGCGGCCCATTCCAAGGTTGCCGCGGCGGTGGCTTCGGCACTCGTGTCGGGGAACGAGTGCGCGATCGTCAGGAGCACCGTGTGGCTGCCGTCGTCCTCGGCTCGGTGCCGCCACTGCGTCACCGTCTGTCCACCGACCGCGAGGTGTTGAACGCATCGACCATGGCGACCGTCGACCTCGAGCACCGGGTCAGGGTTGGCCAGCAGGTCCTCGGGTGCCGGCGGACGCGCCTTCACTCGCGGGCTGATCGCCTCCTCGGGCGTGAACGACCAGGCCAGGTCGGCCTCTCCCTCGTCCGGCCGCAGGTTGAGTACGAGGACGTCGCGTTCCGCGTGCACGAAGCACTCGACGGCGACGACCCCAGCGGAGGTGGTGACCGTGCCCGAGAGCACGGCGTCGAACAGGCTCAGCCGCAGGTCGACGCCGACCAGATCGCCGGTCGTGTCCAGCACCAGGTCGCCGATCGGCAGCCGGGCCATCCCGAACGTACTGCCCAAGTCGTCCTGGTGATCGCGCACCCGGTTGTCACCGAGCACCACCGCGAGCCGGCCGGTCTCGGTCCTCCGGTAGAGCGACGCCCCCATGCCGCCGTTGCCGAGGAACGGTGCCTGGTAGAAGTTCTTGGGCACGTCGCCCCAGGTCAGGTCCTGGTCGTGCAGGAACCGAGCCCAGTCCGCGTCGGTGCGCATGCGGTCGAGGAACACGTGCGTCGAGCCCTCACTCGCATGCGCGGGCGCACCCAGCCACCCACTCGTCAGGCCAGCGGCCCCGAGCGAGCTCGCACCGGCGAGGAACCGCCGTCGGGACACCTCATGGTCATCAGCCACGGGAACGCACCTGAACCTCGGCGAGCGAGAGCGGGTTGGTCGCCGACTCCAGCTGCACGCGTACGTAACGGCCGGGCAGCTTGTCGAAGTCCAGCGACGTCGGTCGGCCCGCCTGTGCGTCTTGCCTGACCGCGGTCACACCCGGAGCCGTACGCGCCTCCTCCAACGAGTCTGCGGTGATCGGGCTCTCCGACACCATCACCCAGTAGTCGGACAACCGGTCGGCGCAACAGTCCGTGCGGTTCCAGATGTCGACCGAGTCGATCGGCACCGACTCCGCCAGGTCCACCTGCCACCAGGCCTCGTTCGACGGCTCGGCGGTGTGGGTCACCGAGTTGCCGCCATAGCGGCCGTCGGTGTTGCCGTCGACCGCGCGTTCGGGCACGCCACCCCAGCCCAGGCTGGACTGGCTGACCGGCTTGCCCAGGGCGACGTTGGGCAGCGCCACCCGCAGCCGGTGCTCGGTCACGGTCTCGAGCCGCCCGTTGCCGGTGGTCACCCGAAGGTTGCCGGACTCGGCGTCGTCCGCCGCGGTCAGCGTGACCGGCACGCCGACAGCCTCGCCCGCAGGGATCGGCTCGAGCGTGGTACGCGCCGGCTCGGCCGTCCACCCGGCCGGGGCGGCGAGGTCGATCCGGACGTCCGACGACTCCGTGCTGCTCGGGTTCTCCACCGTGATTGTCGCCTCGGCCTCTCCGCCGGGTGCGACCTCGGCGGGTAGGTCGACGGTCGTCCGCAGCAGCTGGCGTACGCCTGGCGTCGTGATCTTGAAGACGTACGCATGGTCGCCGACCGTACCCACGTCGGACGTGTCGACGACGACGCGACCGTCGTCGGCCCGCGCCCAGTCGAGCGACCCGCGGCTGCCGAGCAGCTCGACCTTGGTGGCGTCCTCGAACGGCAGGTCGCCGCCGAGGGTGAGCTGGTCTCCGGGCCGGTCCAGCGCGATCGCGTAGAGCGCGCCGTCCTTCATGGTGTAGCGGATCGGCACGTTGGCGGCGTCGTCCTCGGCGTGGTTGGAGTACGTCGTGCCGTAGATCGCCTCGCCGTTGACGTCGAGCCAGGCGCCGATGTCGCGCAGCCGCTCCGCCTGCAGCTCGGGGATCGTGCCGTCACCCTTCGGGCCGACGTCCAGGAGCAGGTTGCCGTTCTTGCTGACGATGTCGACGAGCGAGTCGACGAGCTGGTCGGAGGTCAGGTAGTCCTCGATCGGCTCGTTCTGGTTGTAGCCGTACGAGTGCGCGATGCCCCGGCTCGACTCCCACTTCGCCGGGTCGATGTCGTCCTTGACCGTGTACTCCGGGGTCTGGAAGTCGAGCTCGCGGCTGTCGAGGTTGCCGGTCTCGGTCTTGCACCGGTTGGCGACCACGACCTCACGGGGCTGTTCACGGTTCTTGGCCTGGTTGTAGTAGTCGGCGATGACCGGAGCCATGTCCCAGTAGCTCGCCGGCTTCTCCCATTGGCCGTCGCACCACAAGATGTCGGGGTCGTACTGGTCGACCAGCTCCTCGATCTGCGGCTGCATGTAGTCGTGCACGTAGTCGTCGACCGGCTCGACCCCGCGGTAGGGGACCTGCGCACCGGTGTACGGGTTGGTCGGCTGCCGCCCGGTGTAGTTCGGGTTGAACCACTCGTACAGCGAGTAGTAGAAGCCGGCCTTGAGCTTGCCGTCCTCGCGGGCCGCGTCGAACAGCTCGCCCGCCAGGTCGCGACCGGGTCCCCGGTCGACGGCGTCACGGGTGCTGGTCGCGGTGTCCCACAGCGCCATCCCCTCGTGGTGCTTCGAGGTCAGCACGAAGTACTTCGCGCCCGCGTCGTTGAACAGGTCGACCCAGCTGTCGGCGTCGAACCGCTCGGCCTTCCAGGCGTCGAGGAACTCGTCGTAGTCGTAGTCCTCGCCGTAAGTGTCCCGGTGGTGGTGGTAAGTCGGGCTGCCGGGCGAGTTCAGGTAGTTCCAGTACCACTCGGCATAGCTGCCGCGAGGTCCCCAGGCAGGCACGGAGTACGCGCCCCAGTGGATGAAGATGCCGAACTTCGCATCGTCGAACCAGTCGGGCAACGGGTGGGTCTCCAGCGACTCCGGGGTCGGCTCGTAGTCCGGGATGCCCGGAGACGGCTCGGCGGTGGCCGGTTGGCTGGTCGCCAGACCGGCACCGGCCACCACCGCGCCTGCGAGCATGGACGCGAGTGCGCGCTTGCTCGTTCTCATGGGTGCGTTCCTCTCAGTCGAAGGCTCGGCTCTGCCAGCTACCGATCGCGTCCGCGGACAGTGCCTCGGGGAAGATCGCGGCGCGGTCGACCGCGCCGGTCATCCGTTGGCCGCCACCTTGGTCGGCGGCGAAGCGCAGCTGCCGGTGGGCGCAGCCGTTGATCCCGTCGGCCGGGACCTGCGCCGAACCGGCCACCGCCCCGTCGACATAGACCGTGATCGCACCGGCGTCGGTCATCGTGATCACGACGTCGAGGTAGCGCCCGGTCGGCAGGGTCGCCGAGGTCGTCACGTTGGTGCCCGACCCGATGAAGCGGACCTGGTTGCTCGGCGTCACGTCGATCAGGACGCCGTCGGTGCCCGGGTCGCCGCTCGGCTGCCAGTCGAACAGCCGTCGGTATCCGCTGCCGCCGACCTTCACCTCGGCCGCGAAGGTCGCCTCTGGCAGGAACCCGAGCGTGGTGTCGGCCGTACGCAAGTAGGACGCGCCGTCGAGGACGAGACCGGACCCGGTCGGGGCCGTCGCGTCATAGGTCGCCGTGCCCTGCACGGTCGCGTCCCGGCCGTACGTCGAGGCGTCCTCGACCGTCGACCCGGACGTCGGGTCCCAGGCCACCAGCGGTTCGGCGGGATCCGGGATCGCACAGGGTGGCGGCACTTCGGTCTCGACGCTGGTCGACCCGATGGCCCGCCAGTCCTCGCCCTGCAGGACGGCGCGGATGACCGCGCGCTCGGTGTCGTTCCCGCCCGCCACGACAGTGAAGTCGACGGTGCGGCTCTCGCCGGCCTTGAGCGGCAAGGTCTGGACCGACTCCGGCTCGGCGGTCCAGCCCGGCGGCAGGGCGAGCGACAACTGGCCGGCGGGCACCGTACGGTCGCCGGGCGCCGAGACGGTGACCGCGACCGGGAACTCCTGGCCGACGTCGACCTGGTCCGGCGCCGACAACGACACCGCGGCCTGCGTGCTCGCGACATAGCGGTGCCCGGCCTCGGCGTCGAACGTGACGGTGTCGCCGTCGCGGGTGTGTTCGACCTTCCGGCCGGAGGCGGCGTCCACGATGTCGTAGCGGCCGTCGAACAGGTCGTTGCGTACGGACAGGTCGCCCGACCGGCCCGGGGTCAGAGCGATCTCGGACGCCGCGCCGCTCGCCCAGTTCGCGTCAACGGTCACATCGCCGCGAGCGCGCAGGCCCTGCACCGAACCGTCGGCCCAGAAACTCGGCACCGCCGGCAGCACGTCGACCACGCCGTGCTGGCTCTGCAGCAGCATCTCGGCGACACCTGCCGTCGCGCCGAAGTTGCCGTCGATCTGGAACGGCGGGTGGGTGTCCCACAGGTTCGGGAGCACGCTGTTCTTGAGCAACTCCGACAGCATCTTGTGCGCGTGGTCGCCGTCGAGCAGCCGGGCCCAGAAGTTGACCTTCCACGCCTTGCTCCAGCCGGTGCCGCCGTCGCCGCGGGCGTCGAGTGAGACCTCGGCCGCCTCGACGTACTCGGGCGTCGTCTCCTGCGACAGCTGACGCCCGGGGTGCAGGCCGAAGAGGTGGGAGACGTGGCGGTGCTCGTTGTTCGGGTCGTCCCAGTCCTCCTTCCACTCCTGCAGCTGACCCCACGAGCCGACGCGCGTGCCCGGGTCGAGGCGCTCCAGGATGCCGAGCACCTCGGAGCGGAAGTCGTCGTCGACGCCGAGGCGGTCGGCCGCCTCGGCGGTGTTCGTCATCAGGTCCCAGACGATCTGTTGCGACATCGCCGCGCCGGCCGAGAAGTCACCCTGCTCCGGTGAGTAGCTCGGGGTGACGACGAGCCTGCCGTCGCGCGGGTCGACCTCGAGCTCGTCGATCCAGAACTGCGCAAGCTCCTTCATCAGCGGATAGGCCCGATCCCGCAGGAACGTCTCGTCGCGGGTGAACAGGTAGTGCTCGTAGTAGTGCTGCGCCATCCACGCACCGGCGTCCGGGAACCAGAACGAGGTCGCCCAGTCGTGTACGCCGGTGAAGCCGAACGGGTTGGTCTCGTTGTGGACGACCCAGCCCCGGTTGTCAAACATCTCGTCGGCCGTGACCCGGCCCGCGGGCACCATCGAGTCGACGTAGTCGAACAACGGCGCGGTGGTCTCGGACAGGTTCGTCGTCTCGGCCGGCCAGTAGTTCATCTGCAGGTTGATGTTCACGTGGTAGTCGGCCGACCACGGTGGGCTCGTGGAGTTGTTCCATACGCCTTGCAGGTTGGCGGGAAGCGAGCCCGCCCTGGACGACGCCACCAGCAGGTACCGGCCGTACTGGAAGAACAGCACTTCGAGGGCCTTGCGCGCCTCCGGTGTCGCCGAGCCGTCCCGGTAGGACGACAGCAGCTGGTCGGTCGGGAGGTCAGGCATCCGCTGACCGACGTCGAGCGCGACCCGTTCGAAGAGCTCCCGGTAGTCGGCGGCATGTGCGGCGCGCAGTCCGTCGTAGGACGTGGCGGTCGCGTCGTCGACTCGTTGCGTGACCGCAGCGTGGGGGTCCTCACCGGAGCGGTACGTCGGGTAGCTGCCGGCGTAGTCGGTGCCCGCCGCGAGGACGAGGGTCACGGCATCTGCCCCCTCGACCGTGATTGTGCCGTCGGCGTTGTCCGTGCGCGTGCCCCCGTCGTTGACGACCTGGATCTGCGACTCGAACCGCATGCCGTTGTCGTTGAGCCGTCCGGAGAAGGTGATCCGGCCGGCGTCGGCGGTGACGGTCTTGGAACGGTTGTTGGGCGCGGTGACCGCGGTGCGGAAACCGAGCGCCCCGGGCTCGTCGGCCGTGAGACGCGCCACCAGCACGTCGTCGGCCGCGGTCGCGAAGTACTCCCGCGTGTAGTGCACACCGTCCACGTCGTACGCCACGCTCGCCGTCGCGTCGGAGATGTCGAGGTCGCGCCGGTAGCCGGTCGCCCCGGTCGTGGCGTGGTCCATGGTGAGCCGCACGTCGCCGAAGGTCTGGTACGCACCGAACCCGGTCTTGGGCTGTCCGAGTGTGTCGGCGACCCACTCCGGTGAGACGCGCAGCTCATCCTCGATCCGCTGCTTGACCTCGTCGAGGGCGCCGGGGCGGGGAGTCTTCCAGTTGCCGAAGTCGTAGTTGGGCGAGCCTGGGCCGCCGGTCCACAGCGTCTTCTCGTTGAACTGCAGCTGCTCGGTGCCGACGCCGCCGAACACCGCGGCGCCGAGCGCGCCGTTGCCGATCGGGAGTGCCTGCGACTCCCAGCTCGTCGCCGGCTGGTCGTACCAGAGCGTCATCGACTCGCTGTCCGCGGCGGGAGCTGGTGCGGCCGCGGCAGCCGTAACCGGAGCCGCGGACGGCGCGACCAGGGTGGCGATCAGGGCCGCGGTGGCGATCGCGGCGACGGCCTGGACATGACGACGTCGGAGGTCTGGTGCTCTCACGAGTGCTCCCGGTGTGCGACGGAGACATCGAATCTCTAGTGAGTCAGACCCCGAGCTGCTGTCGCCTCCACCTGTCGCGCGACCGCAACGACCCGATCACTGTGCGAAACATATGCACCGTCCCCGGCTGCTGGCAAGGGGTTGGCGCACCCTGATCACCACATTGACCCGATGAATCCGTGGGTCGCGCCGCAGCCGCTCGCACGTGCAATTTTGCCCAATTGGGCAAAATTCGACCCGGTCCCGCCAGTTCGAGGTGGAACTTTGCCCAATTGGGCAATCTTTGACGTCGGTGCGACCCGGCGCACTGTCAGGCGGAGGTCGTCTCGCCGTGCTCGACGCAGCGAGCGGTCCAGCCGCGGGGGATCACCTGGACGACGAGACGCCGCCGGCACTGGCCGCAGTAGCGCGGCGGCTCGAGTCGGCGGCGGTCGCGGCAGCTGTCGTGCGATCCCGCGGACAGCCGCTCGCCACAGTGGTCGCAGAACGCCGCCGTACTCACAGCGTCTTCGACAGCTCCTTGATCGGCATCTCCAGCTCGGCGAGCAGCGCGAGGTCCTCGTCCGCCTCGCGGCCCAGCGTGGTGAGGTAGTTGCCGACGATCACCGCGTTGACCCCGCCGAGCAGACCGTCCCGCGTGCCGAGGTCACCAAGGGTCAGCTCCCGCCCGCCGGCGTACCGCAGGATGGTCCGCGGCATCGCCAGCCGGAACGCCGCGATCGTGCGCAGGGCGTCCGACGCCGCCATCAGCGGCTGGTCCCCGAACGGCGTACCCGGGCGTGGGTTGAGGAAGTTCAGCGGCACCTCGTGCGGCTGCAGCCCGGCCAGCTGGGCGGCCAGCTCGGCCCGCTGCTCCAGCGACTCGCCCATGCCGACCAGGCCTCCGCAGCACAGCTCCATGCCGGACTCGCGCACCATCTGGCAGGTGTCCCAGCGCTCCTCGTACGAGTGCGTGGTGACGACCTGAGGGAAGTACGAGCGGGCCGCCTCGAGGTTGTGGTTGTAGCGGTGCACGCCCATCGCCTTGAGCTCGTCCACGTGCTCCTGCGTGAGCATGCCGAGCGAGCAGGCGATGTTGATGTCGACGGCCTCCTGGATGGCGGCGATCCCCGCCCGGACCTGGGCCATCAGCCGCTCGTCGGGTCCGCGCACCGCGGCGACGATGCAGAACTCCGACGCCCCGGTCGCTGCCGTCTGCTGCGCCGCCCGGACCAGCTCAGGGACGTCGAGCCACACCGACCGCACCGGCGACTGGAACTGGCCCGACTGGCTGCAGAAGTGGCAGTCCTCGGGGCATCCGCCGGTCTTGAGCGACACGATGCCCTCGACCTCGACCTCGGGTCCGCACCAGCGCATCCGCACGGCGTGCGCGATCTCGAGCAGCGCCGGGATCGCGTCGTCAGGGAGCCGCAGCACCTCGACGAGCTGGTCCTCGGTGAGCCCCTGGCCCTCCTCGAGCACCTGGGTACGGGCGGTCTGCAGCACATCGGTCACCGGCGCAATGTACCGAGGGTCCACGTCGTGGAGCACGCCCGGTCCCGCCGGGCGGCGGCCACGGTACCCTCAGCAGGCCATGGCAGCACCCTCCTCGGCCCGCACCTCGGCGCCGTCGACCAGACCCACCACACCGCAGTTGCTCAGCCTTGACCGCGACCACCTGTGGCACCCCTACGCGCCCATGAACGGCGACTCGTCGGTGCACCTGGTGGAGTCAGCTTCAGGGGTACGACTCCGGCTGGCCGACGGCCGCGAGGTCGTCGACGCGATGTCGTCGTGGTGGGCCGCGATCCACGGCTACCGGCACCCGGTGCTCGACGCCGCGCTGATGGCCCAGGTCGACCAGGTGGCGCATGTGATGTTCGGCGGGCTGACGCACCAGCCCGCGATCGAGCTGGCCCAGCGGCTGGTCGCCATCACCCCGGCCGGGCTCGACAAGGTCTTCCTCGCCGACTCCGGCTCGGTCTCGGTCGAGGTGGCGGTCAAGATGGCGCTGCAGTGGCAGCGGGGCCGCGGCCGCCCCCGTCGTACCCGCCTGCTCACGGTGCGCGGCGGCTACCACGGCGACACGTTCGGCGCGATGAGTGTCTGCGACCCGGTCGGCGGCATGCATGCGATGTTCACCGACGTGCTGATGCCGCAGGTCTTCGCGCCCCGCCCCCCGGCCGGCCTCGATGCGGACATCACCGACTGGGCGGCGCAGACCGTCACCCTGGCCGAGCAGCATGCGGACGAGCTGGCGGCGATCATCGTCGAGCCGGTGCTGCAGGGTGCGGGTGGCATGCGCGTCTACCCGCCGGCGTGCCTGCGCCTGCTCCGCGAGCTCGCCGACCGGCACGACCTGCTGCTGATCCTGGACGAGATCGCCACCGGTTTCGGCCGCACGGGCGAGCTTTTCGGCGCGACGCACGCCGACGTCATTCCCGACGTGATGTGCCTCGGCAAGGCCCTGACCGGCGGCTACCTCACGCTGGCGGCCGTGCTGTGCACCGACCGGGTCGCCGCCGGTGTCGACGCCTCCGAGTCGGGCGCGCTGATGCACGGCCCGACCTACATGGCCAACCCGCTCGCCTGCGCCGTGGCGGCGGCCAGCATCGACCTGCTGCTGGGCTCGGACTGGCAGACCCGGGTACGCCAGATCGAGCGGCGCCTCGCGGCCGGGCTCGCCCCGGCCCGCGAACTGCCCGGCGTCGTCGACGTACGCACGCTCGGCGCCGTCGGGGTGATCCAGGTGGACACGCCGCTCGACATCACGGCGGGAGGCGCCGTCGCACTCGACCATGGGGTGTGGGTACGGCCGTTCCGCGACCTGCTCTACACGATGCCGCCGTACATCAGCACCAACGACGACGTCGACGCCATCTGCCGCGCGCTGCTCGCGGCCGTACCCCCGGTCGGGGAGGGGAGGACCATGCGATGAGCCTGCAGCAATGGCTGACCGAACGGGCCGAGGAGCGGGAGGGTGCCGGCCTGGTGCGGCAGCTCAGACCCCGAGGTCCGGAGCAGGACCTGCTCGACCTGGCGGGCAACGACTACCTCGGTCTGTCCACCGACCCCCGGGTGACCGACGCGGCCGCCGTCGCCGCGCACACCTGGGGTGCGGGTTCGGGCGCATCGCGACTGGTCACCGGCACCCTCGAGCTGCACACCGAGCTGGAGGGGGCGCTGGCGGAGTTCTGTGGCCGGCCGGCCGCGTTGACGTTCTCAACCGGCTACCACGCCAACCTCGGCGTCGTCACGGCGTTGTGTGACGCCGACACCCTGATCGTGTCCGACGCCCACGTGCACGCCTCGCTGGTCGACGGCTGCCGGCTGAGCAAGTCCCGGGTCGAGGTGGTGCCGCACAACGACGTCGACGCGGTGGCCGATGCCCTGGTGCGGCGTCAGGAGCGCCGCGCCGTGATCCTGGTTGAGTCGATCTACTCCGTACTCGGCGACGCGGCGCCGCTCCCCGAGCTGGCCGCCATCTGCGGGCTCACCGACGCCAACCTGATCGTCGACGAGGCACACGCCCTCGGCGTCGCCGGCCTGGGCGGACGCGGTCTCGTCCATGCCGCCGGGCTGGCCGAGAACCCTCGGGTGATCGTCTCGGCGACCCTGTCCAAGGCACTGGGCAGCCAGGGCGGCGCCGTGCTCGCCCAGCCCGACGTGATCAGCCACCTGGTCAACCGGGCCCGGCCGTTCATCTACGACACTGGGCTGGCACCGCCGGCCACCGGAGCCGCGCTGGCGGCGCTGCGCGTCCTGGAGTCCGAGCCGGAGCGGGCCGAGCGGGCCCGCGCCTGCGCCACGGCGTTCGCCGACGCGGTCGGTGTCCCCACGCCGGCCGGCGCCGTGCTCTCCGTACCCATGCCTGGTCCGCAAGACGCACTCGCCGCGCAGGCCGCCTGCGCCGACGCCGGGCTGCGGGTCGGTTGCTTCCGGCCGCCGTCGGTGCCGGACCAGGTGAGCCGCCTGCGCATCACCGCGTCGGCGCGCTGGACCGACGACCAGGTCGCGTCGGCGGCTCGGGCGCTGGCCGCAGTCGTCGGATGAGGGCGGTCGTCGTCACCGGCACCGACACCGGTGTCGGCAAGACGGTGGTGACCGCTGCGCTCGCGCGCGGGTACGCCGACCGCGGCCTGCGGGTTGCCGTGGTCAAGCCCACGCAGACCGGCGTGCTGCCCGGCGAGGCCGGCGACGTCGACGTCGTCGCGCGGCTGAGCGGAGTCCCTCACATCGTCGAGCACGTCCGGCTGCCCGAGCCGCTGGCGCCCGACACGGCGGCACGACGGGCCGGGACCGCGATGCCCACCGTGCAGGAGCACGCCGACCGGATCGCCGACCTCGACGCGGAGGTGGCTGTGGTCGAGGGCGCCGGCGGGCTCCTGGTGCGGTTGGACGACCGCGGGGGGACGATCGCGGATCTCGCGCTGGCGTCGTGCCGGGCGGATGTGCCGGTGACGGTCGTCGTCGTCGCCCGCGCCGGGCTCGGCACCCTCAACCACGCGGCGTTGACGGTCGAGGCGCTGCGGCGGCGCGGTCTCGAACCGGCCGGCCTGGTGATCGGCTGCTGGCCGGCCGACCCCGACCTGGCCGAGCGCTGCAACCTCGACGACCTGCCCGCCGTGACCGGGTTGCCGCTGCTCGGCCGGATCCCGGCCGGCGCCGGACAGCTCACGCCGGACGCGTTCGCCTCCGCCGTACCCACCTGGATCCCCGTGCTCCCCTGACCAATCCCTCGCGCCGAGGTTGCAGAACTGTTGGCACCCAGCACCGCCCCCACCGACATAAGTGCAACCTCGACGCAAGTAAGAGGCCCACCTCCCGCCGAGGTTGCGCGAATGTTCAGCCCCCTCGGGGTGCATTCCGCGGACACGTGTCGGCAGACGACGACCCGGACCGATCTCGGCGTGCCCGGGTGACTTCACCCCTCGAACCGACACTTTCGGCCCCGAATCCGGGCTCAGAATGTCGGTTCGGAGGGTGACGTCGTGGCCGGCGGGCACGGGCAAACATTCCCCCGGACACTGGTGCGGCGCCAGCCCCCGAATGCTCGCGCCGAGGTTGCAGAAATGTTGGCACCCAGCACCGCCCCCACCGACATAGGCGCAACCTCGGCGCGAAGTAGGGGTGGTCCAGCTTCGCGGTCAGGGGAGGGACTCGAGGAAGGTACGGACGACGGGGGCGGCGTCGTGGCTGCCCGACTCCCCCTCCTCCACCAGCACCGCGAACGCCACGTCACGCCGGTACCCGATGATCCAGGCGTGGGTCTTCGACGGGTCGTCCGAGTCGTACTCCGCGGTGCCGGTCTTGGCGAAGACCGGATCGCCCGCGAGGTCCAGCGACGAGGCCGTCCCATCGGTCACGGTGAGTCGCATCATCGACCGCAGCGGGTCGACCAGGTCGGCCGGGAGCTTCCTCAGCTCGGGCGGCTTGGCCGCGGCGGAGAGGAGTCGCGGTGTGGCCGGCTGGCCCGACGCCACCGCCGCCGGCACCATCGCCATCGCCAGCGGGCTGGCCAGCACCCGGCCCTGACCGATCATCGACGCGGCCCGGTCGGTGTCACCGTCGGCGGCCGGGACGCTGCCACTGAACGCCTCGACGCCCAACTTCCACTCCATGCCGAGGCCGAGCCGCCCGGCCATGTCGGCGAGCGCCGACGCGTCGATCTTGTCCGCCTGTGACACCACCGCCGTGTTGCACGACGCCGCGATGTCCTCGGCGAACGTCGGGTCCGCCGAGATCGACGCGAAGTCGTCGTAGTTCTTGAACGACTTGCCGTCCACCGTGGTCGTGGTCGGGCAGGCCACCTTCGTATCCGACGACACCGCACCCGCGTCGAGCAACGTCGCGGCCGACACCAGCTTGAACGTCGACCCCGGCGGGTACTTGCCAACGAACGCCGTGTTGTACGACTGGATCTTCGGCCCCACCGCGCTGGCCAGGATCTCGCCGGTGCCGATCCGCATCGCGACCAGCGCCGTCTTCTTGGACTGCTGCTGGACCGCCCGCTCGGCCGCGTCCTGCACGTCGGGGTCGATCGTGGTCGTCACCGGCTTGCCCGGAACCGCCTCCAGGGTCCAGAGGTTCTTCACCTTGGCGCCCGACTCCGCGTCGACCAGGTCGACCGTGCCGCCGGGCCGGCCAGCCAGCTGCTCCTGGAACGCCAGCTGCAGACCACTGACTCCGACCACGTCGGTCGACGCCGCCAGCGGGCCAGCCTGCTCGAGCGTCTCCTTGCTGGCCGGCCCGACGGTGCCGACCAGGGCACGGGCCCAGCTCGAGCTCTTGGTCAGCGACCACTCGTCGCCGTCGACCGAGATGCCGGGCACCTTCAGCAGCCGGTCGGCCAGCGGCCGGAACTCGCGCTCCCGCAGCGTGAGCACCGGCACGAACCAGTCGGCCTCGGCGGCGTCCACGCTCGTACGCAACGCGGCCGCATCGATGTCGAGCAGCTGCTCGAGCTGGGCGTACGTCGTGTCCTTGACCTTCTTCTTCACCACGCCGATCCGCATCACCGGGGTGTCGGCGGTGAGCTCGCGGTCGTTCGCGCCGAGGATCTGGGCCCGTGGCGCCAGCTCACGGGTCCGGGACAGCGACGTCTCGGCGGTGAGCTGGGGGTGGAACGTCCCAGGCTCCCAGTCGACCACCCACTCGTCGGCCTCCGACTTCGCGACGGCCAGCGTCGTGTCGTACGTCCACTCACCGATGCCCTTCAGGGTCAGCGCGACGCCGGCCTTCACCTCACAGGCGTCCTCGGCCTCGTTGCAGCTGGCCCGCGCCGGCGCGTCGACCGCCGTACCCACGACGTTGAGCTTGGCGGTCAGCTCCTTGATCTGGGCGTCGGCGTCAGCGTTCCCGGTCGGCTTGCCGGCCTGCCACGCCTGGACGAAGGCGGCGGCGCTCCGGCCGGCCTGCACCTCGGGACTGTCCTCGTCGTCGCCCGAGCAGCCGGCGACCACGACGCTTCCCACCAGGACCGCCACCACGACCCGTACCACTCTCATCCCGCTCCCCCGCTTCTTGAGTCAGAGGGCGAGTCTGCCACGCTGGCCGGATGGACTTCCCACCGTCTCCCTGGCTGCTGCGCGGCGACCTGCTGCTGTCGCTGTGGCGGGTGGGTCGCGGGGTCGTGGGTACGGCGTTCGTCGACTACCAGCCGGGCGGGGTGCTCACCTATCGGGAGCTGCTCGCCGCCCGGCCCGTGCTCGCCGGACCGGTACCGACGGTACGGATCACCGAGATC
>JBOHDE010000068.1:0-17942 GCA_050699035.1 Nocardioidaceae bacterium | reverse complement strand
GCACGAGCCGGAACCGGAACCCATACACGATGTCGACGTCAACGAGGTGTCCGACGACCTGCAGCGCCGACCATTCGCCGTCAGCCATCGGGATGTCCCACTGCTCGTCGGTCAGCGACGCACACAGCTCGCGCACGCGGCCGGCCGTGGACTCGTACACCTCGAGCGCATCCCGCCCGCCGAGGGCGTCGACGAGCGCCTGTACGTACGCGGCGGGATCGCTGGTGGCGTCGGGGATCTCGATCGGGTCGATCATGCGGTCAGGCACGGGTCGTTCCTCCAGGGGCCAGGGCGGCGACCAGTCGCTCCAGGGCGGGCCGGCTGTGGTGCAGGTAGAGCACGGGTTCGATCAGCTCCAGCTCGCCCAGCAGAAGTCGGCCGTGTTCGTCTCGGACCAGGTCGACGCGGGCGTACAACGGGGTGGTGGGCAGCAGTGACAGTACGAACGAGGCCAACGCGTGCTCGTCGGGACACAACCGATGGGGCCACCCATGCCGGGTGGACTCGATGCCGCCGGTCAGCGCCGAGGCCCGGCCGGCGGCGTGGGTCACCTCGCCGCCGATGGCGATGACGGCGACCTCCCCGTCGCGCTCGATGGTGTCCAGCCAGGGTTGGACCATCACGTCGGTGTGCCCGATCAGGTCATCGACCAGGTGCTGTCCCTCCGGGTCGCCGAGCTCGACCTTGGCCGTCTTCCACGCCGACGCGGAGACGGCGGGTTTGACGATCGCCGCGTTCCAGCCCCGCGCCCGCATCACCTCGGTGAGGTCGGCCGGCTCGCCGTGGCCGAGCCACGCGGTCTCGATCGTCGGCACGCCGGCTGCGGCGAGCTTGCGCAGGTAGCCCTTGTGGGCGTTCCACCTCACCAGCGCAGGAGGGTTGAGTACGGTGGCGACCGGCTCGAGCTGGTAGAGCCAGGAGTGGAACCGGGCGGGTTCCAGGTGGTAGTCCCACACGGACCGCAGGACGCAGACCGACGCCGCGGCCCAGTCCACCTCGGGGTCGGTCCAGATGGCGATCTGACTCGGCACGCCCGCCGCCGTCAGCTCCCGGTGCAGCAGCTGGTCGTCGGCACCGAGCTCTGGTTGGTCGGCACTGGTCACCAGGTAGACCGGCGCCTCGCCGGGACGGCCTGGCGGCCGCTCCGTCATACAACGAGACCCCAGTCCGTCGGGCGTTCTTCGCCCCGCATCACCGGTCGGCGGCCTTCGGTGGGATGGCCCTCGCGGATCCAGTACTCGATCCCACCGATCATCTCCTTGACCTGCCGGCCGTAGGCGGACAGCGCCAGCGCGCCCTTGTTCGACGCGTTGCACGACGGTCCCCAGCAGTAGGTGACCAGCAGGCCATCGGGCAGCTGGCTGATGGCCTCGTCGGTGATCTCGGACAACGGCAGGCTGATCGCCCCGGGCAGGTGGGTCTTGTTGTAGTTCCCAGCAGCCCGGCAGTCGACCAGGGTGAAGTCGACCGTGCCGCTCTCGATCGCCTTCGCCACGTCGGCCGGGTCCGCCTCGAGGGAGAGCTTGTCGCGGAGGTGCGCCATCGCCCGGTCGGCCGATGCGGCCGGGGTGGCGGTGACCTGGCTGGCTGCGGCCAGCCGTACTTTTTCGTCCATGTCGGCGAGAGTGGCAGGACCAGGCCGAACACCGTGAGTGTCGCAAACGACAACATGCGCTAGATTCGCGCCATGAGGCGCGAAGTGCACCAGGTGACCATGGCCGTCGTGGCGGGGATGCCGATCTTCGAGGCTGCCGTCCCCTGCGAGGTGTTCGGGGTCGACCGGTCGGACCTCGCGTCCCCCTGGTACGAGTTCTCGGTTGTCGGGCTCGGCTCTGCGCCGGTGCAGTTGGCCGCCGGCTTCTTCCTGCCCGCGGCCGCAGATCATTCCGCGCTGGAGCGCGCAGACACCCTCGTCGTCCCGGCGTGTGCGAACGTCCACGCCGAACCCCCCACCGACCTGGTCGACGCGGTCCGGGCGGCGCACCAGCGCGGCACCCGCATCGTCTCCATCTGTTCCGGCGCGTTCGTCCTCGCCGCCGCCGGCGTCCTCGACGGACGTCGGGCCACGACGCACTGGATGCACGCCGCCGAGCTGACCCGGCGCCACCCACAGGTCCAGGTTGACCCCAGCGTGCTGTACGTCGAGGACGACAACGTCATCACCTCCGCCGGCACCGCGGCCGCCATCGACGCCTGCCTGCACGTGGTCCGTGTCGACCACGGCGCCGCAGTGGCCGCCGAGCTCGCCCGCCGACTCGTCACGCCGCCTCATCGCGACGGCGGCCAGGCACAGTACTCGCAGACCCCGCAACCCACACCCGACGACTGGCTCGGCCCGCTGCTGGACAAGGCCAACGAGCTCCTCCACCAGCCGCTCACCGTCGCCGACATGGCGCAGTGGGCCGAGGTGAGCACCCGCACGCTGGAGCGCAGGTTCACCTCCAGTCTCGGCGTCTCGCCTCTCCGGTGGCTGTTGCAGCAGCGTGTCCGCCGCGCTCAGCAGCTGCTCGAAACCACCGACCGGCCGGTGCAGTGGATCGCCGCCGCCTGCGGGTTCGGCACGCCGGCCAACCTGCGCAGTCATTTCAGCCGTTCCCTCGGCGTGTCGCCAAGCGCGTACCGGCGCACCTTCCACGAGCCCGTGGTCGCCTAGCCTCGGGGCGCGGGCCGCCGCGTGAACATACGCGCAACCTCGGCGCGAGTATCTGCGGGCTGGCGCCGCACCCGTGCCCCGGGAACTGCTTGTCCGTGCCCCCCGCCACAACATCACCCTCCGAACCGACATTCTGAGCCCGGAATCGGGGCCGAAAATGGCGGTTCGAGGGGTGAAGTCGCCCAGGCACGCCGAGATCGGTCCGCGGTGTTGCCTGCCGACAGGTGTCCGCAGAATGCACGCGGGTCCGCCCGCCGGCGCCCGGTCACCGCCGCCCCAGTCGCGTGTCATCGGCCCCGCGACGTCAGGCCCACCACCTGACACGCGACCGACCGGAAACCGGGTAGCGATCGCCGGGCTCACTTCTTTCCAGGATCTGCGACATACGCGCAACCTCGGCGCGAGGGAGGGGTGACCGCGGGCGCAGCCGAGGCGATAAGGCAAACTCGTGGTGCATGGGGACGAGCACAGGTGCGCTCAAGGTTGCGGCGGTGGGCCTGGCGATCAGTTCGTCACTGCACAACGCCGACCACTTCCGCCGGGGTACGGACAGCGTATCGACCGAGCTGCTCTGGGCGGGATACGCCGGGATGGCCTGGACGATCGTCACCGTCGTGCTGATCCTGGTCGGGCATCGGTGGGCACCGGTCGTCGCCGTCGCGGCGGGCCTCCCCCTTGCCGTCGGGTTCGCCGCCGCCCATTGGTTGCCGACCTGGAGCGTGTTCAGCGACTCGTTCGTCGAGGGCGGTGCCAGCGTCGTCTCGCAGGCAGCGTCCCTGGCCGAGATCGCCGGCGCCCTCGGCGTCGCGGCGGCGGGCGTCTTTGCCCTGCGCACCGAGCGCGCGCCGTTACCGGATCACCGAACCGTCGGGTGAAGCCAGCAGGTCGAGCTCGTCGCGGGTCGGCAGACCTTCCCAGTCTCCGACACCGGCGACCGCGAACGCGCCGACGGCGACCCCACGCGCCAGCCGCGCGGCCGGTGCCAGGCCGTCCAGCGTCGCGGATAGGTAGCCGGCCACGAACGCGTCTCCAGCGCCGACCGGGTCAACGGCCTCGACCGGATGCGCCGGCTGCGCCGTCGTGCCGTCAGACCGATGGAGCGTCGCACCGTCGGCGCCCTGCTTGACGACCACCTCGGTGACTCCCCGGGCGAGCAGCTCGCGTGCCTGTCCGTCGACCGGAGCGGCGGGATCCGCGGCGACCAGGGCGATCTCCTCCTCGGACCCGACCAGGATGTCGACCTCGTCGACCAGCGGCTGGAGCACCGCCCGGGCCTGGTCGGCCGGCCACAGCCGACGACGGTCGTTGATGTCGAGGCAGACGGTCGTGCCCGCGGTGCGCGCCGTCGCCACTGCATGCCGGACGGCCTCCCGGCAGCCGTCGCCCAGCGCCGTCGTGATGCCGGTCACGTGCAGGATCCGCGGAGCCGGGTCCCAGGCCCGGTCGACGTCAGCGGCGGCAAGCTCCGTACCCGCCGACGAAGTGCGGTGATAGTCGACCCGGGACACCCCGGGCAGCCGCCGCTCGAAGAGCACGATCCCGGTGGCCGATCCGGACCGGCGAAGCGCGGAGATGTCCACGCCTTCGGCGCGCAGCGTACGGACCGCGAGGGCGCCGAGCTGATCGCCGCCGACGACACCGACGAAGCGGGCCAGATGCCCCAGGCGGGCGAGTCCGATGCAGACGTTGGCCTCGGCACCGGCGACGGAAAGGCCGAGCCGACCGGCCGTCCGGACCGGCCCGTGGGCCCGCAACGATGCCAAGACCTCGCCCAGCGTGAGGACGTCAACCACCGCTGCGGCCTTCCTCCCAGGCGGTCACCAGCGACCGGGCTCGGTCCGCGACAACCGTCCAGTCACCCGCCCCGACCACCGCCTCCTCGACCAGACTGCTGCCGACGCCGACCCCCACACAACCCAGTGCGGCGTACGCGCGCGCGTCGTCGGCGCTCACTCCGCCGGTCGGCACCAGCGGGATGTCGGGCAACGGCTCGCGGACCGCGGCGATGTAGCTCGGGCCGCCGACCGGACCGACCGGAAACACCTTCACGCTCGTCGCGCCCTCGGCGTACGCCCGCTCGATCTCGGTCGGCGTCAGTGCACCGCAGACGACTGGTACAGCAGCCTCCCGGGCGACGGTCAGCACCTCCGTGCACACGGCCGGGGTGACCAGGAAGGTCGCGCCCGCGTCGACGGCGCGGCGGGCGCCGTCGGCATCCCGGACGGTGCCGACGCCGATCTCGATACCAGGGCCGGCGAGGTCACGCCATCGGGCGACCACTCCCAGTGAACCAGGGGTCGGCAGCGTGACCTCGAGGCTGCGCACGCCGCCGTCGAGCAGGCTGCCGAGCAGCTCGTCGCTCGGCCGGAGGGTGCGCAGCCGGATGATCGCGACGACGCCGGGTCCCGCCAGGTCGATCCCCTGCACGCGCCCTCCTCACGCTCGACGGCTCGCCGGGACTCTACCGGTGCGGGCGGCCGCGCCGTCCGGTCCGGTTCAGGACGCGGACGCCGCCAGCCGCGAGCTCAGGCGCTCACGAACGGCCGGCCACTCGTCGGCCAGGATCGAGAACACGGCCGAGTCGCGGAACGTGCCGTCCGCGCGTCGCTTGTGCCGGCGCAGGACGCCCTCCCGCGAGGCACCCATCTTCTCGATCGCCGCCTGCATCCGGGTGTTGAGCAGGTCGGTCTGCAGCATCACCCGGCCGAACTCGCAGTCCTCGAAGGCGTGTCCGAGCAGCGCCAGGTTGGTGGCGGCATTCACCGGCGTGCCCCACACCGAGGGCGAGTACGCGGCGCCGCCGAGCATGCACCGCTCGTTGGTCAGGTCGACGTCGAGCAGGCTCGCGGTGCCGACCAGGTCACCGCGGCCGGCGTCACGTACCGCGTAGGCGACGCCGGCGGCGATCAGGCCGTCGACCACGGCTCGCATGCCGTCCGGCTGGTCGGGTCGGGCTGCCGGCCCGCCGCCCCAGCCGCCGGCCCAGACCCGCTCGTCGTCGAAGGCAGCGAAGAGTCCGGCGGCGTCGGCGGGCTGCAACGGCTCGAGCCGGACCACGTCGTTGCTGAGGCTGCGGTTGTCGGGGGTCGTTGTCATCGCGAGATTGTACACCGTATACCGTGCCCCTCCCGGGAACGGCACGGGCCCGTGCCGTTCCCGACCATCCCCACGTCTGCAGGAGTGGGGATGGTCGGGTACGCGTGGGGGTGAGTCGCAACGACCGGGTGAGTCGCCACGCCGCCGAGGCAGATGCGCCACGATGGCAGCGTGCCGACCTGGTGGAAGCTGCTGCTCGTTGCCGTCGCCGTGATGGTGGTCGGCTGGGCGGCCCTCACCCTCCTCGCCCGGCGACTGCCGCCCGGGCTGCTGCGCGAACTGGTGGAGTTCCTGCCCGCCTGCGTGACGACCGCGCGCCGACTCCGCAAGGACCCGTCGGTGCCGCGCCGCGCGAAGGTGGCAGTCGCGATCGCGGTCGTGTGGACGGTGTCTCCGATCGACCTGCTGCCGGAGTTCCTGCCGGTGATCGGACCGCTCGACGACATCGTGGTCATCGCGCTGGCACTGCGGTACGCCGCGCGTGCCGTACCCCGCGACGTCTTGTTCGAGGCCTGGCCCGCCGAGCACCGCCTGCTCGAGCGGCTGGTCGGCGGCCGGACCTAGGGCGCGTCCGGCGAGTCCGGCGTCAGCAGTGCGGCGAACCCGTCGCCCATCCGGCGCAGCTCGTCGCGGTGCAGAGCGCTGAGCCGGCCGAGCACGCGCTCCCCGTCAGGCGTCAGCAGCACGCGTACGGAGCGGGCGTCGGTCGGGTGCGCTGCCCGCTCCACCAGGCCCTGGGTCTGGGCCCGGTTGACCAGCTCGACCACGCTGTGATGGCGCAGCTGGAGCAGCTCGGCGAGCTCACTCACGGTCGCCCATTCGCGGCCCGGAAACCCCTTCAGCGCCAGTAGGAGCTGGTAGTGCTGCGGGGTGACGCCGTGCTGGCGTACGGTCTCCTCGCTGAAGCGGAGGTAACGGCGGATGCCGAAGCGGAACCGGGCCAGCGCCTCGAAGTCCGGCTTGGTCAGAGGCTCCCCCTGGTCGCTCCGCACCGCCATCGACGATGACACCGCCCTCCGTTGTGGACCTAGCAATCGTCAATGTATCGCGTTACGATACAAATGCCCAGCACGGCGCACGCCGCAGACCAGACAGACCCGTCGGCCGCCAAGGGGCTCCGGGTCGGAGACCGAGGACGAGATGAGCATCATCCTTGCACTGCTGGCCGGAGCCGGTGCCGTCGGTGCGGCCTGGCTGGTGGTGAGCGTACGGGTGGTCAAGCAGTACGAGCGCGGCGTCGTCTTCCGGTTCGGCCGGGTGCGCACCGAGGCCCGGCGCCCTGGTCTGGCCCTGCTGATGCCGGTCGCGGACCGGCTGCAGAAGGTGAACATGCAGATCATCACGATGCCGGTGCCGGCGCAGGAGGGCATCACCCGTGACAACGTGACCGTCCGCGTGGACGCGGTCGTCTACTTCCGGGTGATCGACCCGGTGCGTGTCGCGGTCGACGTCCAGGACTACGGCTCCGCCATCGGCCAGGTGGCGCAGACCTCGCTGCGGTCGATCATCGGCAAGAGCGAGCTGGACGACCTGCTTTCCGATCGCGAGCGGCTCAACCAGGGCCTCGAGTTGATGATCGACAGCCCGGCCGCCGACTGGGGCGTCCACATCGACCGGGTCGAGATCAAGGACGTCGCGTTGCCCGAGTCGATGAAGCGGTCGATGTCGCGGCAGGCGGAGGCCGAGCGGGAGCGGCGGGCCCGCGTCATCACCGCCGAGGGCGAGCTGCAGGCGTCGGCCAAGCTCGCGGAGGCCGCCGCGGCGATGGCCCAGACCCCGGCCGCCCTGCAGCTCCGGCTGCTGCAGACCGTGGTCGAGGTCGCCGCCGAGAAGAACTCCACCCTCGTCCTGCCGTTCCCGGTCGAACTACTGCGGTTCCTCGAGCACGCGACCGACCGGCCGGCCGGCGCGGCGGCGCCGTCGCCGGCCTCGGTCCCGGACCCCGAGCTGCAGGTCCCGCCCGGCTGGTCGGTCCCGCCGCGACCGCGTGAGCCAGCCGACGCGCAGCCGTTGGACGACCCCGCGTAGACCGGGGCTACGTCTCGTCGGTCGACAATGAGGCCAGCCGGCGGACGAGGAACTCACGTTCGGCGTCGTTGTCGACCAGGACGAGGGCAGCCTGGTACGCGACCGCGGCCTCCTGGTGCCGGCCGAGGCGGCGCAGCAGGTCGGCCTTGACCGCCGGGAGGTACGGGTACCCGCCCAGCCGGCCGTCGTCTTCCACTCCCCCGACCAGGGACAACGCCGCGGTCGGCCCTTCCACCATCGCCACCGCGACCGCGCGGTTCAGCGACACGACGGGCGTCGGCCAGACCGCCAGCAGCGCGTCGTACAACGCGAGCACCTCCGGCCAGTCCGTCTCCGCGTAGCTCGGTGCGCGCGCGTGCACCGACGCGATGGCCGCCTGCAGCGTGAACCGGCCCGGGCGCCCGCGCCGGAGCACGTCCACGATCAGCCGGTGGCCCTCCGCGATCGCCGCCTGGTCCCACGCCGACCGGTCCTGGTCCTCGAGCAGGACCAGCCGGCCCTGGTCGTCGGTCCGGGTCGCCCGGCGGGCGTCGGTGACGAGCAGTAGCGCGAGCAGGCCGCGTACCTCGGGCTCGTCCGGCATCAGCTCGCCCAGCATCCGGGTGAGGTGCAGCGCCCGCTCCACCAGGTCGGCACGGACGAGAAGCTCGCCGGACAGGGTGGTATGGCCGGCGCTGTAGAGCAGGTGGATGACGCTCAGGACGGCGTCGAGCCGGTCCGGGAGCTCGCCGGCCTCGGGCACGCGGTACGGGATGCGGGCAGCCGCGATCTTCTTCTTGGCCCGGGTGATCCGGGCCGCCATCGTGGACTCGGAGATCAGGAACGACCGGGCGATGTCGGGGGTCGTCATCCCGCAGATCAGCCGCAGGGTGAGGGCGATCTGCGCCTCCCGGGCCAGCGCCGGGTGGCAGCAGGTGAAGACGAGCCGCAACCGGTCGTCGGTGACCGCGTCGTCGCTGGACTCGTCCATGGTGGTCTCCTCCGGTTCCACGAGGAGGGGGAGCTTCGACCGGAGTACGACCTGTCGCTCGATGGCGTTGATGGCCTTGCGCTTCGCAGCCGTGGTGAGCCAGGCACCGGGCTTCCTCGGGATGCCGCTGCGTTTCCACGCGTCGAGCGCGGCCACGTACGTGTCCTGCACACACTCCTCGGCGAGATCGATGTCGCGGGTGACGCGCACCGTCGCGGCGAGGACGAAGGTCCACTCGCGACGGTGCGCGTCCGCGACCGCCTGCTCCACCGCCGTGCTCACCCGAGGATCGGCCTCACCTCGACGGCGCCGCGCCAGGTGGCCGGGTTGAGCTTGGCGGCCTCCAGAGCGTGGTCGAGGTCGGCCGCCTCGATGATGCAGAACCCGGCCAGGACCTCCTTGGACTCCAGGAACGGGCCGTCGGTGACGAGCTCGCCGCGGACGGTCGTCGCGGTCTCGCTGGACTGGAGGGCGTGGCCCGCAAGGATCTGGGTGCCCTTCTCCTGGAGCAGGTCGCTGTATCTCATGAACGCGTCCATCTCCTCGGTCGGGATGTCCTGCGCGTCACCGGGGGTCGGTGCGTACTGGAGGATCGCGTACTGGGGCATCGGGGTCTCCACTTCGCTGTGGTCGAGCGTGGACAAGGACCAGGATGACGGGTCAGTCATCCTTCTTACTCCGAGCAGCTCCCTGTGGTCGGTAGCAGAGGATGACCAGCCCCGTGTCGTACGTCGTGACGTCGACCAGGTCCAGCGTCGCGGTCGCGCTGTCACGCCGCAGCACGTCGTCCGGGTTGCTGCCGCCGACGAGCACGGGATGGAGCCAGATCCGCAGCTCGTCGAGGAGGTCGTGCTGCATCAGCGTCTCGGTGAGCGCACCGCACCCGTAGATCAGGATGTCCTTCCCGGGCTGCTGCTTGAGCTTCGCCACCTCGGCCGCCACGTCGCCGCCGATCACCGTGGTGTTCCACTCGGCCGTGTCCAGGGTGGTCGACACGACGTACTTGGGGAGGCTGTTGATCCGTTCCGCGAACTTGTCAGTCCTGGTGGGCCACGCCTCGGCGAAGATCTCGTACGTCCGCCGCCCCATCAGCAGCGCGTCGCTGCCGACCAGCTGGTCGTACGCGAACGCGGTCGCCTCATCCGATCGGAACGGGAAGGTCCAGTTCTCCGGGCGTTCGATGACGCCGTCCAGCGTCATGTAGGTCGATGCGATGACTCGTCTCATGTCGGTCTCCTTGTCGGTTGGCACGGGCGGTTTGGTCAGATGTCGCCGTGTGAGCGGACGTACGCGGAGGTCACCGAGACCCAGGCCCAGCCGATGACGACCGCGACCGCGAACCCGACGGTGAAGACCGGCCGGCCCGCTCCGGCGGCAATCCCGACGAAGGCGGCGCCGAACAGCAGGCCCGACGTCGTGGAGTACGCAGCGAGGCCTCGGTGGCCGTGGGTCCTGAACCGGTGGGCGACGACGAGACAGGCGGCGATCAGGCCGATGAACCCCACCAGGCCGACCAGCAGGTGCAGCACTCCGTGCCAGCTGACGGCGTTGTAGTCCGCCGGCGTGCCCGCCGGGAAGCCGAGCGCGGGGTCGGCGCGGAAGACGGCGGCGCCGAGCAGCCCGACGCCGAACAGACCGAGCATCCGGGGTCCCCAGGTCCGGCCGGCGCCCGCGGTCAGCGCACGTCGTAGGCCGATGGCGGCGGCTATGGTCAGCGCACCGGAGACGAGGAAGTTGGCGATCTGAATCCAGCCCTGGTCGCCATTGGCGAGGATGCTGGCCGAGTGGCGGGTCAGGTCGAAGCCGTCGCGAGTGAGCACCTGGCCGAGCACGACGGCGACGTAGAGGGGCCCAGCGACGATGCCGCACGCGAGCAGGCGGTCGGTGGTCTTCCGGGCGCTGACGGTGGTCTGGCTCATGAGCTTTTCCTTACGTCTGGGTGGTGGGGTCCTACGCGTATCCGTCAAGCGGGCCGAGCCGAGATCGACAGCTCGGCCGAAAAGCTTCTCGCGGCGACTCGGCTAGGTTGTGCCGCATGGCAGCCAGAGGGGCCAAGACGCCCGCGGTGGAGCTGGACGTGGGGCATCGCACCGTGCGGATCTCCAACCCGGATCGCGTCTACTTCCCGGCCCGCGGCGAGACCAAGCTCGACCTGGCGCAGTACTACCTCGACGTCGGCGAGGGCATTGTCCGGGCATTGCGGGAGCGGCCGTGCATGATGCACCGGTTCCCCGAGGGCATCAGCGGCGAGAAGGTGCACCAGAAGCGGCTGCCGCGTGGTGCGCCGCCCTGGGTCGAGACGGTGCGCGTCGACTTCCCGTCCGGCCGGCACGCCTACGAGCTGTGCGTCACCGAGCTCGCCAGCGTGATCTGGTCGGTGCAGATGTCGACGGTGGAGTTCCATCCCTGGAACTCCCGCCGCGCCGACACCGAGGTGCCCGACGAGTGGCGGATCGACCTGGACCCGATGCCGCACTGCGCGTTCGCCACCGTCCGCCGCGTCGCGCACGTCGCCCACGAGGTGCTCGACGAGCTGGGGGCGGTCGGCTGGCCGAAGACGTCGGGCGGGTCCGGTCTGCACATCTACGTCCGGATCGAGCCACGGTGGGGGTTCGCGGATGTACGCCGGGCGGCGCTGGCCTTCGCCCGTGAGGTCGAACGCCGTGCACCCGAGGACGTGACGACCACCTGGTGGCGCAAGGACCGCGACCCCGAGGTGGTGTTCGTGGACTACAACCAGAACGCCCGTGACCACACCATCGCGAGCGCGTACTCGGTGCGGGGTGTGCCCGAGGGCCGGGTGTCCACCCCGATCCGGTGGGACGAGATCGACGACGTACTGCCGGGCGACTGCACGATCGCGACGGTGCCCGCGCGGTTCGCCGAGTTCGGTGACCTGCACGCCGGGATCGATGACGCGGCGTTCTCACTCGAGCCGTTGCTCGCCTGGGCGGACCGCGACGCGCGAGACGGGGCGGCCGACCCGCCGGACCCGGAGTCCTAGCGGCCCGATCGTCGCCTTCAGTTACTCGGTCGCGTCGATCGCCTGCACGGCCCACCGGTTGCCGTCCGGGTCGCTGAAGTAGACGAACGAGCCCCACGCCTGGACGTCCACCTCGCTGACGTCGA
This sequence comes from Nocardioidaceae bacterium, assembly GCA_050699035.1. Classification (GTDB taxonomy): domain Bacteria; phylum Actinomycetota; class Actinomycetes; order Propionibacteriales; family Nocardioidaceae; genus WHTB01. Next base: position 6,066 of record JBOHDE010000068.1, on the reverse strand, counting down.
CTCCGCGGTCGACCAGCGCGGACCGCGCCTGCTGGATGTCGTCGACCACCAGTTGCATGCCCTCGACCGAGCCTGGCGCCGCGGTCGAGCCGAGGCCGGTGCCAATGGCGATCGAGCAGGCCGACCCGGGCGGGGTCAGCTGGACGAACCGGATCTCGTCACTCACCCGGTGGTCGTGGTCGGCCTTGAAACCGACTTGATCTGTGTAGAAGGCCTTCGCGCGGTCGACGTCGGAGACCGGGATCGCGACCAGCTCGAGCTTCCAGTCCATCGGGCATCTGCCTTTCGTCGGGATGACGACCGGTGGACCGGTCCTCGTTGCCCCGCACGCTAGTCGCGACTACCGACACCGGCCAGGACCGGTCGCAATCGCCTGGCGTGCCTACTCTTGGGCATGGCCAGAAGTCGCCGCGCGACCACGTACCTCGTGCTGTCGTTGCTCACCCTGGTCGGCTGCTCGGCGGCGTCCGAGGGGTCCGAGGGTGCCGGCGCCCGGCCGTCGCCGGTCGCGGCCAGCCCTGCGGCACCCGCCTCGTCGAGCCCACCAGCTTCGGCCACCCCCACCAGCCCCCCGGCGAAGACACCGAGCCGGGCCGAGGCCGCCAAGCCCGCCCGGCCGACCACGATGAGCATCCCGTCGATCGGCGTCAAAGGGGTACGCGTCGTCGCGTACACGGGCACCGCCGACGATCTCCCGGGGACACGGATCCAGGACCGCGGACACGCGGCCACTCCGCGCGGCCCGGAGGGCGGGGTGCGGCCAGGACAGGTCGGGAACTACATCATCACCGGGCACCGCACCACGCACGGTGCGCCGTTCCGCGACCTGCCGGCACTTCAGCACGGCGAGCAGGTGCTGATCGCCGCCGGCGCGAAGGTCTACAAGTACGAGGTGACCCGCACCCTGCAGGTCTCGTTCCGCTCGGAGCGTTCCCGGATGAGCCAGTCGGCGCCGGTGCCAGGGCATCCCGGCAAGCCGGCGACGCAGGCCATGATCACGCTGTCGACCTGCGCGACTCCCGAGGACCACGCGGCCGGGAACTTCTGGCAGGACGAGCTCGGCAACCCCGAGCACCGGATCGACAAGATCGGCGTGCTCGTCTCCGTCCGCGACCGCTGACGCGACTCAGCCGGACCGCCTAGCGGGCGGGCGCCCGGTCGACCCACTTCGCGATCGGCGGGGCGACCCAGCCGTCGAGGGCGTCGAGCAGGCTGGCCGGGTCGGTGTCGGCGAGGACGAGCCCGCGGTGCGCGGCACGGATGAAGCCCTCGGACGTGGCGTGGTCGAGGAAGGCGAGCAGCGGGGTGTAGAAGTCGGCCACGTTGAGCAGACCGCACGGCTTCTCCTGCAGGCCTAGCTGTGACCAGGTCAGCACCTCGGCGAACTCCTCCAGGGTCCCGTAGCCGCCGGGCAGCGCCACGAACCCGTCGGAGAGGTCGGCCATCAGCGCCTTGCGCTCGTGCATCGAAGCGGTGACCCGCAGCTCAGTCAGGCCGGGATGGGCGAGCTCCTTATCGACCAGCTGCTGCGGGATGACTCCGACCGCCGTGCCGCCGGCCTCGAGCACACTGTCGGCGACGATGCCCATCAGGCCGACGCTCGCACCGCCGTACACCAGTCGAGTCCCTCGCTCGGCCAGCTCCGCGCCAAGCCACCGGGCCGTCGACGCGTACTCGGGCTGGGCGCCCGGGCTCGACCCACTGAACACGCATACGGTCTGCACGCCGCGATCCTACGGACTACGTCGCCGCCGGTTGGTAGGTGAGCGACACCAGGTCGACGACCTCAGATCCGCTCCACCCAGGCGGACCGCCATTCGGGTGCCTCGGTCGGCTGGGTGTAGTAACGGGTGTCGCGCACGATCAGCCCGTCGTCGTCCAGCTCGAACACGGCGACGACATGCCAGATGTCGCCGGCGTAGTTGTTGACGCCCTCCACCACCCAGACCCGACCGGCGCCGGAGACCCGGCGGAGGGTGATCGTCGGCGGGGTCGGGAAGGCCTCCTGCATCGCGCGCATCGCCTCACGCCCGCGGATCCGCTCACCGGACTGCGGCATCTCCATGACGAAGTCCTCGTGGCGCAGCTCGTACTCCGCCTCGGCCGAAAGCTGCTCGGGCCCGGCCTGGCCGAAGAGACGCTCGACCCCCTCGCGCATCGCGTCAGCGTCGCTGTCGCGGACGGCCCGGCGGAACAGCTCCTGGACGTCGGTCATCGCCGCCTCCCCTCACCTTGTCCCTGCCGTCATTGTCGGCCCGCAGTCGATGCCCGTCTACGGCGCTTGCGGCCGTTCTGTCACAGATCCGCCCCGGCCGGTGTCTCCATGTCGACACCAGTGCACGAGGAGGAGACATGACTGGCAACACCCGGATTCCCGCGACCGAGCTCACCGGCGTCTACGGCGCCGTCCTGAAGAGGTTCAGCCGCAAGATGTTCGGCGAAGTGCCCGAGGGCCTTGGAGTGCTGTGGCACAACCGGCCGGTGCTCAAGGCCAGCATGGGGCTCGGCCAGAAATCCGCCAAGTGGAACGCGTGCGACAAGGACCTGAAGTCGTACGCCCACATGGCGGTGGCATCCCTGATCGGCTGCTCGTTCTGCCTCGACCTGGGGTACTTCACCGCACACAACGAGGGGCTCGACGTGGCCAAGGCGCGCGAGGTGCCGCGCTGGCGGGAGTCGGACGTCTTCACGCCGCTGGAGCGCGACGTGTTCGAGTACGCCGAGGCGATGACACAGACACCGCCGACCGTCACCGACGAGCTCTCCGCTCGGCTGCTCGAGCAGCTCGGAGCGCCGGCGATGGTCGAGCTAACTGCGATCGTCTCGATGGCCGACATGATGGCGCGTACGAACGTCGCCCTCGGCATCAAGTCCGAGGGACTCTCGGCAGCGTGCGGCCTGGCGCCCCTGGCCCAGCCGCACAGTCGCGCAGCGTAGCGTCGCCGCCATGACCGACGACCCCTTCGTCGCCCACCGCAAGCTGCTGTTCACGGTCGCCTACGAGATGCTCGGCTCCGCCGCCGACGCCGAGGATGTCGTGCAGGAGACCTGGCTGCGGTGGGCGGACGTCGGTGCCGCGGCCCGGACGGACGTCCGCGACCCACGGGCCTACTTGGTGCGGATCGTCACCCGGCAGGCGCTCAACCGGCTGCGCACGATGGCGCGGCGCCGCGAGGACTACGTCGGCGAGTGGCTCCCCGAGCCGCTGTTGACAAGCCCCGACGTGGCAGACGATGTCGAGCTCGCCGAGAGCGTCTCGTTCGCGATGCTGACCGTCCTGGAGACCCTCGGCCCCACCGAGCGGGCGGTGTTCGTGCTGCGTGAGGTGTTCGAAATGCCGTACGACGAGATCGCGGCGGCGGTCGGCAAGACGCCGGCCGGAGTACGACAGATCGCCCACCGCGCCCGCGAGCACGTGGCCGCGCGGCGACCGCGAGTGCAAGTGAGCCGAGCCGAGCAAGGGGCGGTCGTGGCGCGGTTCCTGGCCGCGGTCCGCGGTGGCGACCTGCAGGCGCTGTTGGACGTGCTCGCACCCGACGTTGTCTTGGTGTCGGACGGTGGCGGCGTTGTCGAGGCGGCCACGCGGCCGATCGAGGGCGCGCGCCGGGTCAGCAAGGTGCTCAGCCTGTTGGCTACGTCGGTCGTCGACGTCGAGGTGACTCCGATGCGGCTCAACGGCGGGCCGGCGGCGCGGTTCGTCCTCGACGGCGACCTGCTGGGGGTAGCGAGCCTGGTGATCGAGGACGGCCGGATCACCGCGATCTACGCGGTCGCCAACCCGCACAAGCTGGCCCGGCTCGACGAGGAGGTCGAGCTCAGCCGGTGATCTGCACGTACACGCGACAGTCTCGAGCAAAAAAGTTCGAGATAACGGCGCTCGATTGTCGATTTCGGGACTCCTGATCAGACGTACGTAGTAAGAGGTGCTTTCGGAGGGCACCGGAGTACGTCGGAGGAGACCATGAACGGCACAGTCGCCACCGCGACGACCCGATCCGTCCTTCCCGGCCTGGCCGTGGGGACCTGGACCATCGACCCGGCCCACACGGCCGTCGGGTTCAGCGTGCGGCACCTGATGAGCCGGGTGCGTGGCACGTTCCGCGAGGTCGGCGGACAGCTGACGATCACCGACGACCCGACGCAGTCGACCGCTACTGCGACCATCGACCTGGCGTCGGTCGACACCGGCGACGAGCTGCGGGACAGCCACCTGCGCTCCGGCGACTTCTTCGACGTGGAGCAGACGCCGACCATGACGTTCGTCGGCGCCGGGCTCTTCCCGCGCGCCGGCGGCTGGGTGCTGAGCGGCTCCCTGATGGTCCGCGGGATCACCCGGCCGGTCGACCTGGACGTCGAGCTGCTCGGCGTCGACCCGACCGGCATCCAGGGCGAGACCCGGATCGGCTTCGAGGCCCGGGCCACCATCCGGCGGCACGACTTCGGCATCACGTTCGACCTGGCCGTACCCGGCAACAAGGTCGTGATCGGCGACAACATCGAGATCAGTCTCGACGTGGAGGCAGTCCTCGACGCCGACAACGGCGCGGGACGCACCGACGCAGACGACGGGTGGGCCGGCTGGCCCGCATTGAACGGGGAGGTGGCGTGATGAGACTCCACGTGGACCGGCCGTGCCACGTGTGCCGACAGCACGACGGCAGCTGGGGCTGGCAGTGCACCCTGTGCCCGATGCCGCTGCGCCTGCTCACCAGCACCAGCGACGTGTGGCGTACGGCGTTCGACGAGGCCGAGCAGCACCTCCGGGCCGACCACGCGACTGTTGTGGACGCCGCGCTCGCGCCGGCCGAGCCGAGCTGGGGCCTTGCCGCCTGACGAGTGGCCGCCCCGACCTGTCAGACGGATCGTGCGCAATGGCGCACGAACTGTCTGACACGTGGGGACGACATCGATCACCTGTCCGCGAGCCGCGCCTCGTCCGGGCCTTTGTCGGCCCGTAGGCCACGCCACGACGAGTGCCGGAGCCGGCCTTCGCTGGTCAGCTGGCGGTACTCCACCTCACCCACCAGCTCAGGCCTAACCCAGTGCGCGTCCCGGGCGCGGTCCCGCGGCACCTCGTCGAGGAACGGGCTCGCGCCCTGCTGCAACGGGGCGAGGCGACGGTGCAGGTCGTGCAGGGCGGCCTCGGTGAACCCCGTGCCGACGTGCCCGATGTAGTGGAGCCCGTCGTCGTCGTACGCGCCGAGCAGCAACGCCCCCACGGTGCCCGACCGCCTGCCCTCACCCTCCTTCCAGCCACCGATCACCACTTCCTGGGTGCTGACCCGCGCCGCCTTCAGCCACGACCGCGAGCGGCGACCCGGCTCATAGCGCGAGTCGAGGCGCTTCGCGACGACGCCCTCGAGGTCGTGCTCGGCCGCTGCCGCCATCACGTCCTGCCCGCCGACGTCGACGAAGGTCGGTGGGACGTGCAGCTCCCGATCGTTGGTCAGGTCCAGCGCCTCGAGGACACCTCGGCGATCGGTGTACGGCGCGCTCAGCAGCGACACCCCGTCGAGCTGGAGCACGTCGAACACGTAGTAGGCGACCGGGACACGCCGGAGCAGGTCACGCCCCGGCTCCTGGACGTGCATCCGGTTCTGCAGCCGGCCGAAGCTCGGCCGACCGTCCTCCAGCGCCACGATCTCGCCGTCCAGCACCGCCGACCGGCCGACGAGGGAGTCGACCAGCGCGTGCAGCTCCGGGTACGACGCCGTGATGTCGCGGTCGTTGCGGCTGACGGCTCGAGCGGTCCTGTCGTCGACGGTGGTGACGGCACGCACGCCGTCCCACTTGAACTCGAACGCCCAGCCGTCCGTCTCGGGGATTGGACCCGCCGTGGCCAGCATCGGCAGCAGCCGCGGTGGCGGCGGTGTCATGCGGCGGGCCGATCGTGAGCACCCATGCCCGCACCGTACTCGCACCTGCTTGGTCGCCCCCAGCAGTCGCGCGCGGCGCCGGTCCGATGCGTCGCCGGATCGAGGGACCGACGTGTTTTTCCTTGCAGAGCAGAAGAAACTCCCCCGCCCCGCGCTGCGACCAAGAGCAGCGGGGACGCGCCCGGTCGAG
>JBOHDE010000067.1:0-17981 GCA_050699035.1 Nocardioidaceae bacterium | reverse complement strand
ATGGCGCGGGCGCTCGACATGTCACTGCGTACCGTCCGGCGGCGGGTGGCCGCGCTGCTGGTCGAGCTCGGCATCACGTCCCGCTTCCAGGCCGGTGTCGAGGCCGTACGCCGGGGCTGGCTCTAGGCCGCCGGAAGGACCATGCTCAGCACGCCGGTCTCAACCTGCCAGGAGTGGTCGGTCTCCGGGCCGTGCAGGTCGCCGTCGGCGTTGCAGTAGAACGCCTGCCCGCTGATCCGTACCCGGGTGGCTCGGGTCGAGGTCACGTCAGGACGCTGGTCGTGCACCCCACGCACGAGATGCAGCAGGTAGCCGAGCCGGGCGGTCGGGCTGTTGGCGAACGACACCACGACGTCGGCCCGGCCGTCTTCTGGCGTGGCGTCGGGGGCCAGCTCTGTGCCACCGCCGACGTGGGAGCCGTTGCTGATCGCGACCTGGACGACCGGCCGGGAGAAGTCGGCCACGACCTGGCCGTCGGCCTCGACGTGCAGGCGCAACCCACGGGTACGGAAGCCCGCGACCACGGCCCCGATCGGGTAGCCGACCTTGCCAACCACGCGCTTCCACGACGAGGCGGCCCGGCCGGCTTCCGCGCCGACACCGACATGGACGGCGTTGACGACCACCTCGCCGACGCAGTCCACCAGCAGGTCGAGCGGGCGGGTCTCGCCGTGCGCCGCGAGCCGGGCCGCCGCCTCGATGTCGAGCGGGATGCCGGTGCCGCGGGCGAAGTCGTTGCCGGTGCCCATCGGCAGCAGCGCCACGGCGGTGGACCCGAGCTCGTTGCGCCGGTGCAGGGCGGCGACCACTGCGTGCAGGCTGCCGTCGCCCCCGGCCACCACGATCCGTCGGCCGCCCCGCCGATGTAGCACACCGTCGAGCTCACCGGGGTGCGTGGTGCGGGCGACCTCGACGTCGGTCACCGCCCGTAGCACCGTCAAAGCCGCCGCCAACCTCTCGTCGTCGGAGCCTCCGGCCTCGGCGTTCGTGATCAGCAGCAGCGGGTCCACGGCGTGACCCTACCTGGACGCGTGGGGTGCCCGATCGGCTATCGTTTGGGCGCAAGAGCCCCGGATGCTGTTGCCTCCGGGGTTTTGTCTTGAGGCGCCTGGGCCCGCCTGGCCGCAAAAGGGGGGTGGGCGCCGTGACAGAGAGGTGCGGCAGATGCCGGCGATCGTGCTGGTCGGAGCCCAGTGGGGCGACGAGGGTAAAGGCAAGGCGACCGACGCGCTCGGAGCACAGCTCGACTACGTCGTGAAGTTCAACGGCGGCAACAACGCCGGCCACACGGTCGTGGTCGGCGGCGAGACGTACGCGCTGCACCTGCTGCCGTCGGGCATCCTCACCCCGGGCTGCACCCCGGTCATCGGCAACGGGGTCGTGGTTGACCTGGCCGTGCTGTTCGAGGAGATCGACGGTCTCACCGCGCGCGGTGTCGACTGCTCCGCGTTGCGCGTCTCGGCCAACGCGCACGTGATCGCGCCGTACCACCGGGTGGTCGACAAGGTCACCGAGCGGTTCCTCGGCAAGCGGCGGATCGGCACCACCGGGCGCGGCATCGGCCCGGCGTACGCCGACAAGATCAACCGGGTCGGCGTCCGCATCCAGGACCTGTTCGACGAGGGAATCCTGCGGCAGAAGGTGGAGGGCGCCCTCGACCAGAAGAACCACCTGCTGGCCAAGGTCTACAACCGGCGGGCGATCGGCGTCGACGAGATCGTCGAGGAGCTGCTCGGGTACGTCGACCGGCTGCGGCCGATGGTGTGTGACACCGGCATCGAGCTGGTCCGGGGGCTGGACGAGGGCAAGACGGTGCTGTTCGAGGCCGGCCAGGCGACGATGCTCGACGTCGACCACGGCACCTACCCGTTCGTCACGTCGTCGAGCGCCACCGCGGCCGGTGCGTGCACGGGCTCGGGTGTCCCGCCGAACCGCATCGACACGGTCATCGCCGTGGTCAAGGCGTACACGACGCGCGTCGGCGAGGGGCCGTTCCCGACCGAGCTGCACGACGAGGACGGCGAGCGGCTGCGTCAGCAGGGCGCGGAGTTCGGCACCACGACAGGCCGACCGCGGCGCTGTGGCTGGTACGACGCCCCGATCGCGCGCTACGCCGCCCGGGTCAACGGCGTCACCGACTTCGTCCTCACCAAGCTCGACGTGCTCACCGGCTGGGATCGCATCCCGGTGTGCGTGGCGTACGACGTCGACGGGGTGCGGCACGACGAGATCCCGATGACCCAGTCCGACTTCCACCACGCGACCCCGGTCTACGAGATCTTCGACGGCTGGTCCGAGGACATCTCCGGCTGCCGGACGCTCGAGGAGCTGCCGAAGGCCGCCCAGCGGTACGTCCAGGCGTTGGAAGACGTCTCCGGTGCACGGATCTCGGCCGTGGGCGTCGGACCGTCCCGCGACGACCTGATCGTGCTCCACGACATGGTCTGACCAGCCGACGATGACGGTACTGCTGGCCCTCGGCTCGGCCATCGGGTACGGACTGTCGGACTTCCTCGGTGGACTGCTGTCTCGGCGCGTGCCGGTGTGGCCCGTCGCGATGATCGTCAACCTGTCCGCGGCCGTGTGGGTGACGGTGGCGGCGCTGGTCTTCGGCGGCGACCCGACGGCCGGGGACTGGGCCTGGGGTGCCCTCGCCGGTGTCGGTTCGGGCCTGGGTACGGCCTTCCTGTACCGCGGTCTGGCCGCCGGCCGGATGGGCGTCGTCGCCCCGTTGTCGGCCGTCGGCGCGGCGATGCTCCCCGTGACGGTGGGCCTGGTCGCCGGTGAGCGGCCGACGGCGCTGACCTGGCTGGGGATCGCGTTCGCGTTCCCGGCGATCTGGCTGGTGTCGGCGTCAGCGGGCGAGGGCCAGCGGGGGGATCGCTCGGTGGGTGTCGGCGTCGTCGACGGACTGCTGGCCGGGTTGGGCTTCGGGATGATGTTCGCCGCCCTCGGGCAGGTGCCGGACAGTGCCGGCCTCGGGCCGCTGGCGCTCACCCAGGCGGTGTCCGTACCCGCGATCGTTGTGCTGGCCGTCGCGCATCGTGAGCCGTGGTTGCCCCGGGACCGGTCGGTGGGGTGGGCCGTGCCCATCGGCGCGTTCGCCGCGGTCGCGACGACGCTCTTCCTCTTCGCGACCCACTCCGGCCTGCTGGCGGTCGCGTCGGTCCTGTCGTCGCTCTACCCGGCGTTCACCGTGCTGCTCGCGGTCGGCGTGCTGCGCGAGCACGTCCATCGCACCCAGGCCGTCGGACTGCTGCTCGGCCTGGCGGCCGTCTCCCTGGTCGCCGTCGGCTAACCCCCTGACTGGGCGGCTCCGGTCCAATCCCCGTTTGGGACGGGGGCGCCCCGTTCCACTAGGTCTGGAACGGGGCGCCCCCGTGCCAGAAAAAAACGTCGATAGGGTGAGGCCGCGTGAGGACCCTTGTCATCGGCTCCGGCGGACGCGAGCACGCCCTGGCACTCGCCCTGAGCCGTGACGACGGCGTGACCGAGGTGCACGCGGCACCCGGCAACCCCGGCATCGGCGCGTTCGCAGAGCTGCACGACGTCGACCCGATGGACGGAGCCGCCGTCGCTGACCTGGCCGAGCGCATCCGCGCCGACCTGGTGGTGGTCGGGCCCGAGGCGCCGCTGGTCGCCGGCGTGGCCGACGCGGTGCGCGCCCGCGGCATCGCGTGCTTCGGCGCCTCCGCCGACGCCGCCCGGATCGAGGGTTCGAAGGCGTTCGCCAAGGAGGTGATGGCGGCCGCCGGCGTGCCGACCGCGATGGCGCACGTGTGCGAGAAGCCCGACGAGGTCGCGGACGCGCTCGACGCGTTCGGTGCGCCGTTCGTGGTCAAGGACGACGGTCTCGCGGCCGGCAAGGGCGTGCTCGTCACCGATGACCGGGCCGCGGCCCTCGCCCACGCTGCCGGCTGCGCGCGGGTCGTCGTCGAGGAGTTCCTTGACGGGCCCGAGGTGTCGCTGTTCGCGGTCACCGACGGCGAGACCGTCGTACCCCTGATGCCCGCCCAGGACTTCAAGCGTGCCTACGACGGCGACGAGGGGCCCAACACCGGCGGCATGGGCGCGTACGCACCGCTTGCCTGGGCGCCGCCCGACCTCGTCGACCAGGTGACCGAGCGGGTGCTCCAGCCGACGGTCGACGAGCTGCGTCGCCGCGGCACGCCGTTCAGCGGGCTGCTGTACGCCGGACTCGCGCTCACCTCGCGCGGCGTACGGGTCGTCGAGTTCAACGCGCGGTTCGGCGACCCGGAGACGCAGGCGCTGCTGGCCCTGCTCGGCTCCTCGCTGTCCAGGCTGCTGAACGCCGCGGCGACCGGCAAGCTGGCCGGGGTCGAGGCGCCACGCTGGCTCCCCGGAGTCGCGGTGACGGTCGTGCTGGCGGCCGACGGCTACCCGGAGTCTCCCCGCAAGGGCGACCTGATCAGCGGAGTCGACGCCGCGCAAGAGGTCGACGGCGTCGATGTCATCCAGGCCGGCACGGCGCTGTCCGACGGGGCCCTGGTCACGGCCGGCGGACGGGTGCTGTCGGTGACCGCGGTCGGCGAGGATCTCGACGAGGCACGCTCCCGGGCGTACGACGGTGTGCACCGGATCCGGTTCGCCGGCGAGCACCACCGGACCGACATCGCGGCCCGGGTGCCCGTTCAGAGCGAGTGACCTGACCGTTCGGCTGGTCGGTGCGCCCGATCAGACGGTGCGGCCACGCGCCGCGACGGCTACTCTCGGGTACGCCAGCACGTACCTCGGGGGGCCTGTGGGTCGATGTGGGGGAGGTGACGCCATGCGTATGACTCCCGTGCCGCCCATGAAGGTGGAGCAGTACGTCGCCTACCTGCGGGCGTTCGGCCTGGTCGCCGGGGTGGTACTGGCCCTGCTGACCGACTTCCCCGACGCCACTCGGGTCGCGCTGGCCTGGGGGACGCTGGTCTTCCTGGTGGTCGCCGGCGGCGGTCTGGCCTGGTGGGGTCATCGCACGCACTGGACGTCGACCGCGATGGTCCACGTCGGGTTCGTCGTCGACGTCGCCCTGATCTCGGGGTACGTCCTCGCGTACGCCCATCTCGACTCGAACGTCTCCTGGTCGGTCGTGTTCACGCTGCTGGCCGACGCGGCGCTCCGCTACGGCATGCGTGGCGCGGTGATCGGCACCGTGCTTGGCGCCCTGCTGTTCACGGCGCAGGCGCAGCTCCAGGGTGCCGCCGGGGGTGAACCGGTCGGCCTGACGGCGTACATGTTCGTCTTCTCCACCCTGGTCGGCATCGCCGGCGTACTCGGCACCTTCAGCTTCGTCGTCGCCCGGCAGGCGGCGGCGGCGAGGGAGCAGGCGCTCGCGCTCGCCGACGCGCAGCGGGTGCGCGAACGGTTGATCGCGACCTCGTCGCACGAGTTCAACGGGTCGCTCACCGCGATCATGCTGGGCGCCGAGACGGTCCGGAACAACGTCGAGCGGATCCGCCCGGAGAGCGCCCGGTCCGCACTCGACGAGGTCGCCAAGCAGGGCCGCCACCTGCAGCGGATGGTCGACGACCTGTTCGCCGCGGCTCGGGCGACCAGCGAGGACGTCGGGGTCCGGGCACGGGTCGAGGACGTCGGCACCACCATCGACCTTGCGGTCGCGGCGGCCGGGCGGCACCAGAGCGGTCACCGGCTCGAGACCGCCGTCGACCCGGTCGTCTGCGAGCTCGACCACGAGCGGCTGCAGCAGATCGTCCGCAACCTGGTCGAGAACGCCTTCAAGTACACCCCGGCCGACGGGCTGGTGCGGGTGACGGCCACCCACGACGCTGACCTGTTGGAGGTGCGCGTCTCCGACACCGGGCCCGGCATCGCCGCCCCCGACCGCGAGCGCATCTTCGAGCCGTTCCGCCGCCGGGCCAGCGATCCCGAGCGAGCCGACAGCGCCGGGCTCGGCCTCTATCTGGTCAAGCAGATCGTGGACGCGATGCGAGGCTCTCTCGACCTGCGTACATCGACCGGTGGCAGCGAGTTCGTCGTACGGCTGCCCGCGCCTGAGCGGTCCGGAGTACGCCCGATCGGCTCGCAGCGGCGCGTCGGCACTGCCGAGTGAACCGACGGCATCGGCCGAACCCGCGTACGCGATAATCGGGGCGTGTCCGACATCCCGAACGTCCTCGCCCACCGGTACGCCTCGGCCGAGCTGGCGCACCTCTGGTCGCCGGAGCACAAGGTGGTGCTGGAGCGCCGGCTCTGGATCGCGGTGCTCGAGGCCCAGCGGGACCTCGGCGTCGAGGTGCCGGACGGAGTCGTCGAGGCGTACGCGGCGGTCGTCGGCAAGGTCGACCTGGCCTCCATCGCCGAGCGGGAGCGGGTGACGCGGCACGACGTCAAGGCCCGGATCGAGGAGTTCAGCGCACTCGCCGGCCACCAGCACGTGCACATGGGGATGACCAGCCGCGACCTCACCGAGAACGTCGAGCAGCTGCAGATCCGTGCCTCGCTGGTGATCGTGCGCGATCGCGTGGTGGCGACGTTGGCCCGGCTGGCGCGGCTCGCGACCGAGCACCGCGAGCTCGTGCTGGCCGGGCGTTCGCACAACGTGGCGGCGCAGGCGACCACGCTCGGCAAGCGCTTCGCGACGGTCGCCGACGAGCTGCTGGTCGGCCTGGAGCGGCTGGAGAACCTGCTCGCCCGCTATCCGCTGCGGGGAATCAAGGGGCCGGTCGGCACCGCCCAGGACCAGCTCGACCTGCTGGCGGGCGACGCGGACAAGCTGGCCGCGCTGGAGCTGCGCGTCGCCGAGCACCTGGGTTTCGACCGGGTGCTCACCAGTGTCGGCCAGGTCTACCCGAGGTCGCTCGACTTCGACGTGGTCTCGACGCTCGTGCAGGTCGTCGCCGGACCGTCCAACCTCGCCACCACGATCCGGCTGATGGCCGGCAACGAGTTGGTGACGGAGGGCTTCCGGCCGGGCCAGGTCGGGTCGTCGGCGATGCCGCACAAGATGAACACCCGATCGAGCGAGCGGGTCAACGGTCTTGCGGTCGTCCTCCGCGGCCACCTGTCGATGGTCGGCGAGCTGGCCGGCGACCAGTGGAACGAGGGCGACGTGTCGTGCTCCGTCGTCCGCCGGGTGGCGCTGCCGGACGCGTTCTTCGCCGCCGACGGGCTGTTCGAGACGTTCCTGACCGTGCTGGACGAGTTCGGCGTGTTCCCCGCCGTCGTCCAGCGCGAGCTCGACCGCTACCTGCCGTTCCTCGCCACGACCAAGGTGCTGATGTCGGCGGTACGCGCAGGGGTCGGCCGAGAGACGGCACACGAGGCGATCAAGGAGCACGCCGTGGCGGTCGCCCTGCAGATGCGCGAGCAGGGCGCCGAGCGCAACGACCTGCTCGAGCGGCTGGCGTCCGACACCCGGCTGGGCCTCACGGCCGACGACCTCAAGACGGCGGTCGCCGAGCCGCTGACGTTCACCGGCGCCGCTGTCGCCCAGGTGGACGAGGTCGTGCGCCGGGTCGAGGCGGTGGTCGCCCGCTACCCCGAGGCCGCGGCGTACTCCCCAGCTCCCATCCTCTGACCGCCCCGTGACGAAAACCGGGGTCAGGTGGCGGCCTTCTCGGGGTCGCGCTCCAGGGCTACGTGGGGCAGCCGGCGGTCCAGCCAGCGCGGCAGCCACCACGCGCGGGCGCCGAACAGCCGCATCACGGCCGGCACGATCAGGCAGCGGATCACCAGCGCGTCCAGCAGCACCGCCACCGCCAGCCCGAGGCCGAACTGCTGCAGCATCCGGTCAGGTGACAGCAGGAACGCGCCGAACACCACGATCATGATCGCGCCCGCTGCCGTGATGACCCCACCCGTCGTGGACAGCCCCTCGCGGACCGCTCGGACGGCACCACCACTGCGCCGCCACTCCTCGTGCATCCGGGACACCAGGAACACCTCGTAGTCCATCGACAGCCCGAACACGATGGCGAAGATCATCACGGGTACGAAGGCCTCGATCGGTCCCGGCTGGATGCCGAACATGCCCTCCTGGAACACCAGCGTGACCACGCCCATCGAAGCCCCGATGCTGAGCAGGTTGAGCACGGCGGCCTTCAGCGGCACCAGGATCGACCGGAACACCAGCATCAGCAGCAGCGCCGACAGCCCGACCACCGCCGCCACGAAGATCGGCAGCCGGTCGCCGACCGCGACGGCGAAGTCGTCAGCGGCGGCGGTCGGACCGCCGACGAGGTACGTCGCCCCGGTCTCCTGCTCGATCGGCGGGAGTACTTTCTCACGCAGCTCGGCCACCAGCTCGCTGGTCTCAGCCGCCTGCGGTCCGGTCTCCGGGAATGCCAGCACGGTCGATATCTCGCCGTCTGGCGTCGAGTGGGCGGGGGTTGCCCCGGCGACGCCCGGTGTCGAGGCCAGCGCCTCCTGCAACGCCGAGTCGGCCCGCGCGCCGACCCACTCGTACGCCACCACCAGCGGACCGTTGAAGCCCGGCCCGAAGCCCTCCGCCAACAGGTCGTAGGCCTCCCGGCTGGTCGCGGCGGGGTCGTCGTTGCTCGCGTCGGCGAAGCCGAGCCGCAGGTCCAGCGCCGGCAACATCAGCGCCGCCAACGCGGCGACCGCGACCAGCAGCGGCGGCCAAGGGTTGCGCTGTACCAGCGTCGCCCAGCGCCGCCACCGCTCGCCAGGCGGGCGTCGCGCTCGCGCCGCGTGCTTGCGCACACTGCGCTCGATCCGGCCACCGAAGAGGTGCAGCAGCGACGGCAGCAGAGTGAGGGCCGCGAGCATTGTCATCAGCACGGTCAACGTGACGCCCAGCGCGACGCCCTGCAGGGACCCGAGTCCCAGCACCAGCAGGCCGAGCAGCGCGATGATCACCGTGCCGCCGGCGAACAGCACCGACCGACCGGCGGTGTCGAGCGCCGTACGCGCGGCGTGCTCGCGCTCGGCGCCGTTCAGCAGCTCACCGCGGTAGCGCGAGAAGATCAGCATCGCGTAGTCGATGCCGACGCCCAACCCCACCAGCATCATCACCGGCGCGGTGTAGTCGGGGACCGTGAAGAGGTGGGACGCGAGTACGACGAGCCCGAGCGTGCTGCCGACCGCGAACAGGGCCGTGATCAGCGGCAGGCTGGCCGCGAGCAGCGACCCGAACATGAACACCAGGATGACCAGCGCCGCTAGCATCCCGGCGCCCTCGGCCGCGCCGCCCGCCGACTCCTGCGCAGCCCGGATCGCGTCCCCGCCGAGCGCCACCGTCAGCCCGTCACCCTCGGCGCCGAGTGCGGTGTCGATGATCGTGCGTACGTCGTCGACCGGCACCTCGCCGGCCTTGCCGTCCATCGTCACGGTGCCGTACCCGATCGTGCCGTCGGCCGAGACCGAGCCCTGCTCGGCGACCGGCGGTGCGACACCGGCGACCGGCGGCAGCCCGGCGACGTCGTCGAAGAGGGCCGCAACCCGGCCCGGCTCGGAGGCGAGGCCATCGTCGTGCTGGACGACGATCTGCACGGTGTCACCGGACTGTTCGGGGGCGTGCTCCTCGAAGGTCTGGATGACCTGCTGCGACTCGGTGCCGGGCAACGCGAAGTCGTTGCGGTAGTCGTCGCCGATCGCGCTGGATGCTGCCGTGATGCCGGCCACCACCGCCACCCAGAGCACGAGGGCGAGCCAGTGGTGGCGCTGCGACCAACCCGCGACTCGCTCCATCCGGCTGGTCCGGTGCTCGGGCGAGCCGCCCGTTCGGGTCCTCGTCGTGCTGGACATTTGGCGTCTCCTCCGACTGTCTACATGTAGACGTTCTACAGGTAGGTAGACGACGCTACCGCATGACGGGTAGGCTGTCTACATGAAGGCGGATGCACTGCGAGGACACCTCGACGCCCTGATCCTGGCCGTGGTCGAGCACGACCCGCTGCACGGCTACGCGATCATGGAGGCGCTCCAGGTGCGGAGCGACGGAGCGCTGGACCTGCCGACCGGCACGCTCTACCCGGCCCTGCGCAGGCTGGAGCGAGCCGGCTACCTCAGCAGCGACTGGAGCACGGTCGGCGGGCGGAAGCGTCGCACCTACAAGCTGTCCAGCGCAGGCCGGAAGGCGCTGGCGGTCGAGCGGTCCGAGTGGCGCAGCTTCGCGTCGGTCGTCGAGGGTGTGCTCCGGCCCGGGTCTTCGCCGGCGTGATCAGGTCGCGGCGAGACAGCGCCGGGCCGAGCGGGCGACCACGCCCATCGGCAGCACCAGCAGCGCGGTGGCCCAGAGCACCGAGGTGACGAGCGACGGCCCTCCGACGCTCGGCTGGGTGCTGAGGAGCAGCGCGAGTACGGGCAGCACGGCGCAGACGACGAGGGCGGCGACCGCGGTCCCTCGCGCCACCTGCCGCCGGAAACCGAGGTAGCGGGTCCCGACTCCGCAACCGATGGCGCAGAGGGCGGCGATCACCATCGCGAGGGCGCCGCTGACCTCGATCACGGCGTCGACCGCGTCGTAGAACGGGCTCGGCGGCACGGCCCCGCCGCTCACGGCGATCGGTCCGTCATCCCAGAGGAACGGCTGGATGAAGAGCACGACGAGCATCAGGCCGGCGGTGCGGCGACCCTGGACGAGGCCGAGCTCGGTCTGGTAGTCCGGCGCGATCTCTTCCACCGTGCCGAAGTCACTGAGCGCGCGCTGCTCGGCCGCCACCGGGTCGAGCCCGGCGTGGAGGTACGCCTCGGTGGCGTCGCTCAGATGGTCACGGACCTCGGTCAGCAGGTCGCGTCTCACCCGGCGCGGGCCGACCAGGGTGCGGTCCAGCACCTCGACATAGCTCTCGACGGAAGTCACCGGGCCAGTATGGGCACGTCGTTCGCGCCCTGTCGTCGGGATAATCCCTGACCCGACCCTGGCGAAGCGATGACAACGTCCCCGGCACACCACCTCATCGACTGGCGCGTTCCGTAGGGACAAACCGGACAGCGGGCCTACGCAACGCGCCAGTCGATGACAGGTGGGGTGCTTGCACCGGCACACCGGACGAGACCGCGCCCGCGGGGCTAGGTGAACTGGACCCGCCGACCGCGGGCCACCCACACATCCAGCAGGCATGTCCATCAGGAGAGCCCAATGAGGCAGAATTCGACCTCGGCCAGCCGGCCACGCGGGAGCAGCAGCCCTCAGCCCTCGCCCGCGCGGGGCAAGTGGGCGACGCGGAGCCAGGCCGCGGCGGAGGCGACGAAGAGGGAGAGGTAGAGCACGCTCGCCAAGAGGACCGGTGTCGAGCCCCAGCCGTCGCCGCGTGCCGCCACCACCAGGGCGTACGCCGAGAACGCGATCATCACGGCGCCGATTCCGCCGTAGCTCACTACCGCCTGGATCTTGAGCGCCAAGGGCTGGCGGGCGATGTCGGCCATCCGTTCGCCGGCTCGAATGCCGATCAGGTCCCGCTCGGTCGGCGACAGCCCGCTTCGCTCGTACAACTTGTCCTCGAGCGTGCCCACGGACGTCACCCGGGCCATGCTGATCGCCACCAGGAGCAGGTGGTACGAGTGCAGGAACCAGAGCGGGAACGCGCTGAACGCGGCCACCCATGGCCCGACCGCCAGCGGCTCACCGCTCAGCACGATCGCCACCAGCCCCATGTACGTCATCTGCAGCGCGAGCAAGGCCAGCCGGGCGGTGACCAGGGTCGCGGCGTCCTGGCGGTCCGCGCCGTAAAGGGCGCCCAGGGCACTGAGGGCACCGGGCCGATCCGACGTCGAGCTCTCATCCCCCTGCATCACGACTGTCCCTCCAGCGCCAGCGATGTCAGGACAGTACAGGAGTACGGAGGCGTCGACGGGCGGGTAACCCGCGGTTAAGGTCGGCCACATCCCGCATCTCTGGAGGTCGGACCGATGCTCAACCTCGCTGCGCTGCTCGAGGACTCCGCCCGCAAGTTCCCCGACCGCGACGCCGTCGTCCTCGGTGACACCCGCCTGCCGTACAAAGCGGTCGACGCCGCCGCCAACCAGGTCGCCAACCTGCTGGTCTCCCGGGGGATCGAGCCGGGCGACAAGGTGGCCCTGCTGTGTCCGAACCTGCCGTACTTCCCGATCGTCTACTACGGCATCCTCAAGGCCGGCGCGGTCGTCGTCCCACTGAACGTCCTGCTCAAGGGCCGTGAGATCGCGTACCACCTCGGCGACTCCGAGGCGAAGGCGTTCTTCTGCTTCGAGGGCACACCAGAGCTGCCGATGGGGACGGAGGGGTTCGCCGGCTTCCAGGACACCGCGGGCTGTGAGCACTTCTTCCTGGTGACCGCCGACCCGGCCGCGGCGTCGCCGATCGACGGGGCGGAGACGTTCGGTGCCGCGGTGAGCGGGCAGGGGCCGGTGTTCGACTCGGTGGTCACCGAAGCGACCGATACCGCGGTCATCCTCTACACCAGCGGGACGACGGGCCAGCCGAAGGGCGCCGAGCTCACCCACGCCAACATGGTGCTGAACGTCCTCACCAGCCACCGGCTGTTCGGCCTGCACCCCGACCAGCCCGAGACTCACCTGGTCACGCTGCCGCTGTTCCACTCCTTCGGCCAGACCGTACAGCTGAACTCGGGTTTCGCCGCCGGAGCGACCCTCGTGCTCGTCCCCCGGTTCGACCCGAAGGCGGCGCTTGGCCTGATGCAGAAGGAGAACGTGTCGTTCTTCGCCGGCGTCCCGACGATGTACTGGGGCCTGCTCGGCGCCCTCGACGACTCGGTCGACGTCGACCAGATCGCCGCCAACCTGCGCACGGCGGTGGCCGGCGGATCGTCGTTGCCGGTCGAGATCATCCGCGAGGTCAAGGAGCGCTTCCGCGTCCAGATCCTCGAGGGGTACGGCCTGTCGGAGACGTCGCCAATCGCCACCTTCAACCACCGCGACCGCGAGCCGAAGCCGGGCTCGATCGGCACCCCGATCTGGGGCGTCGATGTGAAGCTGATCGACACCGAGTGGAAGACCGTCGAGGGCGCGGACGAGATCGGCGAGATCGCGATCAAGGGCCACAACATTATGAAGGGCTACCACCGGCGGCCCGAGGAGACGGCCGAGGTGATGCGGGACGGCTGGTTCAGGACCGGTGACCTCGCTCGCCGGGACGAGGACGGCTACTACTACATCGTCGACCGGGCGAAGGACCTGATCATCCGCGGCGGATTCAACGTCTACCCGCGGGAGGTCGAGGAGGTCCTGATGACCCACCAGGCGGTCTCGCTGGCGGCCGTGCTCGGCGTACCCCATGAGAGCCTCGGCGAGGAGGTCAAGGCGTTCGTGATCAAGGCCGAGGGGGCCGAGGTCACCGAGGACGAGCTGGTCGGCTGGGCGAAGGACCAGATGGCCGCCTACAAGTACCCACGGATCGTGGAGTTCCGGGACGCGCTGCCGATGACCGCCACCGGCAAGATCCTCAAGCGCGAGCTCGCCTGAGGCTGCCCGGTCAGGGTTGGCGATAGACCCGGTCCGGGACGTCGGTGACGAACATGTGGCCCGGTGCGTGGGTAATCGCGAACGGCGGGCGGGATGCCATCAACGCCGCTTGCGGGGTCACGCCGCAGGCCCAGAACACCGGCACGTCGCCGTCCTCGGACTCGACCGGGTCGCCGAAGTCCGGCGCGCCCAGGTCGGCGATGCCGAGGGACTCGGGGGAGCCGACATGCACCGGCGCTCCGTGCACCTCGGGCATCCGGCCGGTCACCTGCACCGCGGTCGCGACCTGGTGCGCCGGGATCGGCCGCATGGACACCACCAGCGGACCGGACAGCCGCCCGGCCGGACGGCATGCGACGTTCGTGCGGTACATCGACACGTTGCGACCCTGCTCGATGTTGCGCACTGGCACGCCGGCCTCGAGCAGTGCCGTCTCGAAGCTGAAGCTGCAGCCGATCAGGAACGTGACCAGGTCGTCGGCCCAGACGTCCCGTACGTCGGAAACCTCGTCGACCAGCTCGCCGTTGCGCCACACCCGGTACAGCGGGAGGTCGGTACGCAGGTCGGCGTCCGGTGCCAGCCCGGTGCCGGTCGCACCGGCGTCTGTCACGTCGAGCAGGGGTACGGGCTTGGGGTTGCGCTGGCCGAACAGCAGCATGTCGAAGGCCCACTCGCGGGGCAGCACGACGAGGTTGGCCTGGGTGAAGCCCGGGGCCGCGCCGCTGGTCGGCGTGACCAGCCCGTCGCGGTAGCGGGTCCGGGCCTGCTGCGGCGACTCCGGCGGCTCAGCGGTCGGCATCGGCGGTGTTTCCTCCGCTCGGGGCGCGTCGCTCCCGGAGTGCCTTGAGCAGCCGGGCTTCGGAGTCGAGCAGGTACGCCTCGAGCGCGGCCGCGGCGCCGGCGACGTCGCCTGCGGTCAGCAGGTCGACCAGCGCGCGGTTGCGGGCGACGTACGGCTCGTGCAGCTCTTGGGGGATGTCGATGATGTGGAACGCCAGCCGGAGCTCGGCGAGCAGGCGCGCCGTGACCTCGTCGATTCGGCGGCTGCCGGCCAGGCCGACCAGGTGCCGGTGGAACGTCATGTTCGCCGTACCCACCTGGCGCCAGTCGCCCCGTCGGGCACTCGCCTCGCCGTCCGCGACGTCGTCACGCAACGGCTGCAGCCGGGTCTCGTCGAGGTCACGCAGGGTCCGGACGGCGTCGCACTCGATCGCGCGGCGCAACCGGTAGAGGTCGACGAGGTCGTCCTCGTCGAGCTCCGGCACGAAGACGCCCCGGTTCAGCCGGTAGACGAGCAGGCCTTCGTGGGTCAACAGCCGGAACGACTCTCGGAGCGTGTTGCGGGAGACGTGCAGCACCTCGACGAGGCTCTCCTCGGCCAGCCGGGCCTGCGGCGTGAGCTCGCCCTCGGTGATGCGGCGGCGCAGCTCGTCGGCCGCTCGCTCGGCGGCGCTGGAACGGTCGGGCCGCGGCCCGGCGCCGGCTCGCGCCTCGTCCGTGTCCGTCACTGACGCATCATCGCCCACGGTGGTCGGTTCGTATTCGGAGGGTACGTACCCTTGCGGGATTGTTGAACAATACCTAGGGTCGTGCCTTGACGACAGTCCGTACCTCGCGACAACCCACCCGTTGGAGGCGACGATGAGACGGCCCACGATCGGCAGGACAGCTCTGACCGCGGTGAACCTGGCGACGATCGCGGCATTCGCCGGGTCGAGCCTGGTCGGCGCCGAACGGCAACCCGAGACGGTTGGTGTGCACCGTGCCGGCGACTGCTACGCCGAGGGCGCGACCCTCACCGTCGAGGAGCAGCGCATCACCCAGCCACTGCCCGGACAGGCCGAGCCGGCGGCCCGCCAGTTCATCGAGGCGGCCGGTTTCGACCGGATCGTCGAGCGCTTCGAGCGCGAGCTGTGCCGGGTCGGCGAGCTCGGGACGGCCGAGGCCACGATTCGTGAGGCCGGTGCCGAGCTGTGGCAGGTGGCGGTCGACCGGGCCCAGGGCGATCGGCAGATCGGCACCATCGACCCGTATGACGACCGCCCGCTCTACTGGGCCCGCACCACGATGTCGCGGGCGATGCGTGAGTGGCAGCCGTCCTTCGCGCTGAGCCGGCTCGAGCGGTACTCGATGATGCTGCAGTTCGGGTACGCCTCGCGCGGCGTCGACGATGTGAGTTTCCCCGACGGCGACGTGACGCGCGTGCTCATCAGCGGGTTCGACACGTACAGCCTCGACTCGAGCCTGCGGAACTCCAACCCGTCCGGCGCCTCGGCGCTGCAACTCGACGGCCGGGTCGTCGACACCCCGGACGGCCAGGTGGCCGTGCAGGCCGTGATGCTCCCGGTGAACTGGACCGACTTCGACCAGGGCATCGTCGAGGACGCGTTCGGTCCGTGGCTGGTGCCGGCGGACCATCCCGAGCATCAGGGCAGCGTCGACGCGATCATGACGATCAGCCAGACCGGTCGCGGGATGATGAACATCGAGAAGTGGGCCGGTGGGTTCCGGGGCGGGTCGCCGGACAACAACCGGTCGATCAACTTCGGCCCGATCTCGGCGGCGCCGCTGTGGCCGCAGCCGCAGCCCTCGCCGCAGTGGATCCAGACGACGCTGCCGTACCAGGCGATGATCGACGCCGGCACCGGACCGTGGCCGGTCAAGCTCAACCCGGGCATCACCGAGTGGCCGGCGGGGACGTTCCCCGACCCCGCGGCACTGCGCCGCGCCGCGGACCCGTCGCCGGGCTCGCGCGCGGCCTCGGCCCCCGGCGGCAACTACCTGTCCAACGAGAGCATGTACCGGTCGAACCGGCTGCGGCTCGGGGCCGGCCTGGCTGACCTGCCCGGCGGCCACCTGCACATCTCGTCCCTGGTCTATCCCGACGACCCGGGCGCGCTGACCAGCCCGGAGTTCGAGGCCGACCGCGCTGCGGTGGTCGACCAGACTGTCGCACTCGTCGAAGCCGCCGGCGCGGCCGCCGCCCAGAACTGACACCCACGAGGAGCGCTGCCATGTCCCACTCACCCACCAACGAGCCGGAGACCACAGACGCACCGCTGACCACCTCGGCGATGCGGGCCAGTCGGCGGTCCACGCTGATCGGCGCGATGTTCCTGATGGCGACCTCGGCGATCGGCCCGGGCTTCATCACCCAGACCACGTCGTTCACCGTCGAGCTCGGGGTGGCGTTCGCGTTCGCGATCGCCGTCTCGATCCTGGTCGACATCGCCCTGCAGCTGAACGTGTGGCGGATCATCGGCGTGACCGGCCGCCGCGCGCAGGAGCTCGGCAACCTGGTGCTCCCCGGGCTCGGCTGGGTAATGGCCGGCCTGTTGTTCGCCGGCGGCCTGGTGTTCAACGTCGGCAACGTCAGCGGCGCGGGCCTCGGCTTCGACGCGATGATGGGACTCGACCCGAAGATCGGCGGGGCCATCTCCGCGGTGATCGCGATCGGCATCTTCATGTCCAAGCGGGCCGGTGTCGCGATGGACCGGATCGTCATCGTGCTGGGCGTCTTGATGATCGGCCTGACGACCTACATCGCGATCACCTCCGGCCCGCCGGTCGGTCAGGCGATGAAGAACGTCGTCCTCCCCGAGGAGCTCAGCTTCCTCGCCATCACCACCCTGATCGGCGGCACGATCGGCGGCTACATCGTGTACGCCGGTGCGCACCGGCTGCTCGACTCCGGGGTCTCCGGACCGGAGAACGTCCGCGACATCACCCGTGGCTCGATCACCGGGATCCTGATCACGGGCGTGATGCGGATCGTGCTGTTCCTGGCGATCCTCGGTGTGGTCGTCCAGGGCGCCGACCTCGACCCGGACAGCCAAGCCGCCTCCGCCTTCGAGTTCGCCGCGGGCGAGGTCGGCTTGCGGGTCTTCGGAGTCGTCTTGTGGGCCGCGTCGATCACCAGCGTCATCGGTGCCTCGTACACGACCGTCACGTTCATCACGTCCCGGACCCGCACCAGCGAGCGGATGCGTACGCTGCTGGTGGTCGCGTTCATCGTGGTCTGCACCGGAGCGTTCCTGCTGCTCGGCACCGCGCCGGTCACGCTGCTGATCTTCGCCGGCGCGTTCAACGGTCTGCTGCTGCCGGTCGGCATCGGCGTCATCCTCTGGGTCGCCTGGCAGCGCAGCGACCTGTTCAACGGGTACGTCTACCCGCGCTGGCTGCTGGCCCTTGGCGCGGCCGCGTGGCTGTTGACGCTCTACCTGGCGGTCAACTCGATCCGCCCGGTGATCGACCTGTTCTGACCACCCGACCTGGGGAGGACCCGGATGAGCACTGTCGACCTCAACTCCGACCTCGGCGAGGGGTTCGGGCACTGGACGCTCGGCGACGACGATGCGCTGCTCGGCGTCGTCACCAGCGCGAACGCAGCGTGCGGCTTCCACGCCGGCGACCCGTCGATCATGCGCAGCGTGTGTGCTCGTGCGGTGGAGTCCGGTGTCGTGATCGGTGCGCAGGTGGGTTACCGCGACCTACCCGGCTTCGGCCGCCGGTTCATCGATATCGAGCCGGCCGCGCTCCGTGACGATGTGATCTACCAGATCGGCGCGCTCGACGCGTTCGCTCGGATCGCG
>JBOHDE010000066.1:0-18088 GCA_050699035.1 Nocardioidaceae bacterium | reverse complement strand
ACCTCGAGGTCGAACGGCTGCATCAGGCCGGTCAGCTCGAGCCGCTCGCAGATCACCGACCGCTTGCCGGTGCGGCCGCCGCGCAGTCGCATCGAGACGTTCTGCTCGCGCGGCTGTGCCTCCGGTGGGCCTGCGGCGTCGAACTTCGCCAGCCGGGTGACCGCTGCCTGGAGCCGCGACGCCATGTCGGAGTTGTAGGCCGCCTTCTGGCGGTACATCACGACCAGCGCCTTGAGCTTGGCGTGCTCCTCGTCCCACCGGCGGCGGAGCTCCTCGAGCCGGGCAAACCTGGCCGCGCGGGCCTCGTGGTACGACGTGAAGCCGCCCGGGTGCATCCACGCCGTGTTGCCGGCGGCGCCGAGCTCGACGGTGACGACGCGGGTCGCGGTGTTGTTGAGCAGCTCGCGGTCGTGGCTGACGTACAGCATCGTCTTCGGCGACTCCCGGATCCGCCCCTCGAGCCAGCGCTTCGCGGGCACGTCGAGGAAGTTGTCGGGCTCGTCGAGCAGCAGCACCTCGTCCGGGCCGCGCAGCAGCGCCTCGAGCACGAGGCGCTTCTGCTCCCCGCCCGACAGGGTCGAGAGGTCACGCCACTTGGTTCGCTCGTACGGCGTCCCGACGGCCGCGACGCAGCAGACGTCCCACAGCACCTCGGCGTCGTACCCGCCGGCGTCGGCCCACTCGGCC
The DNA here is from genome assembly GCA_050699035.1 of Nocardioidaceae bacterium. Lineage (GTDB taxonomy): Bacteria > Actinomycetota > Actinomycetes > Propionibacteriales > Nocardioidaceae > WHTB01. The sequence goes on along the minus strand of JBOHDE010000066.1, from coordinate 17,401 downwards.
AAAGCCCCGGCGTAACTCAGCTGCGTCTTCTCGTCGTCGCGATCCATCAGCGCCAGCTCGGCGGCATCGACCAGGCGGGCGGATTCACGGACCCGCGGCGGCGCCACCGAGAGCAGCAGGTCCCGTACGGTCCAGTCCTCGTGGCCCTGGCTGACCATCTGGCGCATCACCCCAAGGCCGCCGGACCGGGTGACCGCCCCGGCATGCGGGTCCAGCTCACCGGTGACGATCCGCAGCAGCGTCGTCTTGCCGGCGCCGTTGGCGCCCACCAGGGCCACCTTCGCGCCCTCGCCCACCCGGAACGCGACGTCGTCGAGCAGCACCCGGCCGTCAGGCAGCTCGAAGCGGATTCCGGCAAGATCGACGTGTCCCACGCGAGCCAGTCTGGGTGCCTGCGGGTGACCCCGCCACCGGATTAGCCTCCCGAGGCTAGGAGATACCGCGTCGGCGGAGGATCTCCTCGATCTCGGCGAGGTCGTCGTCGACGGCCGGTGCGTCGGCGGCCGGTGCGTCGGCCGATGGGTCGACGGGGCGCGGCCCGACCTCGGGCCGGTGCTCCCGCCCCGACTCGACCGGCGCGGCCTCTCGCGTACGCCCCTTGCGTCGCCGCGGGATGATCCCCGACCACGACAGCATCGCGAACCCGAGTACGGCGGCGGCGAGGCCGATCCAGCGCAACGGGTTGAAGCTCAGGATGGACAGCGCTCGCGCCAACGCGTCGATCAGCCCGGACAGCGACAGGCCGAGCAGCATCAGCCCAGCCCCGGCGACACCGACGCCGCGACGCCAGCCGCGCCGGCGGACGAGCAGCACCGAGCACACCAGTAGGACGCCCCCGACGACTCCGACGAGGACACTCAGCGCGCCACTCCCCCAGTACATGGCCCCAGGCTACGCGCCCGGCCAAGGCACCGAGTCCTCGACCGTTCCGCGCCAGGGTGGGTCGAGGATCGGTCGCAGCAGGCCGGTGGACAGCTCACGCAGGACGACCCCGTCGTCCACACCGTGCGGACCGGTGCCGGAGAAGTGCACCCAGACGACGGTCAGCTCGCCGCCGCTCGACAGCCGCAGCTGCACCGCCTCGGTGTCCCCGCTCCCGCCCGCCTGCGCGCCGCCCGGGCGGCGTTGCTCGGCGGAGTCGGGGAGGTCGCGCAGAGCAGAGAGCAGCTCCTCGCCGTCGGCCCGGCCGAGCCGCTCCGACGCCTCCAGGGTGGGCCGGTCCCAGCCGACCAGGCCGTACCGGCAGATCGACACCGAGTCGACGTCGCTGACGCCGGCCAGGCCGGTGCGACGCACCGAGAAGTACGCGCCGAGGCGCGGGACCGGGGTCGTGCCCGGGCAGCCGCTGACGTCGCTGCCCTCGATCACCGTCGCCGACGACAAGATCCGGCGGGCGACGGCGGGCTCGACGTCGATCACGGTCAGGTCCACCTCGCCCACCGACTTGCGGTAGACCGGCGCGTCCGCGGCCACGTCCGACCGGCCGAGCCGCGGGCCGACACCGCGCGGGCGCAGCAGCAGCCCCGCGACGTACGTCGGCCGGTCGAGCCCGTCGCCGTTCTCCTTCGTTGCCGAGCACATCTTGAGCGGGCCCGCGCCGGGGCGGTCGACCGACGGTCGGTCCACCTTGCCCGGCCAGCCGTCCGGCGCACACCACTGGGTGAGGTTGCCGTACCCCCAGCTCGCCGGCACCTCGACCTCGACCCCGCCGTACGCCTCCCAGCGCCAGTCGCCCTGGTCGGCCAGCAGCTCACCCGCGGACGGGTCGCGGCGCACCGGCTCCGGGTCCTCCGGGGAGATCGCCCAGGCCATCGGGACCAGCACGGCGACGGCCGCCAACGTCACGCCGGCGAGCAGCCGACGCCGCCGCCGGCGGGCACGGCGCATCGCCCGGGCGGCCTGGGTCTGCGCGTCCGGGGCTCGGTCGGCGTACTCGTGCAGGGTGTCGCGCAGCAGCTGCTCGACGTCAGGCATCGGCCGCATCCTCCCCGTCGAGGCGTCGGCGCAGGGTGGCCAGCGCCCGGTGGACCTGGGACCGCACCGTGCCCTCGGAACAGTCGAGGATCTCGGCGATCTCCCCGTACTGCATGCCCTCGTAGTAGCGCAGGACGATGGCGACGCGCTGGCGTGCTGGCAGCTCTCCGCACAGCCCCCACATGCGCTGCACGTCCTCGGCCGGTGCGTCGACCCCGGCCAGAGCGGGGGACCACGCCACGTCGACGGGTGTCTCCCGCCGCCGGAACCGCCGCCACCACGACGTGTGCGCGTTGACGATCATCCGGCGGACGTACGCGTCGGGGTCGACCGCACCGGCGACCACGTCCCAGCGCTGGTACGCCGAGATCAGCGCCTCCTGCAACGCGTCGTCGGCGTCCGCGGCGTTGCCGGTGACCAGGAACGCGAAACGCATCAGCACGTGAGCCCGCGCCGACACCCAGTCCTCGAACTCGGGCATGGCAGGAACACCCTCGTAGTCGCGGGGCTCCTGCACTACCGCCTCCATGGAAGATAGACGCACGCACCCACGATTGTGTTGCATGACCACAACGGCGGTCAGTGCGGTCGTACCTCCAGCACCCGGAAACCCTTCGCGCTGGCGAGCCGCTCACAGCCGTATCCCTCGGCCCGCAGCCATGACTGCAGCGAGTCGGCGCCGAGGTTCTTGCCGACGACGAGCACGGCCCGACCGGTCGGGCGGAGGCGGGGCAGCCACTGCAGCAGCAGCTCGTGCAAGGCATCCTTGCCGATCCGGATCGGCGGGTTGGACCAGATCTCGTCGACATGCAGGTCCTCGGGTACGGCGGCCGGCAGGCTGATGTGGATCCGATCGGCCGCTCCGACGCGCTGCGCGTTCTCGGCGGTCAGCTGCAGGGCCCGCTCGTTGACGTCGACCGCCCAGACGGAGGCGTCGGGAGCCGCGACCGCGAGGGCGCACCCGATCGCGCCGTAGCCGCAGCCGAGGTCGAGGAGAGTGCCACCCGCAGGCGGCTCGGTCGCACGAAACAGCACGGAGGTGCCGACATCGAGCCGGCCGTGCGCGAACACGCCGGAGGCCGACACCAGGTCGAGGTCGTGGCCCCAGACGGTGGCCTTGACCGGCGCCCGCCGGAGGTTCGACGACGGCTCTGCAGAGAAGTAGTGGTCGCTCACGCCAGCACCCGGAGCGCCCGGACCTGCTCGGCGCGAGCGGCGAGCTGGTCGTCCGCGGGGTAGCCGACCTCCTCCAGCGTGAGGCCGTGCGCCGCGACGACCTGAACGCCCGGCCGCCGGCTGCCGGCAGCGAGTACGTCGCCGGGCCACCCGGTCGGGCGCTGCCCGCCGCCGACGGCCAGCATCGCGCCGACCAGCGACCGGACCAGCTGGTGGCAGAAGGCGTCGGCCACGACCCGGCAGACCGCCAGGCCCGCCTCGTCACGGTGCCACTCGAGCTCGATCAGCCGACGGATCGTGGTCGCGCCGTCGCGCCGTCGGCAGTAGCCGGCGAAGTCGTGCAGGCCGAGCAACGGTGTGGCGGACTCGTTCATCGCGGCGACGTCGAGTGGGCGTGGCCAGCCGAGCACCTCGTGTCGGCGCAACGGATCGGCCGCGCCCGGGTCGTCGCACACCCGATAGGCGTACCGCCGCCACAACGCGGAGAACCTGGCGTCGAAGCCCGCCGGGGCGATGCCGACGGCCCGCACCCGGAGGTCCGCCGGGAGGACGCCGGCGAGGCGACGGAGCACCTCGTCGGGCCGGCAGTCGTCGGTGACGTCGAGGTGGCAGACCTGGCCGCGCGCGTGCACGCCGGCGTCGGTGCGACCGGCGCAGACCACCGCGACCTGCGGCACCCGGAGCACGGTGGCGACGGCCGTCTGCAGCTCACCTTGGACCGTCCGCCGGTCCGGCTGCGCCGCCCACCCCGAGAACCCGGCGCCGTCGTACGCCACGTCCAGCCGGAGCCGCATCTGCCCGCTCACCTCCACCCACACCTTTTCGTCACGGGGATCGGAGTAAACCCACCCAGTACGGCGACGAGCCCGCCGGCCCGCGTACGGGTGGACGGGCTCGTCGGTGTCGTCGAACAGTCGCTCGGCCTCACGGCCGGCTCGGGTCAGGCCGACTCGCCGGCCTTGGCGAAGCCGGCCGCCTCGGCTGCCTCGGCGGTACGGAACCACACCTCGGCCACCGTCTGCTCGTACCAGCGGCCGTCCGGCTCGTGGTACTTCATCGAGTCGGCGTTGCCCTTGATAGCGAAGCCCTCCGGCGCCGAGCCGTCCTCCAACGGAGCGGCCGAGCCGGCACCGTACGGACCCTCGGGAACGTCGGCCACAGCCACCGGCTCCTCGGCCGCGTCGGCCTCGGCCGATGAGCCGGCCTTGGTGAAGCCGGCCGCGACCGCCGCATCCTCGGCGTTGAACCAGACCTCGGCCACCGTCTGCTCGTACCAGCGGCCGTCCGGCAGGTGGTACTTCATCGAGTCGGCGTTGCCCTTGATATCGAAGCCCTCCGGCGCCGAGCCGTCCTCCAACGGAGCGGCCGAGCCGGCACCATGCGGACCCTCGTCGACGTCGGCCAGCGCGGCCGGAGCCTCTTCCGTCTTGGCCGGCTTCGCCTCCTTCGCCGGCTCCGACTTCGCCCGGGTCGGCATCTCGGCCTCGACCAGCTCGATCACCGCCATCGGCGCGTTGTCACCCTTGCGGGGGCCGATCTTGGTGATCCGGGTGTAGCCACCCGGCCGCGACTCGAACCGCGGCCCGATCTCGGTGAACAGCACATGCACGACGCTCTTGTCACGGATCACCCGCATCACCTGCCGACGCGCATGCAGGTCGCCGCGCCGCGCCTTGGTGATGAGACGCTCGGCGAACGGACGCAGCCGCCGCGCCTTGGTCTCGGTGGTGGTGATGCGGCCGTGCTCGAACAGGTTGGTCGCCAGGTTGGCGAGGATCATCCGCTCGTGCGCAGGACTGCCGCCGAGCCGCTTGCCCTTGGTAGGGGTGGGCATGTCGTACTCCCTCAACTCCGGGCCGTGTCAGGTACCCGGACGGTTGTCGTGATGAGTGGGGTGAGAGATCAGTACTGCTCGTCCTCGACGAAGCTCGCGTCGTCGTCGTCGTACGCCGCGAGGGCAGCACTCGGGTCGAAGCCCGGCGCGCTGTCCTTCAGGCCGAGGCCCATCTCGGCCAGCTTGGCCTTGACCTCGTCGATCGACTTGGAGCCGAAGTTGCGGATGTCGAGCAGGTCCTGCTCGGAACGGGAGATGAGCTCACCCACGGTGTGGATGCCCTCGCGCTTGAGGCAGTTGTACGAGCGCACGGTCAGCTGCAGGTCCTCGACCGGCAGCGCCAGGTCGGCCGCCAGCTGCTCGTCGACCGGCGACGGGCCGATGTCGATGCCCTCGACCTCGACGTTGAGCTCACGGGCCAGACCGAACAGCTCGACCAGGGTCTTGCCGGCGCTGGCGATCGCGTCGCGCGGCCGCATCGACGGCTTGGTCTCGACGTCGATGATCAGCCGGTCGAAGTCGGTGCGCTGCTCGACGCGGGTCGCCTCGACCTTGTAGGTGACCTTCAGCACCGGCGAGTAGATCGAGTCGACCGGCATCCGGCCGATCTCCTGCTCACCGCTCTTGTTCTGGACGGCGGAGACGTAGCCGCGACCGCGCTCGACCACCAGCTCCATCTCGAGCTTGCCCTTGTCGTTGAGTGTGGCGATCTGCAGCTCGGGGTTGTGCACCTCGACGCCGGCCGGCGGCGCGATGTCGGCGGCGGTCACCTCGCCGGGACCCTGCTTACGCAGGTACATGGTGACGGGCTCGTCGTGCTCTGAGGAGACCACGAGTCCCTTCAGGTTCAAGATGATCTCGGTGACGTCCTCCTTGACCCCGGTGATCGTCGAGAACTCGTGCAACACGCTGTCGATGCGGATGCTGGTGACCGAGGCACCGGGGATGGAGGAGAGGAGGGTACGGCGCAGCGAGTTGCCGAGCGTGTAGCCGAAGCCTGGCTCGAGTGGCTCGATGACGAACCGCGAACGGGTGTCGTTGACGGCCTCTTCGGACAGAGAGGGACGCTGAGCGATAAGCACTGATGTTTCCTTTCCGCGCCGCCCGCTATTTGACGGTCACAGATATAAGGGCTCTTGCCGGATAGTGCAGACCTGGACGACCGCGGTCGCCTACGACGACATCGGTCGGCCGGATCACTTCTTCGAGTAGTACTCCACGATGAGCTGCTCTTGCACGGGTACGTCGATCTGCTGGCGCACTGGGACCTGGTGGACGAGGATGCGCATCCGGCCCGGAAGCACTTCGAGCCAGGCCGGGACGACGCGCTCGCCGTGGGTCTCACGGGCAATGATGAACGGCGTCATCTCGATCGACTTCGGCCGCACGTCGATCACGTCATGGGCGCTCACGTGGAACGACGGGATGTCGACCTTGCGACCGTTGACCAGGAAGTGGCCGTGGACGACCAGCTGGCGGGCGTGGTTGCGGGTGCGGGCGAACCCGGACCGGTAGACCACGTTGTCGAGACGGGTCTCGAGCAGCTGCAGCAGGTTGTCGCCGGTCTTGCCGGGACGGCGGTGCGCCTCGGCGTAGTAGCGACGGAACTGCTTCTCGAGCACACCGTAGGTGTAGCGAGCCTTCTGCTTCTCCCGAAGCTGGAGAAGGTACTCGGACTCCTTGATGCGGCCGCGGCCGTGTTGGCCGGGCGGGTACGGACGACGCTCGTAAGCGCTGTCGCCACCGATGAGGTCGACCCCCAGCCGGCGCGACTTCTTTGTCATGGGTCCGGTGTAACGGGCCATGGTGTCGAAATCTCCTGTCGGGTGGGTGGTCAGACGCGGCGGCGCTTGGGCGGGCGGCAGCCGTTGTGTGGGGTGGGCGTGACGTCCTGGATCGTGCCGACCTCGAGGCCGACCGCACCTAGGGACCTGATCGCCGTCTCGCGGCCCGAACCCGGGCCCTTCACGAAGACGTCGATCTTCTTCATGCCGTGCTCCATCGCCCGGCGACCCGCCGCCTCGGCGCACATCTGCGCGGCGTACGGGGTGGACTTGCGCGAGCCCTTGAAGCCGACGGTGCCGGCGCTGGCCCAGGCGATCACTGCACCGGTGGTGTCGGTGATCGTCACGATCGTGTTGTTGAACGTGCTCTTGATGTGGGCCTCGCCCACGGCGACGTTCTTCTTCTCCTTGCGGCGCACCTTCTTGGCGCCGGCCTGACGGCTCTTGGGAGGCATAAGCTGCGGTACTCCTGGTTCGCTGGTCTGTCGATGCTCGGGTGAGATCAGAAGCAAACGTCAGCCCCGGAGGGCGACGGTCACTCCCTAGCGGACCTTCTTCTTGCCCGCGACGGTGCGCTTGGGGCCCTTGCGGCCACGCGCGTTGGTCCTGGTCCGCTGCCCACGCACCGGGAGACCCTGGCGGTGACGGCGACCCTGGTAGCTACCGATCTCGACCTTGCGACGGATGTCGGCGGCCACCTCGCGGCGGAGGTCACCCTCGACCTTGAAGTTGCCCTCGATCGCGTCGCGGAGCTTGACCAGCTCCTCGTCGCCCAGCTCGTGCGTGCGGAGGTCGGGGCTGACCCCGGTGAGCTCCAGGAGCTGCTGGGCGCGGGTACGGCCGATGCCGTAGATGTAGGTGAGTGCGACCTCGATGCGCTTGTCGCGCGGGAGGTCCACACCGACGAGGCGTGCCATCTGGCGGTGATCCTTCCATTCAAGCGGAGGTGTGTGTGCGTGCCGCGTCCCTGCCCGCCTCAGGCAGGGCCCCGGCCTCCGGTCCGGGGGTCACACTCAGGGATGCTGCTCCTGAGTGAGCGGTCACGCTGGTTGCGATCGCGACGATCGCGGTGCTGCTCGTACTAACCCTGGCGCTGCTTGTGCCGTGGGTTTTCGCAGATCACCATGACCCGGCCGTTGCGGCGGATCACCTTGCACTTGTCGCAGATCTTCTTGACGCTCGGATTGACTTTCATTCGAGCTCTCCGTGAAGGCACTCGGCGGCACGGGGCGGACCCCGACGTCGAGAGCGATGGCTGACTGTCGTGTTACTTGTAGCGGTAGACGATGCGTCCGCGGGTGAGGTCGTACGGCGAGAGCTCCACGACTACCCGATCCTCGGGAAGAATCTTGATGTAGTGCTGGCGCATCTTGCCGCTGATGTGGGCGAGAACCTTGTGCCCGTTGGCGAGCTCGACCCGAAAGTATGCGTTCGGGAGCGACTCGACGACGGTGCCCTCGATCTCGATGACCCCTTCCTTCTTCGGCATGTCCTCCGCAATCTGTGGTGGGGTGTTTCCGTACAGTCGGTCCGACGGTGACTCGGTGGGCGCCCTTCCCCGTCCGACGATCACGGGGACCATCGGGACTGGGCAGCCGCAGGGCAGCACACGACGAGCCCGAGAGTCGGGCCGACGCACAAGTCTAGGTCACGAGCGCGCAAGACACCAATCGGCGCGGTCGCTCATCCATCTGTTCGCGCCGACGTTGCACATCCGTCCGCTCCCCTCCCACCGAGACTGCGCAGCCGACCGTCCCCTGGTTGGCGACGGTGCGTCAAAGATTGCCCAATTGGGCAAAGTTCCACCTCGATCCGGCGTAAACCGGGTCGAAGATTGCCCAATTGGGCAAAATTGCACCGCGCCGCCGTCACGTAGTCCGTGACAGCAGGGCGCGGAGTCAGGCAGTGGCTCCGCACGGGACCCCCAGCTCGGCGAGCTTCGCGGTGCCACCGTCCAGTGCCGTGAGCACCCACGCGCCCTGATCGGTGAGCGTGAACGTGTGCTCGAAGTGGGCGGCCCACGAGCCGTCGGTCGTGACGACGGTCCAGTCGTCGTCCAGGATCGTCGTCTCTTTGGTGCCCATCGTCACCATCGGCTCGACCGCGAGCGCCAGCCCCTTCACCAACCGCGGCCCCTTGCCGCCGCGGCCGTAGTTGGGGACGTTCGGCGGCTGGTGCATCGTCGACCCGATGCCGTGGCCGACGTAGTCCTCGACCACTCCGTAGCCGCCCTGCCGGACGACGTGGCCCTCGATCGCGGCGGAGATGTCGCCGACCCGGCCACCAAGGCGCGCCGCGGCGATCCCCCGCCACATCGACTCCTCGCAGACGCGCAGCAGGTCCTGGATCTCGTCCGGGACGTCGCCGACCGCCACCGTGATCGCGGCGTCGCCATGCCAGCCGTCGACGATGGCGCCACAGTCGATCGACACCACGTCTCCCTCGTGGAGGACCAGGTCGCCGGGGATGCCATGCACGACTTGGTCGTTGACGGATGTGCAGATCGTGGCCGGGAAGCCGTGGTAGCCCTTGAACGACGGCACCGCACCCCGGCCGGCGATGTGCTCGGCGGCGATCGCGTCGAGATCGGCGGTGGTCATGCCGGCCATCACCGAGGACCGGAGCAGCTCCAGCGTCTCGCCGACCACCAGGCCGGCAGTACGCATGGTCGCGATCTGGTCAGCCGTCTTGATCTCGATGCCACGCTCGCGGAACATCAGCCCGCTTGGTCGCTGCTGGACAGGGCCGTGAGCACCCGCTCGGTGACCTCGTCCACCTCGCCGGTGCCCTCGACCGAGACCACCAGGTCGCGTTCGTGGTAGATCTCGATCAGCGGAGCGGTCTCCTCGGCGTAGACCTCCTGGCGTCGCCGCACAACCTCTTCGGTGTCGTCGGTGCGGCCCTCGACCTCGGCCCGCTTCAGCAGCCGACCGACCAGCTCGTCGCGGTCGACCTCGAGCACCAGGACGCGTTCGAGCGGGTGCTGCTGCTCGGCGAGCATCTCGTCGAGCGTCTTCACCTGGTCGACCGTGCGCGGGTAGCCGTCGAGGAGGAACCCGTCGTGCGCGTCGGCCTTCGCCAGCCGCTCACGCACCATGTCGTTGGTGACCTCGTCCGGAACGTACTCGCCAGCGTCCATGTAGCGCTTCGCGACGACGCCGAGGTCGGTCTCTTCGGCCACGTTCGCCCGGAAGATGTCTCCGGTCGAGATCGCCGGCACGCCCAGCCGGGCGGCGAGCACCTTGGCCTGGGTGCCCTTTCCGGCACCAGGTGGCCCCATCAGCAACAGCCGCATCAGCGGAGGAACCCCTCGTAGTTCCGCTGCTGGAGCTGGCTCTCGATCTGCTTCACCGTCTCCAGGCCGACACCGACCATGATCAGGATCGACGTGCCACCGAACGGGAAGTTCTGGTTGGCGTTGATCAAGACCAGCGCGATCAGCGGGATCAGCGAGATGACCGCGAGGTACAGGGCGCCCGGGAAGGTGATCCTGGACAGCACGTACGCGAGGTACTCCTCGGTGGGCTTACCGGCCCGGATGCCCGGGATGAAGCCGCCGTACTTCTTCATGTTGTCGGCGACCTCGGTCGGGTTGAACGTGATGCCGACGTAGAAGTACGTGAAGAAGATGATCATCAGGGCGTACGTCACCATGTAGAGCGGGTGCTCCATCGTGACGAAGTACTTCTGCAGGAACCCCGACCAACCGGCCTCCGGGTTGAACTGAGTGGCCAGCGCGGGCAGGTAGAGCAGGCTGGAGGCGAAGATGACCGGGATGATGCCGGCCTGGTTGACCTTCAGCGGGATGTACGTCGAGGAGCCGCCGAACATCTTGCGGCCCACCATCCGGCGGGCGTACTGCACCGGGATGCGGCGCTGCGCCTGCTCGATGAAGATGACGCCGGCGATGACCGCGAGACCGACCACGATGACGACGAAGAAAACGTCCCAGCCGTTGGTCTGACGCACCTGGTCCAGGCCGGAGGGGAACGTCGCGATGACCTGGGTGAAGATCAGCATCGACATGCCGTTGCCGATGCCGCGCTCGGTGATCAGCTCGCCGAGCCACATGATGACGCCGGTGCCGGCGACCATCGTGATGACCACGATCGCCGCGACGAAGACGCTCTTCTCGTCCCGCAGCAGCGGCAGGTCGCACTGACCCTGGAACAGCTGCCGCGAGCGGGCCAGCGCCACGAAGCTGGTGGCCTGCATGACCGCGAGCCCCATGGTCAGGTAGCGGGTGTACTGCGTGATCTTGGCCTGGCCGGACTGGCCTTCCTTCTTCAACGCCTCGAGCCGCGGGATGACCACGGTGAGCAGCTGCAAGATGATGCTAGCGGTGATGTACGGCATGATGCCGAGCGCGAACACCGCGAGCTGGAGCAGCGCACCACCGGAGAACAGGTTGAGGAGGCCCAGCACGCCCTGAGACTCGACGCCGCGGACACACTCACGGACGTTCTCAACGTGCACCCCGGGAGCGGGCAGCACCGAGCCGAGGCGGAACAGCGCCACGATGAACAGCACGAACAGCAGCTTGCGCCGCAGGTCCGGCGTCCGGAACGCGTTGACGAAGGCGCCTAGCACCGTCTTCCTCCCACCGTGGCTTCTGACTCAGAAGCGAAAACGAGGTCACTCTCTCAAGGGTTCCGCGCCGGGGCGCAGGACCTACGGACCATAACAGCCGACCACGCCTCACCGGTCAGCAGATATGCAGTGAGGGATGTGGCCAGCCGGTGGCCGGACACACCCCTCACGCAGTCGCCGGGCGAGCCGTGACGGTCCTACAACTGCGTGGCGGTCCCGCCGGCAGCCTCGATCTTGTCCTTGGCCGAGGCGGAGAACGCGTGCGCGCTCACCTGGAACGCAGCCGCGGCCTCGCCGGAGCCGAGGACCTTGACCGGCCTGCCGGAGCGGACCGCGCCCTTGGCGGCCAGATCCTCGACCGAGACCTCGCCGCCGTCGGGGAAGAGCTCGGACAGCCGGTCGAGGTTGACCACCTGGAACTCCACCTTGAACGGGCTGGTGAAGCCCTTGAGCTTCGGCAGCCGCATGTGCAGCGGCAGCTGTCCACCCTGGAAGTGGGCCGGGACCTGGCCGCGGGCCTTCGTACCCTTGGTGCCACGACCAGCGGTCTTGCCCTTGCTGCCTTCACCGCGACCCACGCGGTTCTTGGTGGTCTTGCCACCCGGGGCCGGGCGCAGGTGATGAAGCTTGAGTGTCATGTCAGTCGACCTCCTCGACGACGACCAGGTGACTGACCGCCGACAGCATCCCGCGGATCTCGGGACGGTCCTCCTTGACGACCACGTCACCGATCCGCTTCAGGCCGAGCGTGCGGAGCGTGTCGCGCTGGTTCTGGTGCCGGCCGATGCCCGACCGTGTCTGCTTGACCTTGAGCCGTGTCGTCACGACGTCACCTCGGCACGGGCCTTGAGCATCGCGGCCGGCGCGACCTCCTCGACCGGCAGGCCGCGGCGGGCCGCAACCATGTCGGGGTCCTCGAGCATCTGCAGGGCCGTGACCGTCGCGTGCACGATGTTGATCGCGTTCGACGAGCCGAGGGACTTGCTGAGTACGTCGTGGATGCCGGCGCACTCCAGGACGGCACGCACCGGGCCACCGGCGATCACTCCGGTACCAGGCGAGGCCGGGCGGAGCAGGACGACTCCGGCCGCCTTCTCGCCCTGCACCGGGTGCGGGATCGTGCCCTGGATCCGGGGCACCTTGAAGAACTGCTTCTTCGCTTCCTCGACCGCCTTGGCGATGGCCGCGGGCACCTCTTTGGCCTTGCCGTAGCCGACACCGACCATGCCGTCGCCGTCGCCCACGACCACGAGGGCGGTGAAGCTGAAGCGACGACCACCCTTCACGACCTTGGCGACGCGGTTGATCGCGACGACGCGCTCGATGTAGGCGGTCTTGTCGGCGGCCTGGCCACGACGGTCGTCGCGACCGCGGCGCTCTCCACCGGCACCACCACTGCGGCGCTGGGGTCCGCTCATTCGAACTACCTCTTCTCTCGTTTGCGTCGTCGGGTCAGAACTCGAGGCCACCGGCGCGAGCGCCGTCGGCCAGAGCTGCGACACGACCGTGGTACTTGTTGCCAGCGCGGTCGAAGACCACGCTGTCGACTCCGGCAGCCTTGGCCCGCTCGGCGACAAGCTCGCCGACCTTCTTGGCCCGGGCGGTCTTGTCGCCCTGCAGGGCGCGGACGTCGGCCTCCATCGTGCTGGCGGAGACGAGCGTACGGCTCTGCGTGTCGTCGACGAGCTGAGCCACGACATGCCGGCTGGACCGGGTCACGACCAGGCGTGGACGCGTGGTGCTCCCGGTGATCTTCTTGCGGCCCCGGACCTGGCGGCGCAGCCGCGAGGCCGTACGGGACGCGGTCTTCTTGGGGGTCCTCAGTGCGATAGCCATCGTCACTTACCAGCCTTTCCGACCTTGCGGCGGATCTGCTCGCCCGCGTAGCGGATGCCCTTGCCCTTGTACGGCTCGGGCTTGCGCAGCTTGCGGATGTTGGCGGCGACTTCGCCGACCTGCTGCTTGTCGATCCCCTGGACCGCGAGCTTGGTCGGGCCCTCGACCGCGAAGGTCACGCCCTCGGGCGCGTCGAAGACGATCGAGTGGGAGTAGCCGAGCGCGAACTCGAGCTGGGTCGGGCCCTTCGGCACGACGCGGTAGCCGACGCCGACGATCTCGAGCTTCTTCTCGTAGCCGGCGGTCACGCCAGTCACCATGTTGGCGACCAGCGTGCGCGACAGCCCGTGCAGGGCACGGCTGTCCCGCTCGTCGTTGGGGCGCTTGACCTCGATCTCGCCGGCCTCGGACCGCGAGATCTCGATCGGCGACGCGACCGTGTGCTTGAGCTCGCCCTTGGGGCCCTTCACCGTGATCGTGCGGCCGTCGATCGCGACGTCCACACCCGACGGGACCGGGATGGGCAGCTTGCCGATGCGCGACATGCGGGTATCTCCTTCCGGTCCTTCGTCACCAGACGTAGGCGAGAACTTCTCCGCCTACGCCCTTGCTCTTGGCCTGTCGATCGGTCAGCAGGCCCTGGCTTGTCGAGATGATCGCGACACCGAGTCCACCGAGCACGTTGGGCAGGGCAGTCGCCTTCGCGTACACCCGCAGCCCGGGCTTGGAGATCCGGCGGACGCCGGCGATCGAGCGCTCACGGCTGGGGCCGTACTTCAGCGCGATCACCAGGGTCTTGCCCACGGCGCCCTCGTCGGGCTCCTCGACCTTCCAGGAGGTGATGTAACCCTCCTGCTGAAGGATCTCGGCGAGGCCGGCCTTCAGGTTGCTCGAGGGCATCGAGACGTCATCGTGGTACGCCTGGTTGGCATTGCGCAGACGCGTCAGCATGTCTGCGATCGGGTCAGTCATCGTCATGGCCTGAGGCCTTCTTTCCCGCGGTGGTTTCGGCCGGTCCGGGTGGACACGATCGACCTACAGCGATCAAACATCGGTGGAAGGGTTACCAGCTGCTCTTGGTCACGCCAGGCAGTTCGCCGCGATGCGCCATCTCGCGAAGGCACACTCGGCACAGGCCGAACTTGCGGTAGACCGACTTGGGCCGACCACAGCGCTGGCAGCGCGTGTAGCCGCGAACCTTGAACTTGGGCTTACGGGAAGCCTTGACGATCAGTGCCGTCTTCGCCATCGGTCAGAGCTCCTTGAAGGGGAAACCGAGCTGCTTGAGGAGCGAGCGCCCCTCCTCGTCGTTGGTCGCCGTGGTGACGATCGTGATGTCCATGCCCCGCTGGCGGTCGATCTTGTCCTGGTCGACCTCGTGGAACACAACCTGCTCGGTCAGACCGAACGTGTAGTTGCCGCGGCCGTCGAACTGCTTGGGCGACAGGCCACGGAAGTCGCGGATGCGGGGCAGGGCCAGGGCCAGCAGACGGTCCAGGAACTCCCACATCCGGTCGCCACGCAGGGTCACGTGAGCGCCGATCGGCATCCCGTCGCGCAGCTTGAACTGGGCGATCGACTTGCGCGCTTTGGTGACCATCGGCTTCTGGCCGGTGATCGCGGTGAGGTCCTTGATCGCACCCTCGATCAGCTTGGAGTCGCGAGCCGCCTCGCCGACACCCATGTTGACCACGATCTTGGTCACGCCGGGGACCTGCATGACGTTGGCGAAGCCGAACTCCTCGCGCAGCGCGGGGAGGATCTCCTCGCGGTAGCGCACCTTGAGCCGCGGAGTCTCCCGGGGCTCGGTGGGCTCAGTCGTCTCGGTGGTCGTCGTCTCAGTGGTCATGTCAGATCTCCTCACCGGTCCGCTTGGCGACGCGGATGCTGCGGTGCGCGGTGTAGGTCGAGCCGTCGGGCCGGCGCTTGGTCACCTCGTCGCGGCGGAAACCGACGCGCGTGGGGACCTTCTTGCCGTCGACCTCGACGAGCAGCATCACGTTGGAGACGTCGATCGCCGCCTCCTGGGTGACGATGCCGCCCGTGGTGCCGCCGCGGCCGCCCTGCTGGACGACCTTGGTGTGCCGCTTGATCCGGTTGACACCCTCGACGATCACGCGGTTCTTCTCCGGGAGCACGGCGATGACCTTGCCCTCGGCACCCTTGTCCTTGCCGGCGACGACGCGGACGGCGTCACCTTTCCTGATGTTCAGGTTGCCTGCCATCTAGAGCACCTCCGGCGCAAGCGAGATGATCTTCATGAACTTCTTCTCGCGCAGCTCGCGACCGACCGGGCCGAAGATGCGGGTGCCTCGTGGCTCGCCGTCCTGCTTGAGGATCACGGCGGCGTTCTCGTCAAAGCGGATGTATGAGCCGTCCTGACGGCGACGCTCCTTGACCGTCCGCACGACGACGGCCTTGACGACGTCGCCCTTCTTCACGCCGCCACCGGGGATCGCGTCCTTCACGGTGGCAACGATGACGTCGCCGACACCGGCGTAGCGCCGACCGGAGCCGCCGAGAACGCGGATGCAGAGGATCTCCTTGGCACCCGTGTTGTCGGCGACCTTCAGTCGCGACTCCTGCTGGATCATCGGTTTCTCCTGGTTGTCGCGCCGGTTCTCGCGGCCTGGTGGCTCCGAGCCTGGCGGAACGAATAGTGAGTCTTACTTGGCCTTCTCGAGGACCTCGACGACGCGCCAGCGCTTGGTGGCCGACAGCGGCCGCGTCTCCATCAGGAGGACACGGTCGCCGATGCCGCACTGGTTCTGCTCGTCGTGCGCCTTCAGCTTGCTGGTGCGCCGGAGGACCTTGCCATACAGCGCGTGCTTGACACGGTCCTCGACGTTGACCACCACGGTCTTGTCCATCTTGTCGCTCACGACGAGACCCTCACGGGTCTTGCGCTGGGCGCGGGCCTGCACGGCAGGCTCGGTCGCGTTCGTCACGGTGTTCTCCTCGCTCATGCGCCACCCTTGCTCTCGGTGGTCTCGTCGTCGGTCGCCCCATCTGTTGCGCCGTCGGTCGGCTCCCCGTCGGTCGCCTCGTCCGCGGGCTCCTCGTCGGTCGCCTCGTCCGCGGGCTCCTCGTCGGTCGCCTCGTCCGTGGGCTCCTCGACGCCAACAGCGGGTGCCTCGACCGGCTCGGTGATACCGAGCTCCTGCTCGCGCATGATCGTGTAGATCCGGGCGATGTCGCGGCGCACCGTACGCAGCCGACCGTGGCTCTCGAGCTGACCGGTCGCCGCCTGGAAGCGGAGGTTGAACAGCTCCTCCTTGGCCTCGCCGAGCTTGGTCGTCAGCTCGTTGTTGCTGAGGTTGCGCAGATCGCCAACCAAGGTCTTGGAACTCATCAGCCCTCACCTGCCTCGCGGGTGACGAAGCGGCATTTCATCGGGAGCTTGTGCATGGCACGACGCAGCGCCTCGCGGGCGACCTCGTCGGTGACGCCGGAGAGCTCGAACATCACTCGGCCGGGCTTCACGTTGGCCACCCACCACTCGGGGGAGCCCTTGCCGGAACCCATCCGGGTCTCCGCGGGCTTCTTGGTCAATGGGCGGTCGGGGTAGATGTTGATCCACACCTTTCCACCGCGCTTGATGTGACGGGTCATCGCGATACGGGCCGACTCGATCTGCCGGTTCGTGACGTACGAAGCCTCCACCGCCTGGATGCCGTATTCGCCGAAGGCGAGCGACGTGCCGCCCTTGGCCATGCCACGGCGCTTGGGGTGGTGCTGCTTACGGTGCTTGACCCTGCGGGGGATCAGCATGTCAGCCCTCCTGCCCGGTCGGCGCGGTCGTCGCGGGAGCCTCGACCGGCGCCTGCTCGGCGGCGGCCGGGGCCGACCCGGTCGGCTCGGTGGTCGGCTGGCTGGTCGGCTGGGTGTCGGCCGGGGCTTGTCCACCGCCACCGCCACGCCCGCCGCGGTCGGGACGGTCGCCCCGCTCCGGACGGTCGCCACGACGGCGGGTCGGACGCGCCCGGCCACCGGCGGCGGCCCGAGCGGCGGCCTGCGCCTCACGCTCGGCGCGGGTGCCGGCGAGCTCGCCCTTGTAGATCCACACCTTGACGCCGATCCGGCCGAACGTCGTACGCGCCTCGTAGAAGCCGTAGTCGATGTCGGCGCGAAGCGTGTGCAGCGGGACGCGACCCTCGCGGTAGAACTCCGTGCGTGACATCTCGGCACCGTTGAGGCGACCGGAGCA
>JBOHDE010000065.1:0-18274 GCA_050699035.1 Nocardioidaceae bacterium | reverse complement strand
AACGCGCAGCACACCGAGGTGGGACAGGTCGACGAACCCTTCCCCGGCGGCCAGCTGCTTCTGCTCGGCGAACGGGTTGCCGTAGTGCGCCGCGACCCCCACGTCGGGGGCTTCGGCCTCGACCGCCCCCGGCAGGTCGAGCAGCGGGCTGCGGTAGTTCGCGGGACTCATCAGGTGCACTCCTTGCAGATGCCGAACACGGTGAGGTGACGCACGTCGGTCTCGAAACCCAAGCCGTCGCGCAGCGTCTGCACCAGCGGCTCGACCATGGCCGGCTCGAGCTCGCTCACGGTCTTGCAGGACCGGCACATCAGGTGCACGTGCTCGGGAACCGCGGTCGAGTGGTAGGTCGGAGCGCCGTGCCCGAGATGGGTGTGAGCCACCAGGCCGAGCTCCTCGAGCAGCTCCAACGTGCGGTAGATCGTCGAGATGTTCACCCCGGCGGCGCGCTCACGGACATGGACCAAGATCCGCTCGGGCGTGGCGTGCTCGAGCTCGTCGACGGCCTCCAGCACCAGCTCTCGCTGGGGCGTGAGCCGGTAGCCGCGGGCGCGCAGCTCCGCACGCCAGTCGGCGTCGGTCTGCTCCGTACGACGATCGGTCACTCTTCTGAGTCTAGGCGGGTGATCTTTGCCCATCTCGCCCCCTGGACGCGGCACGGTCTGCTGCACTTTTCGCATGACAGATCGGTTGCAGTCGCTCGCCGACGTTCTCGCGGTCACCGAGGACAAGCTGCGGGCTGGGGTCAGTGCGGGAGCACGGGTCTGGCCCACTGGCTTCGGCGTGCTCGACCACCATCTCGCCGGCGGGCTCCGCTCGGGCGAGCTGACCCTGCTCGGGGGTGCCCCGGGGCTGGGCAAGACGACGTTCGCACTGCAGGTCCTGCGGCACGCGGCGCGGTCGGGCAGCACGGTCGTGTACTTCTCGTTCGAGCACGACACCCACACCCTGCTCCAGCGGCTGCTCGCGATCGAGGCCGCCGAGGTGGACGGCGCACCGGCGCGACCCCTGCGCCGGCTGGCCGAGGTTTTCGAGGCGCGCCACAACGCGGCGACCTCGCTCGAGGAGATGCTGACCGAGATGGTGGGCGGCCGGGAGGCGGTCCGGGCCCTGCGCGGCTATGCGGAGCGGCTGAACCTGCATGGCTCCAGCGGCACGAGCACCACGGTCGAGACCATCCGTGACGTGGTGCGGCAGGTCGAGGAACGCAGCGGGCACCAGCCGCTGGTCGTCGTCGACTACCTGCAGAAGGTCGCCGCGCCCGGACAGCCGGTGTGGGAGGACGAGCGGGTCACCACGATCGTCGAGGGGCTCAAGGACCTCGCGCTCGATGCCGGGGTCCCCGTGCTCGCGATCGTCGCGGGCGACCAGGACAGCCTCGCCGGCGGGCGGCGGATGCGCGTGCAGCACCTGCGCGGCTCCACCGCACTGGCCCACGAGGCGGACGTGATCATGATCCTGAACGAGAAGTACGACGTGGTCGCCCGGCACCACCTCGTCTTCGACCTCGGCAACGCGGAGCGATTCCGCGGCTGGGCCGTGGTCAGCATCGAGAAGAACCGCAACGGCGTCGACCACGTCGACCTGGAGTTCCGCAAACGGTTCGAGGCCGGCCGGTTCGACCCCGACGGCGGGCTGGTCGCCGAGCAGCTGGTCGACGAGCGCGTCTTCGTCGACTGATCACGCGCGCGGCCCGCGTTGGCGTCAATGCTCAGACTGCTGACGAGTAGCCAAGGGCGGTGGTCGGCACGCCCACCGCTTCTGGTACGGGGGCGCCCCGTTCCATACCTAGTGGAACGGGGGCGCCCCGTGCCAAACAGGGAATGGACCAGAGTCGCCCAATGAGGCCTTCACCGGACCATCGACCGCAGACCCATATCCAGCAGAAGAGCCCCAGCTGGGCAAGGATCGACGTAGACGAGCGCGTCTTCGTCGACTGATCAGGCGCGCTGCAGGCGACCCCACAGGTGGGACTGCAGCGGCTGCCCCATGGCCGCCATGTCGAACGTCCACATCAGGTCACCGTCGACCAGGCCGTACAGGCGGTGCCCTGCGTTGTACTCCTTGGCGGTCCGGGTGCGGACGACCGCATCGGTGCTGAGCTCGATCTTGGCGCCCTCGACCTCGCCGTACCAGACCTCGACGTACCCGGTGGCGTGCGCCAGCACCAGCTCGATTTGGCGGTCGGGCTTCGGCCGGACGAACCCGGTCTCGATCGCGCCGGGCCGGACCTGCTTGTCCTCCTCGTCGGTGATCCAGGTCCGGCTCAGGTAGTGGAAGAACGGCCGCCCGTCATGGGTGAAGATCAGCTCCTGCGCGAACGACAGCGTGTCGATGGTCGGGTAGTCGCCATGCCCGTTGCCGCGCCAGGTGCCGAGCAGCCAGGCGATCGGCGCGCAGTCAGGGTGCAGGTCAGCGGGAATCTCGAAGGCCATGGGAACGTCGATTCGGGCGGCCGCTCAGGCCTGGCCCTTGTACAGCTTGTAGACGACGTAGAACGCGAACCAGGTGATGACCAGGCCGCTCAGCACCAGCAGCGTGATGAAGAAGGCTTCCACGACCGGCAGTCTATCGAGGCGACGGGCTAGCCTCTGACCATGCCTCGCACACTGGTCATCAAGGTCACCGCAGGTGCCGACGCCGCGGAGCGCTGCAACCAGGCCTTCACCGTGGCGGCGACCGCGGTCGCGGCCGGAGCCGACGTCTCGCTGTGGCTCACCGGGGAGTCGGCCTGGTTCGCGCTGCCCGGGCGGGCGGCGGAGTTCGAGCTCCCCCACGCCGCCCCGCTCGACGAGCTGCTCGCCGCCGTGCTCGAAGGCGGCCGGGTCACCCTGTGCACGCAGTGCGCCAAGCGCCGCGAGATCCGGGAGGCCGACATCATCGAGGGAGTACGGGTCGCCGGAGCGCCGGTGTTCGTCGAGGAGTCACTCGGCGACGGCGCCCAGGCCCTCGTCTACTGACCAGTTGTCAGACGACTCGTGCGGTAGAGCGCACGAACTGTCTGACAACTGTCAGGCGGCGCGGACCTGCAGCAGGTCGCGCGCCTCGGCCGTGGTCATCGCCGGGCGCTGCGCCAGCGCCGCCAACGCTGCCGCGCGCTCGACCAGCTCGGCGTTGTGCTGCACCGGCCGGCCCTTGGCGAACGACAAGACGTCCTCCATGCCGACCCGCAGGTGCCCGCCTTTGGACAGCGCCGCCAGCGCGACGGCGAGCGTCGTCCGCCCCACCCCGGTCGCGGACCACGAGGTGACGGCAGCGGGCAACGCCTGCACGGCGGCGACCAGCGCGTCCGCCGTGCCCGGCATGCCACCCGGCACACCCATCACCAGGTCGCAGTGCACCCGGCCGCCGAACGGCAGACCGTGTACGTCGAGCAGCCGGTGCAGCGCCGCCACCTGGCCGAGGTCGAACAGCTCGAACTCCGGCACGACCCGACGCTCCTGGGTGCCCTGGTAGAGCTCGGTCACGAAGCCCCAGGGGTTCATGAACACGTCGTCGCCGAAGTTGACCGAGCCCATGGTCAGCGAGCACGACTCCGGCGCTGCCTCCAGCACCCGAAGCCGGTCTTCGTACGGGTCGGTGACGGCGCCGCCGGTCGACAGCTGCACGACCAGCGTGGTCTCGGCCCGCAGTGCGGCCACGGTGTCTTGCAGCCGGCCGAGGTCGAGGGTCGGGAGGTGCTCGTCGTCCCGGATGTGCACGTGGACCAGCGCGGCGCCCGCGGCCTCACAGCGTTGCGCGGTCTCGACCAGCTCGGGCAGGGTCGTCGGCAGCTGCGGGAAGTCGGCCTTGCTTGTCTCCGCACCCGTGGGTGCGACCGTGATCAGGGTGGACGGTCGAGTCATGGCGGTCATCGTGCCAGGTCCTGGTGTTGGGTATTCGTGCCAGGTGCTGCTGTCAGACTTCGGGCGACGCGTCGACGCACGGACGGGAAGAGCTCTCGATGAAGGCAGTGGTCCAGCGAGTTTCTCAGGCCGAGGTGGTCATCGATGGGACGGCCGCCGCCACGTTGCCGGCACCCGGCCTGCTCGTACTCCTCGGTGTCACCCACGACGACACCGCCGAGGCTGCGGCGGCGCTGGCCCGCAAGACCTGGGAGATGCGCATCCTCGACGGCGAGCGGTCGGCGTCGGATCTCGGTGCCCCGGTCCTGGTGGTCAGCCAGTTCACGCTGTACGCCGATACCGGCAAGGGTCGCCGACCGTCCTGGAGCGCGGCGGCGCCCGGCCGGGTTTCTGAGCCGATCTACGACGCCTTCTGCGCCGCACTGCGTACCCTTGGGGCACACGTGGAGACCGGAGTCTTCGGCGCGATGATGCAGGTCACGTCGACCAACGACGGCCCGGTGACGATCCTGCTCGAAGTCTGAGCCGATCCGACCCTCCCGTGCCGGGGGATGGACCTCGACCAGCTGGGGGGCGCGTGACCGCGACGACACCACACCGAGCACGCCGCCGTGGCGTGCTCCGCCGACACAAGGTGCTCGTCGGCATGACCGTGCTGCTGGCGCTGATCGTGGCCATGGGCGCTGCCGCCGTGTGGTACGTCAACGACACGCTCGGGTCGATCGACCGGTTCGAGAGTGCGGTCAAACCCGAGCAGCGTGCCGTACGCCCGACCGCGGGCCCCGCCGCCGAGGCGCTGAACATCTTGCTGCTCGGCACCGACAAGGGCCACAACGAGCAGACCATCAAGGCCGAGCTGGCCGACGGGGAGTGGACGCGCGGCGCGTTCCGCAGCGACACCATCATGATCTTGCACATCCCCAAGGACCGGGCGACCGCCTATCTCGTCTCGATCCCGCGTGACAGCTACGTCGACATCCCGGGGAACGGCCGGCAGAAGGTCAACGCGGCGTTCTCCTTCGGTGGTCCCGACCTCGCCCTCCGTACGATCGAGGACCTCACCGGCGTCTACATCGACCACACCGCGATGGTCGACTGGGACGGCTTCAAGGACCTCACCACCGCGATCGGCGGCGTCGAGGTGGAGATCCCGGAGTCGTTCACCAGCGAGGGCCGGACCTGGACGGCGGGCACGGAGCGCCTCGAGGGCAAGCGGGCCCTCGACTACGTGCGCACGCGGTACGGCCTGCCCAACGGCGACTTCGACCGGATCAAGCGGCAGCAGAACTTCCTCCGCGCCACCATGGAGAAGGCAGCCAGCCAGGGGACGCTGACCAACCCGGTCAAGCTGAAGAACCTGCTCGGCGCGATCGCGGACAACACCACGGTCGACTCGGGGTTCAGCACCGGCACGATGCGCGACCTGGCCACCGACCTGCGGTCGATCCGCGGCGACGACTTCGTCTACCTGACCGCACCGTTCGGCGGGTACGACGACGTGCCCGGGGTCGGCAGCGTCGTCCTCCTCGACGGCCCGGAGAGCAAGGCACTGTGGAAGGCGCTCCGCGACGACGACATGGGCCGCTACCTCGAGGCCTACCAGGGCGACCGACTCGGCAGCCCGGCGTCTGTGCGTTGACCCCGGCCTCTTCGCGCCGAGGTTGCGCGAATGTCGGCGCAACTCCCGACATACGCGCAACCTCGATGCGAAAGGGAGGACACTCGCGCCGAGGTTGCGCGTACGTGCCCTCCGCTCGCTGTCGACGTGGCCCGCGGCGGCGCCGAGATGGACCTTCTCGGGTGCAGCGATGGCCGGCGAGCCCCCAGATCGTCCATCTCGGCGTCCGTGCGCTGCCCCCGAATGCTCGCGCCGATGTTGCGCGTATGTCAGGAGAACAGTCGCGCTCTAATCGTCGGGACCGGCGAACCGGGTCTCGCTGATCGCGATCGTCCGGCGCTTGCCGGCACTGCTCGACAGGATCGTCACCTTGACCGTGCGGCTCTTCAGCATCGGGATGCGCATCGCCTGCATCCGACGCACGCTGGCGGAGGTGTTGAAGCGCTGCTCGATGAACCGGCCGCCGTCGAACGTCCAGCGGACCCGCTTGATCCGGCGGTTCTCGGCGTACCGGTCGGTGCCGTCGACCGGGTCGGTCTTGGCGTACCCCGGGATCAGCCCCACCTCGACGATCCGGCGCGCGCTCGGGAATCGATACGTCAGCATGACACCCTCGCCGGTGCCGTCACACCGCCAGGCGCTCTGGGCACTGCCGTCGTTGGTGTTGCCGGCCAGGTAGGTCACCGGGTCGCCACCGGCGTCGACGCCGGCCTTCGAGCGGCAGGTGGCGATCACCTTGTGCGGCTTGATGACGCGGACCGGGCCCTGGAACCCACGGCCCTTCAGCTCGCCCTCGCCGATCACCGGGGTGGCGGTCGCCTTCGGTGAGCTCGACGGCTTCTTCTTGGCCGCCGGCTTGCGGTTGCCGCCAAGAGCAGCCTCCGCGAGGCTGCCGGCCTCGACCTTCGCCGCATTGGTCGGGTCGGCGGTCGGCGGCGCGGAGCTGGCCTGGTCGTCGGACACGACCCGCCCGAGGGAGAACGCACCGAGGATCAGCGCCATCGCGAGGCCGACCACGCCGAGCAGAATCAGCGCGCGCTGCTCCCCACGACGCTCCCCTGCGGCCTCGTATAGGCCATCGTGCTGGTTCACGGGTCCCTCACCCTCCTCCGGCTGGCCACCCTAAGCCGAAAACCCCCAGGATTGGCAAACGGCCCCGCGCCTCCTCGTCGAGTACGAGGAGGCGCGGGGCCGTGTGCGGCACCCGCTGGTCAGAGGCTGATCGCGACCTCGGCGACCGTGCCGGTGGCGGCGACGACGGCGCGGTCGACCGGGTCCGCCTGAGGCGCCAGCGTGCGGAGCGTCCACTCCCCCGGGGCCGCGAAGAACCGGAAGTGGCCGGTCGCCGACGTCGGCACCTCGGCAGTGAACTCGCCGCTGCCGTCGAGCAGCCGTACGTAGGCGCCGCCGACCGGGGCGTCACCCCGGGTCACGACACCCTGGATGACGGCCTCCTTCGCGACGTCGACGCCGTCGAGCGACAACCCGCCCTCAGTTGCTGAGCACATCAGCCCACCGCCCCTACGCGGCCGAGCCGGGCTCGTCGCCGAGGGCCACTGGCACCCCGACCAGCGAGCCGTACTCGGTCCACGAACCGTCGTAGTTCTTGACGTTCGGCTGGTCGAGGATCTCGTGCAGCACGAACCAGGTGTGCGCGCTGCGCTCGCCGATCCGGCAGTACGCGATGGTGTCCTTGCCGAAGTCGACCCCGGCCTCGCCGTACAACGTCTTCAGCTCGTCGTCGGACCGGAACGTGCCGTCGTCGTTGGCCGCCTTGCTCCACGGGATGTTCGCCGCGGTCGGGATGTGGCCGGCCCGCTGCGCCTGCTCCTGGGGCAGGTGCGCCGGTGCGAGCAGCCGTCCGGCGTACTCGTCGGGGCTGCGCACATCGACCAGGTTCTTGACGCCGATCGCCTCGACGGTCTCGTCGCGGAACGCCCGGATGGCCAGGTCGGGGTCCTTCGCAGAGTACGTCGTCGCCTCGCGGGTGACGGCCTCGCCGGTCAGCTCGCGGCTGTCGAGTTCCCACTTCTTGCGGCCGCCGTCGAGCAGCAGCGCCTTCTCGTGACCGTACAGCTTGAAGTACCAGTACGCGTACGCGGCGAACCAGTTGTTGTTCCCTCCGTACAGGACGACCGTGTCGCCGTTGCCGATCCCCCGCTCGGACAGCAGCGCCTCGAACTGCTGCCGGTTGACGAAGTCACGCCGCACCGGGTCCTGGAGATCGTCCTTCCAGTCGACCTTGACGGCACCACGGATGTGGCCCTTCTCGTAGGCGGTCGTGTCCTCGTCGACTTCGACAAGGACGACGCCGGCGTCGTCGAGATGCTCCTCGACCCACTGCGCGTCGACCAGTACTGCGTCGCGGCTCATGCGGAAACCTCCAGTTTCGTGCCCGGCTTGCGGGCGAAGCGTGTACGTCGGAACAACAGGTAGACCTCGCAGCCCAGGCAGAACCCGAACACGGCGTTGAGGAGGGCGGCCGCGAATGCCGCGCCGGTCGCGACCAGGCCCAGTGTCGTGGCGCCGGCGAGGAAGCCGACCACCCCGAGCAGGGCGAAGCCGAAGCCGACGGCCTGCGCGAACTGCGGGGGCCGCGGATCCTCCCGTTCGGCGGGCGGTGCCAGCCGGGGGCGGACCAGGTGGGTGAAGACCAGCCCGTACGGTGAGCGGCGGACTCCAGCGAACGCACCGATGGCGAACACCACGGCCTGCGCGGCGAGCAACCAGGTGCTTCCGGTGACGAGTACGGCGGCCAGGACCACCGCGGTCAGCGCGGCGGCGAATCTCAGACCACGCGGGTCGACCTGGGCCGATGGTGTGGGTTCGGAAGCTGGCATGAGGCGCATCTCCTGACAGGCGTGCGAGGGGCAGGCGTCAGGGCGGTGAGCTCTGGATGCATCGAGCATCACTCAGAGGACTCGGGGCACCGCCCGGTCAGGTCATTCGACACAGCATGGAACGCACACGGCAGTTGTCCACTGCCCGGCGCTTGGTGAGCCATGCCGATCTCATGCCGACGAGACTACGGCGTGTGGTTGACCGCGACGAAAGGTCATCCCACATTTCAAGACTCCGTCTCACATCGCGGCGCGTCTCGCGCGTCGCGAAGATGCAGAGGCCGGGGCGAACCCCCACCCCTTCGCACCGAAGTTGCGCGAATGACGGTGACAAGTTGGTTGGGTCGCGGCGCGTCAAAGATTGCCCAATTGGGCAAAATTCGACCCGGATCCGCCGGATCGAGGTGGAACTTTGCCCAATTGGGCAATTTTCCACGTGCTCACGGCCAGCGGCGGGTCAGTCGGCCGGCTGGCGCTGCGGGATGGCCCGGCCGAGCGCCGCGACGACGTCGTGCCGGCGCGGCAGGCCCGATGCCCGGGTGGTGATGCGCCCGTCCGCGTCGAGGACCAGCACGGTCGGGGTACGCATCACGCCGAGCCGGCGCACCAGGTCGAGGTGAGACTCGGCGTCGATCTCGACGTGGCGTACGCCGTCGACCTGGTCGGCGACGTGTCCGAGCAGGTGCCGGGTGGCGCGGCACGGGGCGCAGAACGCGCTGGAAATCTGCAACAGCGTTGCCTGGCCGCCCAGCTCGGCACCGATCTCGGCGGGGGTCAGCCGGTCACCGCTGTCATCGGCGACGGCGCGGCGACCGCGGCGGAACCGGCCGTCGTGCCACTGCTTGGCCAGGCCGAGCAGGACCGCCACGGCGACCGCGGCGACCAGGACCCACCAGCCAGGACTCACGGACCCCAGGCTACGTCGTACGAAGCGGGCTCACCCGCCGGCGAACGGCGGCAGCAGCTCGACGACGTCGCCAGGCCGCAGGTCGATGTGGGCAGGATCACGCGAACCGACCGGATCGGAGCCCACCAGGATCGAGCAGATCCCCAGCACATCGGCAAACCGCGACGACTCCGCGTGCAGCGCGCGCACCGCTGCCAACGCCTCCGCCAACGTGCCGGCGGGCACCGAGTCCGACTCACGACCGGCCGCCGCGCGCGCCGACGCCCAGTAGCGAATGGTCACGTGACCGTGAACACTGAGGTCATTCGAGGTCGTCACATCCGATATCCTGCCTCTGGCAACGAGGCCCGGGCGACCCGCCCTGGGCCTCTTTGTGTCCCCGAGGGGAGTGCGATGAGTTCGCTGCTACTGCTGACGAATGCCCTGCAGGCATCCGCCGACGTGCTGCCGTCTCTCGCGCTGCTCCCCCACCAGGTGCGCGTGCTGCCCGCCGAGCCGAGCGTCCTGGTCGACTCTCCGGCCTGCGACGCCGTGCTGGTCGACGCTCGCAAGGACCTCGCCCGGATGCGCGAGCTCACCCGGCTGATGCGGACGACCGGGGTCGACGTCCCGGTGATCCTGGTGGTCACCGAGGGCGGGCTCGCCGTGGTCACGGCCGACTGGGGCGTCGACGACGTACTCCTGGACACGTCCGGTCCGGTCGAGGTCGACGCGCGGCTGCGACTCGCAGCCGGACGGCTCGCCGACGGCGAGGACGAGGACGACGAGCCGCACGTGATCCGCACCGGCAACGTCCTCGTCGACGAGGGGACCTACGTCGCCAAGGTGGGCGGCCGCGCGCTCGACCTGACGTTCAAGGAGTTCGAGCTGCTGAAGTTCCTGGCCCAGCACCCCGGCCGGGTGTTCAACCGGCAGCAGCTGCTGCAGGAGGTCTGGGGTTACGACTACTTCGGCGGTACGCGCACGGTCGACGTACACGTACGGCGGCTGCGGGCGAAACTCGGACCGGAGCACGAGGCGCTGATCGGCACCGTACGCAACGTGGGCTACCGGTTCGTGCTGCCGCCGGCGGGAGCGGGTACGTCGGGACCGACCGACACCGAGAGCGACGACACCACGACGGGCGACGAGACAACCGTGGACGCAGACTCCGAGCCAGGGCCCGACGGCTCGGGCGCGGAGGCACGGACGGCGCCGGCCCGAGAGCGTGGTCGCTGACGGCGCTGCACGTCACGGTCGAGGGTTTCTTCGAGGTGGTCGAGCCAGAGCACCAGGCCGAGACACGACAACGGCACCAGCGGGACCAGGGCGATGATAAGCAAGGGTGGCATGTATGCGACCGGCACGTCTGGCCGGCGCCTCCTTCCTCGAAGCGTTGCCCCGTCGACGCGCACCTGAAACCCGTACGCACTCCTGAGTGTGGGCCAACACCGTAACGGAGGCGTGACGACGCGCTGAAGCCCGGCCGAACAACGCCGCCCCCGAGACGGTGCTCGTCTCAGGGGCGGCGCCGACCCCGCCGGTTAAGGCTGGACGTCGATCCGGTCCTGCGCGACAGGGGTGTACGGGTCGTTGGCCTGCAGGAAGGCCGCCAGCGCGTCGATGTCGAGACCACCGAAGTACTTGTTGGTCGCGTCGGCGAACACCGAGAACCCGTCTCCGCCGTCGGACAGGAACGAGTTCGCGGTGACCCGGTACGTGCGCGCCTGGTCGAGCGGCTCACCGTTGACCAGCACCGTGCCCGGGACCACCTTGGCGCCCGCGGCGTTGCTCTGGTCCCAGGTGTACTCGATCCCGGAGACCTGCAGCACCTTCGGCGACCCCTGGTTGACCCCGGACCACTGCTGCTCGAGCAGCGCCAGGACCTGCGCACCCGTCATATCCATCGCGACGTCGAAGTTGTTGAAGGGCTGCGTGGTGAACGCCGCCTCGTACGTCACCTCGCCCGCGGCGTTCGCCAGCAGGTCGGCACGGATGCCGCCGGGGTTCATGAACGCGATCTCCGGTGCGGCTCCGCCTTCGAGCAGGGATGCATCGGCCTTCTGCGCGTCGGCGACCAGGTTGCCGAGGGCAGACTCGGCGGAGTCGTCCGCCGTACGCGTGACCGACGGGGTGCTGAGGTGGCCGATCACCTCATTGGCGATCGGCGCGACCAGCTCCTTGTGCTTGGCGATCAGCGCGGTGAGCACGCCGTCCTTCGCGACGTCGCGGGTCACGATGGTGTTGTTGGCCGTGGTCAGGTCACGCTGGGCGTCACCGGTCTTGGTGTCGATGGTCAGGTCGACCTCGGTGACCAGCCGGCCGAACGAGAAGGCGCTCGTGACCAGCCGCTCGTTGCCCTCCGGGTCGGGCAGGGCGCAGTTGTAGCCCTGATGGGTGTGGCCGGTGATGACCGCGTCGATCTCGGCGGACAGGCCCGCGTTGATGTCCACGATCGGGCCGGAGATGCCCGGGCAGGAGTTGAACGCCGTCGGGTCGGCCGGGAAGCCGCCCTCGTGGATCAGCGTGACGATCGTCTCGACGCCGTCGTCCTTCAGGTCCGCGACCAGGGCGTTGGCGGTCTCGACCTCGTCGGTGAACTCCAGGCCCTCGACACCGGCCTTGGTGACGATGTTGGGGGT
Source organism: Nocardioidaceae bacterium (assembly GCA_050699035.1). Classification (GTDB taxonomy): domain Bacteria; phylum Actinomycetota; class Actinomycetes; order Propionibacteriales; family Nocardioidaceae; genus WHTB01. Next base: position 6,443 of record JBOHDE010000065.1, on the reverse strand, counting down.
GTCCTCGAGCGTCATGCCGATGAAGGCGACCTCGGTCTTGCCGTACTTCTTGATCTCCACCGCGGGCAGCACGTTGCGGCCGCTGTCCACATGGAAGACGTTCGCCGCGAGGTACTGGAAGTCGGCTCCGCGGAACGGCTCCTCCGGGTCGGGGCAGGAGTTCTGGTTGTCGGCCCCGTCGCCGTCGGGCAGGCAGCCGCCACGCTGCATCCGGACCAGCTCGCGCCAACCCTCGTCGAACTCGTGGTTGCCGACGGAGGCCACCTCGAGGCCGACCTGGTTCATCGCCTCGATCGTCGGCTCGTCGTGGAACGCGGCCGACAGCAGCGGCGACGCACCGATCAGGTCGCCGGCGGCCACGGTCACCGACTCAGCACCACGGTCCTCCGCCTGGTCGCGGAGCAGGTCGAGGTGGGTCGAGAGGAACTCCACGCCGCCGGCCGGGGTCTGGTTGACCCGGCCGGACGAGCTGGTGGCCGGGATCGGCTCCAGGTTGCCGTGGAAGTCGTTGATAGACAGCACCTGCAGCTCGAGCTGCTTGGCGGGCTTGCGTTTGTCGGCGCTGGCACCTTCCATCGATCCGATGGAGAGGGAACACAGCGAGACGGCGGCGGCGAGTGCTGCCGCACGGCGGACGAGTCGTCCGCTGGGGAGTCCGGTCATGGTCTGACGCTCCTCGATGGACCCGAAGTCGGTTGACCTGCGGAACGTACTCGACCAAGAGGCCGTCGGGGAACAGAACTTCATAACGTTTACGGTGGTCTCCGTGAACAATCCGGGACTCGACCGGGTCCGCTCGCTCGCCGACGCGGCCACCCGGGCCGACGGCGTGTCACCCCTCGACGACCAGGTGCTCCTGCAGCTGAAGTACGGCGACGACGACGTCCGCCACGTCACGGTCCTCGTCGACGGCGAGCTGGTCGGCTACGGACACCTCGACCTCGGCGCCGGGAAGTCCGGTGAGGCCGTCGCCAAGGTGGTCGTGCATCCCGACCACCGACGGCGTGGCATCGGTGGCGACCTGGTCAAGCAGCTGGTCGACCTCGCCGCTCCATCCGCGCTCAGCCTGTGGGCACACGGCCGGCACCCGGGCGCCGCCCAGCTCGCCAGCCTGCTCGGCTTCAGCGTCGTACGCGAGCTGTGGAAGATGCGCCGGGACCTCACCACCGCGCTGCCGACGCCGGCGGTGCCCGAGGGCGTGACGATCCGGACCTTCGCGGCGGGAGACGAGATGGCGATCGTCGACGTGAACGCCGCGGCGTTCGCCGGCCACCCCGAGCAGGGCACGATGACGTTGGACAACCTGCACCGGCGGATGGCGGAGCCGTGGTTCGACCCGGCCGGGCTGTTCGTCGCGGTGCGCGGCCTCGACCTGCTCGGCTTCCACTGGACGAAGGTGCACGGCCGTGGTCCAGGTGCGCCGTTCGGCGAGGTGTACGTCGTGGGTGTGTCGCCGTCGGCACAGGGGCTGGGTCTCGGCAAGGCGCTGACGCTGGAGGGCCTGCGGCATCTCCGGGCCTCCGGCCTGACGTCGGTGCGGCTGTACGTCGAGGCGGACAACGCGCCGGCCGTCGCCGTCTACACCCGACTCGGCTTCGAGCACTTCGACACCGACGTGCTGTACCGCCGTACCCCGTGACCTCAAGTTGTCAGACGAAACGTGCGGCATAACGCACGAACTGTCTGACAACTCGGTCACGCGGCGAGGACGTGGTGGGCGGCCATCTGGCGGAGCTGGTCGATCACCAGGCCAGGGTCGAGGCGGGCGATCGCCGCCGGGAAGCGCATCACGCTGGACCCGTCGATCACGATGAGGTTCTGCCTGAGCTGGTCGTCCCACCACGTCAGCGGCTGCAGGTGTGCTGCGCCGTCGACCTCGATCACCAGAACTGTCCCGTCGGCCAGCACGACCTCGAGGTCGAGATAGCGGCGCCGCCCTGCCGCGTCACGGCGAACCGCCTGCCGCCTCGGCTCGGGCAGCCCGGCCCGCCGACAAAGCGCAAGCATGTCGAGCTCAGACAGCGCGTGCGAGCCGCCCTCGATGTCGGTCAGCACGGCCCGCAGCAGCCGATGGTGGCGCACCCGGCCGGCGCCGTCGAGCTCGTCGCGGAGGCGAGGTGCGACGGTGAGCCGTTGCTGGACCGCCGCACAGAGGATGGCGCAGGCCCGACGAGGAGACCGCGACCAGCACGCCATGTCGACGATCGCCCGCTCCAGGCTGACGATGCGAGGGGTACGCGCCGGGTGCACGTCGGTCGCCGGGTCGAACCTGCGGGACTCATGCACCTTCAGCCACGGGAACGACCGAGTTCGCGCGCCGCGATGCACGACGATCTGGACCAGCTCGCTGTCGAACCCGGTCATGCCATAGCGAGCCGCGGCGGTGTGAGCGGCCAGCGCTGCGCCTTGACCGTGCTCCAGGACGGCGACCCACTCCTTGGCCTCCCGGGTCAGCGGACCGCGGTGCAGCACGACGCACTGACGACCCACGAGCCGCCAGCGTCGGGCTCGCACCTCGTCACGGATGCGCCAGCGCGTCACGCCCAACACGTCGAGCTGCGCCCGTGACACGACGCCATCTTGAGCCACGCCCAAGAGGTACGGCCGCTCGTCCTCGCCACCCGTCATGCACCGCAGCGTGGCAAAGAACGCCGTGCCCGCGCTGGCGTCATCCACAGCCGCCCGAGTTGTCAGACAGTTCGAGCGGCATAGCGCACGAACTGTCTGACAAGTCGAGGGGACCGGTGTGTCAGAGGCGGTGGCGGAGCTGGGCGACGATGCCGTCGACGGCCGACCGGGCCGCCGAGCTGACGCCCACCATGTTGACGAAGCCGTGGATCAGCCCGGGATGCCGTGTCATCTCGACCTGCACGCCGTCGTCGCTCAGCCGCCGTGCGTACGCCTCGCCCTCGTCGCGCAGCGGGTCGAACCCCGCCGTCGCAACGTACGCCGGCGCGAGGCCGCTCAGGTCCTTGGCCTGCAGCGGGCTGAGGAAGGGGTCAGTCAGGTCGGCACCGTCCGGGAGGTACGCCGCCCGGCAGCGGTCGATCATCGCCTTGGTCATGTAGAAGCCCTCGGCGTACTCGAGCCGGGACGGGAGCTCCTGGCTGAAGTCGGTGCCGGGGTAGGCCAACACCTGCAGTCGCGGCTGCGGCAGGCCCTCCTCCCGCGCCCGCAGGCACAGCGCCGCCGACAGGTTGCCGCCCGCGCTGTCGCCGCCGACGGCGATCCGCTCCGGGTCCGCACCCAGCTCCGCGGTGTGCTCGAGCAGGTACTGGTACGCCCTGACGACGTCGTCGAGGCCGGCCGGGTACGGGTGCTCCGGCGCGAGCCGGTACTCGACCGACAAGACGCGGACACCGGCTCGCTCGGCGAGGTAGCGGCACGGCGCATCATGCGAGTCGAGGCTGCCGTACGCGAAGCCGCCTCCGTGCACGAACATCAGCAGCGCGGTCGTCGGCGCGGCGTCGCGCGGCACGTACAACCGAGCGTCCTGTCCCTCGGCCACGACGACGTCACGGACCTCGCCGATTTTGTGCCTGCCGCCGGCGGTGATCGCCTGCCGGACCACCGCCGCGCGGCCGGCCGGCAGGGGGAGGTCCTCGATCTTCGGCTCCCGGGCCAGCCGCTCGAGCTGCAGGGTGGCCCGCATCTCGGGGTCGAGGGTCTGGCCCTGCGATACGACGCGGCGGCCGGTGACGGCGGTGAGGGCACGGTCGGGCAGGGCGAGGGTGGCCCGCAGCGCCGGGCCTTCGGCCTTGCGCCAGGCGTCCTCGAGCCGCTGGACGATGTCGGTCACGGTGCTCAAACCTACCTGCTGGTAGCCCCGGCCGGGCAGGTGGGCGGGCACGCGGGCGGGAGCGGCCAGGCTTCGCCACCTGGCGTTCACCGAGCCGTGTCACGATTGGCGCATGAGCGTCGAGTCCCCGGTAGGCACTGACGCGTACGACGTCGAACCGCCGTACGCCGACCTCGAGGACGAAGCACTGCCCGCCAACCGGTTCCTCGACCGCGAGCTGTCCTGGCTGAAGTTCAACCAGCGGGTGCTCGACCTGGCCGAGAACCGCGAGCTGCCGCTGCTGGAGCGGGTCCGGTTCCTCGCCATCTTCGCCAGCAACCTGGACGAGTTCTTCATGGTCCGGGTGGCCGGCCTGAAACGCCGCATCGCCGCTGGTGTCGCCGTCCGTGCGGTCAGCGGCCTGCTGCCGCGCGAAGAGCTCGACCGGATCTGGGAGAGCAGCCACCAGCTGATGCAGCGCCAGACCGAGCTCCTGCACAGCGAGATCGTGCCGCTGCTGCGCAAGGAGTCGATCGAGGTCCTGCACTGGGGCGACCTGACCGTCGACGAGCAGGAGAGCACCCGGACGCTGTTCCACGACCGCGTCTTCCCGGTGCTGACACCTCTCGCCGTCGACCCGGCACACCCGTTCCCGTACATCTCCGGCCTGTCGCTCAACCTCGCCGTCGTCGTACGCAACCCCGACACCGCCAAGGAGCACTTCGCGCGGGTGAAGGTCCCGCCGAACTTCCCGCGGTTCCTGGCCGTGAGCGACGGCCGCTTCGTGCCGCTCGAGGACGTGATCGCGACGCACCTCGACCAGCTGTTCCCCGGCATGGAGGTCCTCGACCACCACATCTTCCGGGTGACCCGCAACGAGGACCTCGAGGTCGAGGAGGACGACGCAGAGAACCTCCTCAAGGCATTGGAGAAGGAGCTGCTCCGACGACGCTTCGGCCCGCCGGTGCGACTGGAGGTCGAGGAGACCATCGACCCGCACGTGCTCGAGTTGCTGGTGTCCGAGCTCGACATCACCGACGCCGAGGTCTACCACCTGCCGGGACCGCTCGACCTGACCGGTCTGCACGTGCTCGCCGACCTCGACCGGGCCGAGCTGAAGTACCCGGCCTTCGTGCCGAAGACCCACCCGCACCTCGCCGAGGTCGAGAGCGCCAGCCCGGTCGACATGTTCGCGGCGCTGAAACGCCGTGACGTCCTCGTGCACCACCCGTACGACTCGTTCTCCACCAGCGTGCAGCGCTTCATCGAGCAGACCGCCGCCGACCCGTCGGTCCTGGCGATCAAGATGACGCTGTACCGGACATCCGGCGACTCACCGATCATCGACGCGCTGATCGACGCCGCCGAGGCCGGCAAGCAGGTGCTGGTGCTGGTCGAGATCAAGGCTCGGTTCGACGAGCAGGCCAACATCCGCTGGGCACGCAAGCTGGAGGAGGCCGGCTGCCACGTCGTCTACGGGCTGGTCGGGCTGAAGACCCACTCCAAGATCGCGCTGGTGGTGCGCGACGAGGCCGACGGCATCCACCGCTACGCCCACATCGGCACCGGCAACTACAACCCCAAGACCGCCCGCACGTACGAGGATCTCGGCCTGCTCACCTCGGACTCCCGGATCACCGACGACCTGTCGCGGCTGTTCAACCACCTGTCCGGGTTCGCCCGGCCGTCGTCGTACGAGCGACTGCTGGTCGCCCCGACCGCAGTGCGGTCGGGCATCGTCGAGCGGGTCGAGCGGGAGGTCCAGCACCATGGCGCGGGACGGCCGGCCCGCGTACGCATGAAGCTCAACTCCCTCGTGGACGAGGGCATCATCGACGCGCTGTACCGAGCCTCGCTCGCCGGCGTGCCCGTCGACCTGTGGGTACGGGGCATCTGCGCGCTGCAGCCGGGGGTGCCCGGGCTGTCGGACAACATCCGGGTACGCAGCGTGCTCGGCCGTTTTCTCGAGCACAGCCGGGTGTTCTGGTTCGAGAACGGTGGCGAGCCCGAGGTGTGGATCGGCTCGGCCGACCTGATGCACCGCAACCTCGACCGCCGGGTCGAGGTGCTCGTGCAGGTCCCGGGCGACGCCAACACCGGTGAGCTCGGCGCCCTGCTCGACCGTGGCCTGTCGGACCGCTCGGCGTCGTGGCATCTCGACGGCGACGGCGACTGGGCGCTGCGCACCCACGACGACGACGGCCAGCCGCTGGTCGACGTCCAGTCGGCCCTGATCGAGTCCAGCCGGCAGCGTCGCGAAGCGCTCGGCAGCCCTCGCTGAGCGAGTTCGTCAGCGCTCTCATCTGGGTACGGGATGCTTGACGGCGCACCTGGCCGATGCGGCCTCCGGGCCGCGGAGAGTTGGAGGACCTCATGAGAGCCGTTGGTTCGTCCCCGCTGGGCAAGACCGCTGATCTCGGGCCACTGCTGCTGCGCGTCGGCGTCGGACTGGTGTTCGCCGCGCACGGCTGGCAGAAGTACGACGACGGGGTCGAAAACTTCGAGCCGGTACTCGTCAGCATCGGCGTACCGCAGCCAGAGCTCGTCGCCTGGCTGATGACGATCGCCGAGGGTGTCGGCGGTGTGCTGCTGATCGTCGGACTGTTCACCCGTCTCGTCACCGTGCCGCTGATCGCGATCATGGTCGGAGCGATCTGGCAGGTGA
>JBOHDE010000064.1:0-18358 GCA_050699035.1 Nocardioidaceae bacterium | reverse complement strand
GGTCAGCTGCTCCGGTAGGCGGGCGCCACGCCCTTGATCGCGTCGCCCATCCGGTGCAGGCGCAGCGCGTTGGTCGAGCCGGGGATGCCGGGCGGGCTGCCGGCCACGATGACGACCGTCTCGCCGACGGCGCACCGCTCGACGTCGAGCAGCGCCTTGTCGACCTGCATCACCATCTCGTCGGTGTGCTCCACCATGGGTACGAGGAACGTTTCGACGCCCCAGGTCAGCGCGAGCTGCGAGCGGACCGCGGCGTGCGGGGTGAACGCGAGCAACGGCACGCTCGAGCGGTAGCGGGCCAGCCGGCGCGCGCTGTCGCCGCTGGCGGTGAACGCGACCAGGTAGCGCGCACCGGCCCGCTCGGCGACCTCGGCCGCTGCCTTCGCGATGATCCCGCTCCGAGTGCGCGGCTTCCAGTCGATCGCCGCCATCCGCTCCAGCCCCTCGCTCTCGGTCGAGGAGATGATGCGGCGCATCGTCTCCACCGTCTCGATGGGGTACTCGCCGACGCTGGTCTCACCGGACAGCATCACGGCATCGGCACCGTCGAGCACGGCGTTGGCGACGTCGGACGCCTCCGCGCGGGTGGGCCGCGGCGCCGAGATCATCGACTCGAGCATCTGGGTCGCCACGATCGCGGGTTTGGCGTTGCGCCGGGCGATCTCCACGACCCGCTTCTGCACGGTCGGCACGACCTCGAGCGGCATCTCGACGCCGAGGTCACCGCGGGCGACCATGACGCCGTCGAACGCGGCGACGATCTCGTCCAGGCAGTCGAGTGCCTGCGGCTTCTCGATCTTGGCGATGACCGGGAGGTGCTCGCCCTCCTCCTTCATCACCCGGTGCACGATGTCGATGTCGCGCGGGGACCGGACGAAGGACAGCGCGATCATGTCCGCCCGCAGGTGCAGCGCCCAACGCAGGTCGGCCATGTCCTTGTCCGACATGGCAGGCACACTGACCGCCACACCGGGCAGGTTGATGCCCTTGCTGTTGCTGAGCCGGCCACCGATCTCGACCGCGCAGTGCACATCCTGACCGGCCACGTCGACCACGCGCATCCGCACGTTGCCGTCGTCGATCAGCACCTCGTCGCCGGGCTTGACGTCGCCGGGCAGGCCGTCGTACGTCGTGGAGCACTCGGTCTGTGACCCGGCGACGTCACGGGTGGTGATGGTGAACGAGTCGCCCTCCGCGACCTCCACCGGGCCGTCCGCGAACCGGCCGAGCCGGATCTTCGGGCCCTGCAGGTCCACCATGATGCCGACGCCGTGGCCGCTGGCGTCGGACTCCTCACGGACCAGGCGGTAGACCTGCTCGTGGTCCTCGTACGCGCCGTGGCTGAGGTTGAGCCTGGCGACGTCCATGCCGGCCTCCACCAGCTCATGGATGCGCTGCCGGGACGACGTCGAGGGGCCGAGGGTGCAGACGATCTTTGCTCTACGCACGCCTCGACCTTATCCGGCTGCTGGTGAAGCGCGCCGTCTCAGACAGTCAGCGGACGCGCGGTCGGCGGGATCGGCGCGGGCAGGGCCGTCGACCCGGTGAGGAACCGGTCCACCCCGGCCGCCGCAGCACGACCCTCGGCGATCGCCCAGACGATCAGCGACTGGCCACGCCCGGCGTCCCCGGCGACGAACACACCGGGCTGCGACGTCATGTAGGAGGTGTCGCGCCGGACGTTTCCGCGCTCGTCGAGCTCGACGCCGAGCTGCTCGACCAGGCCTTCACGCCGCGGTCCGGTGAAGCCCATCGCGAACAGCACCAGCTCGGCCGGGATGTCACGCTCGGTGCCCTCGACCGGCTCGAAGCGGCCGTCGGCCATCGCCACCTCGACCAGCCGCAAGGCGCGTACGTTGCCTTCCTCGTCCCCGAGGAACTCCTGCGTGGACACCGCGTAGACCCGCTCGCCGTTCTCCTCGTGCGCCGCAGAGACCCGGAACGTCATCGGGTATGTCGGCCACGGCTGGCCCGCCGGCCGTTCGGTGCCCGGCTCCGGCATGATCTCCAGCTGGGTCACCGAGGCCGCACCCTGCCGGGTCGCGGTGCCGAGACAGTCGGCGCCGGTGTCACCGCCGCCGATGATGACGACGTGCTTGCCGGTCGCGACGATCTGGTTTTCGACCGTCTCGCCGCTGGAGGCTCGGTTGGACTGCGGCAGGTACTCCATCGCCTGGTGGATGCCACCCAGCTCCCGCCCGGTCACCGGCAGGTCGCGCCAGGCCGTCGCCCCGACGGCGATCACGACGGCGTCGTAGCGCTCCCGCAGCTGCCGGCCGGTCAGGTCGGTGCCGACGTCGACCCCCGCGCGGAACACCGTGCCCTCACGGCGCATCTGGTCGATCCGCCGGTCGACCTGGCGCTTCTCCATCTTGAACTCGGGGATGCCGTACCGCAGCAGCCCGCCGATCTTGTCGGCGCGCTCGTAGACCGCGACCGTGTGCCCGGTCCGGGTCAGCTGCTGGGCCACGGCCAGGCCGGCGGGGCCTGAGCCGACCACCGCGACCGTGCGGCCGGTCAGGTAGTCCGGCGGCTGGGGGCGCACGAAGCCGGAGTCCCACGCCTTGTCGATGATCGCGACCTCGACGTTCTTGATGGTGACCGGGTCCTGGTTGATGCCGAGCACGCACGACGTCTCGCACGGTGCCGGGCAGAGCCGGCCGGTGAACTCCGGGAAGTTGTTGGTCGCGTGCAGGCGCTCGATCGCGCCCTCCCAGTCGTCGCGCCAGACCAGGTCGTTCCATTCCGGGATGAGGTTGCCGAGCGGGCAGCCCTGGTGGCAGAACGGGATGCCACAGTCCATGCAGCGCCCGGCCTGCTTGCTGATGATCGGTAGCAGGACCCGGCCGACGTCGTCGGGGTAGACCTCCTGCCAGTCACTGACCCGCTCGTCGACCGGACGGCGCGCCGCCACCTCACGTGACGTGGTCAGGAAGCCCTTGGGGTCAGCCACCGATCGCTCCCATCATCCGCGCGGTCGTCTCGTCCTCGGTCAGCCCTTCGGCCTCGGCCGCGGCCTGGGCGTCGAGCACCCGGCGGTAGTCACGCGGCATCACCTCGGTGAACCGCGCCAGCGTCGACGCCCAGTTGTCGAGCAGCGCCTCGGCGACCGTGGAGCCGGTCTCCTCCTGGTGCCGGCCGACGATGTCATGCAGTTCCGCGGCGGCCTCCTCGCCGACCGGGCCGAGGCCGACCAGCTCGCGGTTGACCCGGTCCTCGTCGAGGTCGAGTACGTACGCGACCCCACCGGACATCCCGGCGGCGAAGTTGCGGCCGGTGCTGCCCAGCACGACCACCCGGCCTCCGGTCATGTACTCGCAGCCGTGGTCGCCGACGCCCTCGACGACCGCGGTCACGCCGGAGTTGCGGACGCAGAACCGCTCACCCACCTGGCCTCGGATGAACAGCTCGCCGCCGGTCGCACCGTATGCGATGACGTTGCCGGCGATGATCTGCTCCTCGGCGACGAAGGCGGCCGAGCGGTCGGGCCGCAGCACGATACGACCGCCGGACAGCCCCTTTCCGAGGTAGTCGTTGGCGTCGCCCTCCAGCCGGAGCGTCACGCCGCGCGGCAGGAAGGCGCCGAACGACTGGCCGGCCGAGCCGGTGAAGGTCAGGTCGATGGTCTCGTCCGGCAGGCCGTCACCGCCGTAGCGCTTGGTCAGCTCGTGCCCGAGGATCGTGCCGACCGTGCGGTTGACGTTGCGGATCTTCAACTGCGCCCGGACCGGCTCACCGCGCTCCAACGCATCGGCGCACAGCGCGACCAGCTCGTTGTCGAGCGCCTTGTCGAGACCGTGGTCCTGGGCCACGACCTGGTGCCGGACGGCGCCCTCGGGCAGTTCGGGTACGTGCAGCACCGGGGTCAGGTCGAGGCCGCTGGCCTTCCAGTGACCGACTGCGCGCTCCACGTCGAGGGCGTCAGCCTGTCCGACCGCCTCGGCGACGCTGCGGAAGCCGAGCTCGGCGAGCAACTCGCGCACCTCCTCGGCGATGAACCGGAAGTAGTTGACGACGTGCTCGACCTTGCCGGTGAAGCGCTCCCGCAGCACGGGGTTCTGGGTGGCGATGCCCACCGGGCAGGTGTCGAGGTGGCAGACCCGCATCATGATGCAGCCCGACACCACCAGCGGGGCGGTCGCGAAGCCGAACTCCTCGGCACCGAGCAGCGCGGCGATGACGACGTCACGGCCGGTCTTGAGCTGCCCGTCGGTCTGGACCACGATCCGGTCGCGCAGGCCGTTCAGCAACAGCGTCTGCTGGGTCTCGGCGAGACCGAGCTCCCAGGGACCACCGGCGTGCTTGAGCGACGTGAGCGGCGACGCACCCGTGCCGCCGTCGTGGCCGGAGATAAGCACCACGTCGGCGTGGGCCTTAGACACCCCGGCCGCGACCGTGCCGACGCCGACCTCGGACACCAGCTTCACGTGAATGCGGGCCGACGGGTTGGCGTTCTTGAGGTCGTGGATCAGCTGGGCGAGGTCCTCGATCGAGTAGATGTCGTGGTGCGGCGGAGGCGAGATCAGGCCGACGCCGGGGGTGGAGTAGCGGGTCGTCGCGATCCACGGGTAGACCTTGTGGCCGGGCAGCTGACCGCCCTCACCGGGCTTCGCGCCCTGCGCCATCTTGATCTGGATGTCGTCTGCGTTGGTGAGGTACTCGGCCGTCACCCCGAACCGCCCGGACGCGACCTGCTTGACCGCGCTGCGGCGCTCGGCGTCGTACAGCCGGTCGGCGTCCTCGCCGCCTTCCCCGGTGTTGGACTTGCCGCCGAGCCGGTTCATCGCGATCGCCAGCGTCTCGTGCGCCTCGCGGCTGATCGAGCCGTACGACATGGCGCCGGTGGAGAACCGTTTGACGATCGACTCGACCGGCTCCACCTCGTCCAGGGGTACGGCCGGACGGTCGCTCCTGAGCCGGAACAGGCCCCGCAGCGTCATCAGCCGCTCGGACTGGTCGTCGACGGCTTTCGTGTACTGCTTGAAGATGTCGTAGCGTCCCGTGCGCGTGGAGTGCTGCAGCCGGAACACCGTCTCGGGGTCGAACAGGTGCGGCTCGCCCTCGCGGCGCCACTGGTACTCGCCACCGATCTCCAGGTCGCGGTGGGCGGCCGGGATGCCGTTCAGCGGGTAAGCGACGCGGTGTCGCAGCAGCACCTCCTGCGCGATCACGTCGAGACCGACGCCGCCGAGCTTGGACGTCGTACCCGTGAAGTAGCGGTCGACCAGCTCCTGCGACAGCCCGACCGCCTCGAAGATCTGCGCGCCGGTGTAGGACGCCACGGTCGAGACGCCCATCTTGCTCATCACCTTGAGCACGCCCTTGCCGAGCGCCTTGACCAGCTGCGTGACCGCGACCTCGGGCTCCATGTCGGTGAGGAAGAAGCCGCGGCGGGCGAGGTCTTCCACCGACTCCATCGCGAGGTACGGGTTGACGGCGGCCGCTCCGAAGCCGATCAGCAGCGCGACGTGGTGCACCTCGCGGACGTCGCCGGCCTCGACCAGCAGCCCGACCTGGGTGCGGGTCTTCTCCCGGACCAGGTGGTGGTGCACGGCCGCGGTCAGCAGCAGCGACGGGATCGGCGCCTTCTCGGCGCTGGAGTGCCGGTCGGACAGCACGATCACCCGAGCGCCTTCGGCGATCGCCTCGGACACCTCGGTGCAGATCTCCTCCAGCCGCGCCTCGAGTGCGCGGGCTCCGCCGTCGACCTCGAACAGTCCACGGACGATCTTGGTGGCGTACCCCGGCAGGTCGCCGTCGCGGTTGATGTGCCGGATCTTGGCCAGGTCGTCGTTGTCGATCACCGGGAACGGCAGCACCAGCTGGCGGCACGACGCCGGCCCCGGGTCGAGCAGGTTGCCCTCGGGACCGATCGACCCGTGCAGCGAGGTCACCAGCTCCTCGCGGATCGCGTCCAGCGGCGGGTTGGTGACCTGTGCGAACAGCTGGCTGAAGTAGTCGAACAGCAGCCGCGGCCGGTCGGACAGGGTCGCGATCGGCGTGTCCGTACCCATCGAGCCGATCGGCTCGGCACCCATCTTGCCCATCGGCGTGAGCAGCACCCGGAGCTCTTCCTCGGTGTAGCCGAAGACCTGCTGGCGGCGGGTGACCGAGGCGTGTGTGTGCACGACGTGCTCGCGGATCGGCAGGTCCTCGAGCCGGATCAGGCCGGCGTGCAGCCACTCGTCGTACGGCTGCTCGGCGGCGAGCGTCGACTTGATCTCGTCGTCTTCGATGATGCGGTGCTCGTCGAGGTCGACGAGGAACATCCGCCCCGGCTGGAGGCGGCCCTTACGGACGACCGTGGCCGGGTCGATGTCGAGCACGCCGACCTCGGACGCCAGTACGACGAGGCCGTCGTCGGTGACCCAGTAGCGGCTGGGCCGCAGACCGTTGCGGTCCAGCACCGCGCCGATCTGCGTGCCGTCGGTGAACACCACGCACGCGGGGCCGTCCCACGGCTCCATCACCGCCGAGTGGAACCGGTAGAAGGCGCGTCGCGCGGGGTCCATCTCCTCGTGGTTCTCCCACGCCTCGGGGATCATCATCAGCACCGAGTGCGGCAGGCTGCGTCCGCCGAGGTGGAGCAGCTCAAGCACCTCGTCGAACGTCGCCGAGTCGGACGCGCCGTCGGTGCAGATCGGGAAGATCCGCTCCAGGTCGCCGGGGATCAGGTCGCTGGCCAGCAGCGCCTCGCGGGCCCGCATCCAGTTGCGGTTGCCCTTCAGGGTGTTGATCTCGCCGTTGTGCGCGATGAAGCGGAACGGGTGGGCCAGTGGCCAGCTCGGGAACGTGTTGGTGGAGAACCGCGAGTGCACCACGGCCAGCGCGGACGCGAACCGCTCGTCGACCAGGTCGGGGAAGACCTGGTCGAGCTGGTCGGTGGTCAGCATTCCCTTGTACGCGATGGTGCGTGACGACAGCGACGGGAAGTAGACGTCGTGGTCGCGCTCGACCCGCCGGCGCAGGCAGTACGCCATCCGCTCTAGAGCCATGCCCAGCACGCGGCCGCTCTTGGCGCTGACGAACAGCTGCACGAAGGACGGCAGCACCGACCGGGCGGTCGCGCCGAGAGTCGACGGGTCGACGGGTACGTCGCGCCAGCCGACGACGGTGAGACCTTCCTCGTCGGCGACCTCCTCGATGCGTACCCGGGTCTTCGCCACTGTCTCGTCGTCGCCGGGGATGAACGCCGTACCCACGGCGTAGCTCCCGGCCTGCGGGAGGTCGAAGTTGCAGACGGCACGGAAGAACGCGTCGGGGACCTGCAGCAGGATGCCGGCGCCGTCGCCGGAGTCAGCCTCGGCGCCGGAAGCCCCGCGGTGGTCGAGGTTGCGCAGCGCCTGCACGGCCTGCTGCACGATCTGGTGGCTCGGTTCACCGGTCAGTGTCGCGACGAAGGCGACACCGCAGGAGTCGTGCTCGTGCCGGGGGTCATAGAGACCTTGCGGCGGCGGGATAGCTCGCATGGGGCACCTCACCCGTCGTCGTTTGCTGGACCCTCTTCGATCATCTGCGTAGGGACGACATTGGCCCTTGGTGCGGCCTGTCGAGACTACACGATGCGGTCGGTGCACCGCCGCTGTCGCCCCGGTCCGGATGTCGAGACCCTGGTCCACCGGTAACGCTGGGGCGGCCGGCGTTCAGCCCAGACTGGCGCCGACCAGCGAGCCGAACAGGTACGTGACGCCGGCCGCGACGCTGCCGAGCACCAGCTGACGCAGGCCGGAGTACCACCACGGCCGGCTGGTGACGCGGGCGACGACGGCCCCGCACCCGAACAGCGCCAGCAGGGTGAGGACCAGGCCCGGCAGCAGCGTGCCGGCGCCGAGCACGTACGGCAGCACGGGGATGGCGGCGCCGACCGCGAAGGAGAGGAACGACGACCCCGCCGCGAGCGTCGGCGAGGGAAGGTCGTCGGGGTCGACGCCGAACTCCTCCATCGCGTGCACCGCGACGGCCCGCTCGACGTCGGCGTGGACCTGCTCGGCCATCTGCCGGGCGGTCTCCTCGTCGATCCCCTTGCCGACGTACACCTCCGCCAGCTCGGCCGTCTCACCGACCGGGTTGGCCACGATCTCACGCCGCTCGACCTCGACCTGCCGGGCCGCGAACTCGGCCTGGCTGGCGACCGAGGTGTACTCCCCCGCGGCCATCGAGAACGCGCCCGCCGCGAGGCCGGCCAGCCCGGCGAGGACCACCAGGTCGTTGTTGTCACCGCCGGTGCCGCCGACCATGCCCGCGATCAGCGCGAAGTTGGAGACCAGGCCGTCCATCGCTCCGAACACCGCGGGGCGCAGCCAGCCGCCCGTGACGTCGGGGTGCTCATGCTCGATCCCGGAGTCGTCGGCACTCGCCAGACCTTCGGCCGCGGTGTCCATGGGCGTGAGGCTAGCTGCGCTCCGGGCCGATTTCACCGAAGGTCAGCCTGCCCTCAACGCCCGGCGGCTCCCCACAAATGTCCGCAGATGGCACGCGAAACCGCCGTTGGCGTGTCATCTCCGGACATCTGTGCGGACACCGTGCCTGTGGATAACGGACGACGCCTCGCCGCGATTGTCGGCAGGCTTGCAGGGTGCACTACGACAAGGACGTCGACCTCAAGCTGCCCGTCACCCCGACAGACCTCCGACGTGCCGGTCTGGACGAACGACGCCTCCGCACGACCGAGTTCCGGCCGGTGTTCTATGGCGTCCATGTTCTCGCCGGCGTTCGAGACTCAACCCTGCTACGGGCGCGCGCAGCCATGCGCATCACCGATCCAAGCGCTTTCATCAGCCACGTGACCGCGGCGGAGCTGCACGACCTGTGTCCGCCAGATCGCGCCGGGACCGACGTGAGCACACCGAGGGGGATCAGCCGGCCGCAGGTTGACGGGATCAACGCTCACCAGGCGAACCCCGCCGCCACCGTCGTGCTCCGCGACGGGATACGGGTCTCGAGCCCAGTGCAGGCTTTCCTCGACCTCGCCGGCGTGCAGGGCGTCGGGCTGGTCGACCTGGTCGTGGTGGGCGACCGCCTCGTGCGCAAGGGTCACGTCACCGAGTCTGATCTGGTCGCGGCGGCCGAGGACTGGCCGGGTCGTGGCCGACGAAGAGCCCTCCGCGCTGCCCGGCTGGTCCGGAAGGGCGTCGACTCGCCGATGGAGACGCGGCTGCGTCTGCTCATCGTGCTAGCCGGACTGCCCGAACCCCAGGTGAATGTCATCCTGCGCCGCCGCGACGGCGAGTGGGAGATCCGGCTCGACCTGTCCTACCCCTTGCAGAAGGTGATCATCGAGTACGACGGGCGGCAGCACGCCACCTCGAGCCGACAGTGGCTCCACGACCTCGAGCGCCGCGAACAGCTCGACGGGTGGGGCTGGCGCCTGGTGGTCGTCACTGCCGAGGGCATCTTCGACGATCCGGCGAGCACCGTGCGCCGTGTTTGGGCGGTAGCGCGGGAGCGCAAGGTTCCCGGCGTTCCCCGGCGGCCGAACGACGACTGGAACCGCCACTTCGTGTCCAGCACCCGCCGCTGAGTCCAGCAACTGTCCGCAGATCGCACGCCAAAGTCGCCCACGCGTGCAATCTGCGGACAGTTGCGGGATGTGGGCGCGGTCAGGCCTTGGGTTCGTCTGAGGTCTCGGCTTGCTTGGCCTTGGCGGCCTCGGCGCGGTCGTCGACCACAGTCTCGCGCCCCGGGTGCTTGCGCGCCGAGCGGACGAAGAAGCCGAGCGCCAGCAGGAAGACGAGGATCGACGTCCACACGTTCAGCCGCAGGCCGAAGACATGGTTGACGGTGTCGATCCGCATGTACTCGATCCAGCCACGACCCGCCGTGTACGCCATCACGTACAGCCAGAAGGCCCGGCCGAAGCCGAGCTTGAACCGGCGGTCCGCCCAGATCACCAGCCCGACGACGCCGAGGTTCCAGAAAAACTCGTACAGGAACGTCGGGTGGAACGTGTCGAACTCCTGGTATCCCTCGGGCCGGTTCTCCGCCGAGATCTCCAGCCCCCACGGCAACGTGGTCGGGTTGCCGAACAGCTCCTGGTTGAACCAGTTGCCCCACCGGCCGAGCGCCTGCGCCAGCGCGAGACCCGGCGCCAGCGCGTCGGCGAACGCGGCGAAGCGCACGCCGGCTCGGCGGCAGCCGATGTACGCACCGACCGCACCCAGCGAGATCGCGCCCCAGATCCCGAGGCCGCCCTGCCAGATGTACAGCGCCTCGATCGGCCGCCGGCCCTCGCCGAAGTACAGCTGGTAGTCGGAGATCACGTGGTACGCGCGGGCACCCACCAGCCCGAACGGCACCGCCCACACCGCGATGTCGGCGACGGTGCCGGGCAGCCCGCCGCGTGCCACGAAGCGCCGGTTGCCCAGCCAGATCGCGGCGAAGACGCCGGCGATGATGCACAGTGCGTACGCACGCAGCGGGAACGGCCCGATCTCCCACACTCCGTTGCTCGGACTGGGGAGGAAGGCGGCAGTCAGCTCAGCATTCATCGGGGTGAACCTACCCGTCAGCCCTGCTGCTCGGCGAGCCGGGTGATGTCGGTGACCAGATCGCCGACCGGAGTGCCCTCGGTCCACACGACCTGGGCGGTGTCGTCCGCGCCGATGCCGAGGATCTGGCTGCCGTGCGACACCTCGTACCCCCCGCTCGGCAGCTTCTTGGTGCCTTCGAGGAGTACGCCGAGCGGCTTGGCAGCCTGCTCGATCCGCGGCAGCGGCCCGGTCAGCCCCTCGAACGACGGGTCGAACCGGTCCAGGAACTTCCGGAGCACCGGCCCGGTGTCTCGCGCCGGGTCCGAGGTGACGAACAGCATCTGCACCTGGTCGCGCACGTCGCCGTCGAGCCGGGTCATCGCCGACGCCACGTCGGCCATCACGAGGCTGCAGATGTCGGGACAGTTGGTGTAGCCGAAGAACACCAGCGTCACGGGCTTCGTCGTATCGGCGACCAGGTCGAACGCCGCGCCGTCGGTGTCGGTGAGCTGGATCGAGGGCACGTCGTACGGCTCCGGCAGGCCGACCCCTTTGTAGCCGTCGTCGTCGGCGTCGCCGCCCTGGTGGACGGCGCCCCCGGGGTTGTCGGGGGCGGCCTCGTCGACGTCACCCGAGCAGGCGGCGACGAGGACCAGGGCAGCGGCCAGGACAGGGCCGGACAGCCGTCGAAGGTGCGAGACAGTCACACGGTGCACAACCCTCAGCGTCCGGCCGAAGTTCCCGCTGTGGCGCTGGGAACCCCGCCGCGGCGCACGCCGGCAGCCAGGTCGCGGCTCAGCGCGGCCACCGAAGCGATGCCGGCTCCCCCACCCCCGTCGTCGAGCAGCGGGCGCACGAACGCCGAGCCGACGATCACGCCGTCGGCGTAGGACGCGACCTCGGCCGCCTGCTCGCCGTTGGACACCCCGAGCCCGACGCCGACCGGGATCTCGCTCGCCGCGCGTACCCGCGTCACCAGCTCGGGAGCGCGGGCGCTGGTGCGATCGCGCGCCCCAGTCACCCCCATCACGGAGGTGGCGTAGATGAAGCCCAAGCACGCCTGCGCCGTCATGGTGAGCCGCTCGTCGGTCGACGACGGCGACACCAGGAAGATCCGATCCAGCGCCTGGGCGTCCGAAGCCGCCAGCCACTCCTCCGCCTCGTCCGGGATCAGGTCGGTCGTGATCAGCCCGGACCCGCCGGCCGCCGCCAGGTCACGAGCGAACGCGTCGACGCCGTACCGCTCGATCGGGTTCCAATACGTCATCACGACCGTCGGCACCAGCGCCGCGACCGCCTCCACCGTGCGCAGCACGTCACGGGTGCGGGTGCCGCCGGCCAGCGACCGCTCCACGGCAAGCTGGATGGTCGGCCCGTCCATCACCGGGTCGCTGTACGGCAGTCCCAGCTCGACCAGGTCGACACCGCCGTCGACCATCGCCCGCAGCGCCTCGACGCAGCCGTCGTACGACGGGAAGCCGGCCGGCAGGTAGCCGACCAGCAGGCCGCGGTGCTCCGACCGAGCGGTCGCGAACGCCTCACCGACCCGGCTCATCGCGCCGCCCCCGAGTCGTACATGTCGAACCAACGGGCCGCCGTGTCCATGTCCTTGTCCCCTCGTCCCGACAGGCAGATCAGCACGGTGGCGGCATCACCGAGCTCGCGTGCGACGTCCATCGCCCCGGCCACCGCGTGCGCCGACTCGATCGCCGGGATGATGCCCTCGCTGCGTGACAGCAGCGCCAGCGCGTCCATCGCCTGTGCGTCGGTGATCGGGCGGTAGGTCGCCCGGCCGGTCTCCGCCAGCCAGGCGTGCTCCGGCCCGACGCCGGGGTAGTCGAGGCCGGCCGAGATCGAGTGCGACTCGATGATCTGCCCGTCCTCGTCCTGCAGCAGGTACGACCGGGCGCCGTGCAGCACCCCGACGTCGCCCTGGGTGATCGTCGCCGCGTGCCGCCCGGTCTCGAACCCGTCGCCGCCGGCCTCGAACCCGTACAGCCGCACCGACTCGTCGGGCACGAACGCGGTGAACAGCCCGATGGCGTTGGAGCCGCCACCCACACAGGCCACGGCGGCGTCGGGCAGCGCGCCGGTCTGCTGCAGGCACTGCGCCCTGGCCTCGTCACCTATGCCCCGGGTGAAGTCACGGACCATCGCCGGGAACGGGTGGGCGCCGGCCGCCGTGCCCAGCATGTAGTGGGTGTCCTCCACGTTGGTCACCCAGTCACGCAGCGCCTCGTTGATCGCGTCCTTCAGGGTGCGGCTCCCGGACTTGACCGGGATCACCTCCGCGCCGAGCAGCCGCATCCGGGCGACGTTGAGCGCCTGCCGTTCCGTGTCGACCTCACCCATGTAGACGACGCACTCGAGCCCGAGGTACGCGCAGGCCGTCGCCGCCGCCACACCGTGCTGCCCGGCACCGGTCTCGGCGATCACCCGTGGCTTGCCCATCCGCTTGGTGAGCAGCGCCTGGCCGAGGACGTTGCGCACCTTGTGGGCGCCGGTGTGGTTGAGGTCCTCCCGCTTCAGCAGCATCCGCGCTCCGGCCAGCTCCGAGAGGTGCGTCGCGTCGTACAGCAGGCTCGGCGTCCCGGCGTACTCGCGCAGCATCCGGTCGAGCTCCGCGGTGAAGGCGTCCTCGCTCATCGCCTCCTGCCAGTGCCGCTCGAGCTCGTCGAGCGGGGCGATCAGCGCCTCCGGCATGAATCGTCCGCCGAACCGGCCGAAGTGGCCGCGGGCGTCGGGCCCGGTCGTGGTGGTGTGCGTCATCAGCTGGGCCTCCCGGCCTTGACCATGGCGGCGACCGCCGCCCGCGGGTTGCCGCCCCGGACCAGTGCCTCACCGACGAGGACCACGTCGGCGCCGGCGGCGGCGTACGACGCGACGTCCTCGGGACCGCCGATGCCCGACTCGGCGACGGTGAGCACGCCGTCCGGGATCAGCGGCGCGAGCCGGGGGAACGTCGTCGGGTCGACGTCGAGCGTCTTCAGGTTGCGAGCGTTGACGCCCACCAGCTCGGCACCGAGGTCCACCGCCCGCGCGACCTCCTCCTCGTCGTGCACCTCGACCAGGACGGTGAGTCCGAGGTCGCGGGCCCGGCGGTAGAGCGCGCGCAGCGTGCGCTGATCGACGGCCGCCACGATCAGCAGGGCGAGGTCGGCGCCGGCCGCTCGCGCCTCCACGAGCTGGTACGGCGTGACGACGAAGTCCTTGCACAGCAGCGAAGTGGGTACGGCGTCCCGGACGGCCCGCAGGTCGGCGAGGCTGCCGCCGAACCGGCGTTCCTCCGTCAGCACGCTGATCGCCTGCGCTCCGCCCGCGGCGTACTCACGAGCCAGCTCGGCCGGGTCGGCGATCGGCGCGAGCGCGCCCTTGCTCGGGCTGGATCGCTTCACCTCGGCGATCACCGAGACACCAGGGGCGGCGAAGGCCCGAAGGGGGTTGCGGGGCGGTGGAGCCTGTGCGGCCTGGTGCTCCAGCGCGGACATGGGGGTGCGTGCCTCGCGGGTCGCGAGGTCGGCGCGGACACCGACGATGATGTCCTCGAGCACGGTCATGACGGGAAGTCTCCCAGTGTTTGCGAAACGGGATACGTGCAGGTCAGGGAGCGAGCCAGCTGCCGAACGGCAGGTTGCGCACGACCCAGAAAGCGAGCACGACGGCGGCTGCGGCCCAGGCGGTCTGCCGACCCGGGAAGGGCCGCGCGACCCAAGTGCCCAGAGGTCGGCCGGGCCATCGTGACCTGGTCCAGGCCAGCCAGCCGACGACCAGCGCCGGCAGGACGATCGCGACCACCAGCAGGTTGCTCGACAGGGCCGCGCCGACGTCGCCGTGGCTCAGGTCGTGCACGGCGCGCAGACCTCCGCAGGCGGGGCAGTAGGTGCCGGTCACGGCCAGCCACGGACAGATCCCGTAGCTGCCGCTGGCGTGCGGGTCGCGCACATGCAGCACCGCGACGGCCGCGAGGACCGCCGCGCCGGACAGCAGCGGCAGCGCCAGCCTCGACCACCGGTCGGCGCGCAGACTGGGGTCCACCAGCTGGGTGGTCATCGCCTGACCGTCAGCCGTGGCCCTCGGACGGTGCGACGTCCGAGCCCATCCCCATCGCACCCATCACCTTGCCGACGACGGCGGCGATCGGGAGCAGCACCACGCCGATCCAGAACATCAGCCAGCTCACCGGCGACAGGACCAGGCCGATGCCGCCCACGACGAAGGCGAGCATCACGATGACGACGGCGGTCCACGCCGCCGGGGTCGAGCCGTGGTGGGTGGCCATCTTGCTGGCTCCTCGAGTGGTCCGGATCCGACGCGTCGATCGAGTCGACGTACGGCCACGACGATAGCGCCCCGGCGGCCGTCTCACACGGTCGGGTCCTCACCCCGGTCGAGGGCCCGCCAGGGGTCGGTCTCATGCGCGGGACGGGAGCCCGGGGCGTCGTACTTGCCGCCCATCGACGCCCACCCGTGACCCCGCGACGCGGCCAGCGCGCCGGACCCTAGACCGAGCACGGCACCGGCGAGCACGGCACCCCGCCAGCCCGCCCAGCCGCCGTCCGCGGTCAGCACCGCGGCCAGCACCCCGACGGCGGCCAGCGCGATCACGGCGCCGGTGACCCGGCGGCCGACCGCGCGCGTCACGCCCACCACCAGCGCACCGAGCAGGATCACCGCGCCGAGCGACCCGGCGACCGACTCCTGCGCCTGCGGCGTCGTGCCGACACCGGCGACCAAGTCGACCGGCTGCCACGGGCGGCGACTGCCGAGGGTGACCAGCGCGCCCCCGGCAAGCCCTGTTACCAGGGCGATGGCGAGCTGGTGCCGCCTCATCGGCGCTCACCGACGGCTGCGTCGAGCAGCCCTTCGTCGAAGCAGGTGCGGGTGCCGGTGTGGCAGGCCGGGCCCTCCTGGTCGACGAGCACGAGCAACGTGTCACCGTCACAGTCGAGCCGCACCTCCTTCACCCACTGCCGGTGGCCCGACGTCTCGCCCTTCACCCAGTACGCCTGGCGGCTACGGCTCCAGTACGTCGCGCGGCCGGTGGTGAGGGTGCGATGCAGGGCCTCGTCGTCCATCCAGCCGACCATCAGCACCTCGCGGGTGTCGTGCTGCTGGACGACCGCGGTCACCAGGCCGTCTTGGCCGCGCTTGAGTCGCTGCGCGATCGCCGGGTCGAGGTCAGCTGCGGTGCTTCGAGTCACCGCGCCATTGTCGCTGATGCTGCAACAGCGGTGCGATCCGAGCCGCCGCCACCCGGGCACCGTGACGCGGCACGGCCCGGTAGCGCGGGTTGCTGGACAGGGCCTGCAGCATCGCCCCGGCCAGGTCGGGCGGGGTCGTCTCGGCGTACTCCAGCGGGATGCCGGCGCGGTAGTGCTCGAGCCGGTGCCGGACGAAGTGCTGCTGCTCCCAATGGTTCCGGATCGGGAAGTAGACGAACGGCCGGCGGGCAGCGACCAGTTCCATCGTTGTGCTCAGGCCGCCCTGAACGACGGCCGCATCGGCACAGGCGAGGTGCCTGAACAGGTCGTGCACGTAGCCCCGCTTGTCCATGCCGTCGACGTCGGGGACCTCCCGCGGGTCGATACGTGGTCCGGTCACCATCAGCATCCGCGCCTCGGGAATCTCCTTGCGCAGATAGCGAAAACCCTCGGCGACGAGATCGAGCACGTCTCGTCCGACCGAGGTACCGCCGACCGCGGAGACGAGCAGCGGGTAGCCGGTCCCGTGCCCGAGGGCCGTCCGCAGCGCCGCCGGGTCGCGGTAGTCGAACGGGTCGAACGGCGCGACGTACGGGACCGAGTCGAACCAGTCGCGGGTCCACTCCCGTACCCCCGGCAGGCCGGCGCCGAGTGACGCGTCGGGCAGCTCGTCGTAGCCCCCGATGAACAGCGACACGTCACGGAGTGAGGGGTAGCGCGCCCGGTGCTCGATCATCTCCGCGTTGTAGTCGGTGCACAGCTCGACCTCGCGCGGGTCGCCCTCCGGGTCGACCGGTAAGAAGCCCACCACGTCGGTCGTGAACACGTACGGCGCGATCTTGCGCTCGGGGTTCTCGTGCAGGAAGTGGTCGACCTCCCAGCACTCGTCGCCCACCCAAAGGTCGTACGGCGTCTCCCGTACGACGTCGTCGAACAGCAGGTAGTTGGCGCAGAAGATCTCGTCCATCCGGCGGAACGCGTAGAACGCGTGCAGGTCGTGCCCGGCGGCCTCGGACTCCCAGTGCGCCGACTCCGAGGCCATCTCCTGGCTGACCGGATGGACGATCTCGTTCGCCTGCTCGAGCACCTGGGTGACCGGCGGCTGAGCCCACCAGTGGATCTCCAAGTCGGGCACCTGCGCCCGCAGCTCCCGCGCCATCGCCAGGTCGCGGAGGACATGGCCAAGGCCGATCGGTGAGGAGATCCACAACGCCCGCCGCTTGCGGTTCCGGGCGAACAGCCAAGGGGTACGCCGGGGCGGTGGCAGCGCCACCGTGTCGACGAACTCCCGGATCGCGTGGTTCACCACGACCGGGTGCCGTGCATGCGGCAGATGGCCCCCGCCCTCGATCATCAGCAGGTGGGCGCCGGTCAGTTCGGCCAGCCGCTCCGAACGTGCGGCGGGGACGATGTCGTCCTGGTCGCCGCTGACCACCAGCACCGGGCAGGGCAGCGCGCGGCAGAGCGCTTCCGGGTCGGGCCGGTGGTCCCGGCTCTTCCCGCGTACCGTGCGCAGCATGGTCGTGCCGTCGGTCTCCCGTCCCCACTCGACCATGTCGTCGAGGACCTTCGTCGAATGTGGTTCGGGCAGCATCTGCCCGCTGAAGAAGTCCACGTAGCCCGGCCAGTCGCGCAGCCAGTAGTACTGGTTCTGCTTCGCCCACCCCTCGTCGGTGTCGAGCTCGGCGTCGAACGAGTGGACCCGGCGAGCGGCGTGCGAGGGCGCCAGCTTGATGTTGGTCGAGATCGCCACCAGGCCGCGGACCCGGTCCGGCTGCGCCACGGCCAGCAGCATCGCCCACGTCACCCCGCTGCAGTGCGCGACCAGCACGGCCGAGTCCGTGCCGGTCGCGTCCAGGACTGCCGCCGCATCCGACGCGTACGTCTCGTCGGTGTAGCAGGCACCGTCGTCCGGTCGATCCGTGCGGCCGTTGCCCCGCGGGTCGAAGGTGACCACCCGGTAGCGCCGGGCGAGGTACGGGATCTGCATCTTCCAGTGCCGTGAGTGCACGATCGCCCACGTCGGCAGGAGCAGCAGGGTCGGCTCCCCCTCGCCGTACACCTCGTAGTAGACACGCACCCCGTCGTTGACGGCGTACCCCGAATGGTCCGGCAGTCGTGCCTGCACGGCGACACCTCCGCGTTCGTCGACCCTCAGGCCGGCTGCGGCTCGATGTTCTGGTTGATGCGGAACACGTTGTCCGGGTCGTACGTCGCCTTGACCGCGGCCAGCCGGTCGTAGTTGGCGCCGTAGCTCGCGCGGACCCGCTCCTGACCCTCGTCCATCATCATGTTGACGTACGCGCCACCGGCCGAGTGGGGATGCAGGTCCTCGAAGTAGTCGATCGACCACTTCTTGACGACGTCGGCGTTCGCCGGGTCGGGGTCAACGCCCGCGTACACGGTGCCCCAACGCGCATGCCGGTAGGCCCACGGTGTGTCGGTCGGCCCGACGTCGTGGGCGGCACCGTCGATCGGGTACAGGTGCATCGTCGAGTGCATCGTCGGCATCTTCGCCCCGTGCTTGACGTGCAGCGCGGCGGCCTCGTCACTGATCTCCTCGACGAAGTCGGCGCGCCAGTACCACTGGTGGCCGCGCGGGTACAGCTCGTCGAACAGTCCCTGCAACATCGGGAACGGCACCGGGCCGACCGCGTGCAGGAGCGGCTCCGGGAGCGCGTCGAGCAG
>JBOHDE010000063.1:0-18377 GCA_050699035.1 Nocardioidaceae bacterium | reverse complement strand
GCGCCGTACGCGTCGATCAACTTCGTCACCGCCCACGACGGGTTCACGCTGCGCGACCTGGTGTCGTACAACGACAAGCACAACGAGGCCAACGGCGAGGACAACAAGGACGGCGAGAGCCACAACCGGTCCTGGAACTCCGGCGCCGAGGGCGAGACGAGCGACCAGGAGGTGCTGGCACTGCGGGCCCGCCGGCAGCGCAACGTGCTCGCCACGCTGCTGCTCAGCCAGGGCACCCCGATGCTGCTGTACGGCGACGAGCTCGGTCGCACCCAGCGCGGCAACAACAACGCGTACTGCCAGGACAACGAGCTCAGCTGGGTCGACTGGTCCTCGGTCGACAAGGACCTGGTGGCGTTCGTCAACCGACTTACCACCTTGCGCGCCGAGCACCCGGTGCTGCGTCGTCGCCGCTTCTTCACCGGCGACCGGGACGCGGAGGGGGTCCCCGACGTCGCGTGGTTGCGGCCGGACGGTGAGCAGATGGACGCCGACGACTGGGACTCCCAGTCGGTGCGTTCGATGGCCGTCTACCTCAACGGCCGGGCCATCACCGAGCCCGACCGACGCGGCGAGAAGATCAGCGACGACTCGTTCCTGATGCTGTTGAACAGCGGCGCCGACGCGACCGACTTCACCCTCCCCGACGGCCTGTTCGGCGACACGTGGGAGGTGGTGCTGGACACCGCGGTCGGGGACGGCGGCGGGTCCGCGAGTATCCCGGCCGCTTCGACCCGCACGCTGATCGCGCACTCACTGGTCCTGCTCCGCCGGGTGTAGTCGGGAGGTTGCCGCTTGACGGGTCCGCCCGCGCTCTTGCGCCGTTTGCCATGGTTCATTCGAAAGAGGGCTCTCCTGCTGGATGTGTGGGTGGTCTGCGGTCGGCGGTTACGGCGGTTTACCTGTGCCCGCCGGCCACCACGTCACCCTCCGAACCGACATTCTGAGCCCGGAATCGGGGCCGAAAGTGGCGGTTCGAGGGGTGAAGTCGCCCAGGCACGCCGAGATCGGTCCGGGTCGCCGTCTGCCGACAGGTGTCCGCAGAATGCACCCGGGTCCGCTCGCCGGCGCCCGATCACCACCGCCCCCAGTCGCGTGTCATCGGTCCCGCGGCGTCAGGCCCACCCCATGACACGCGACCGACCGGAAGCCAGATTTCACTCCCCACGAGCGGCGGCGTCAGCCGCCTCCACCAGTCAGTGGCAAGTGGCAGCTAGTGCTCTACGCAGCGACCGGCAGGCGTTTCTGCTTCTTGGTCTTGACCAGCTTGCGCTTCTTGACCGTGTAGCCCTCGGGCAGCCGGCCCTCGGTGAGCAGCCGGATCGGGCAGCGCTTGCAGCGTGGCTTGCTCACGCAGCACTTCTTCTTCGGCTTCGGCGGCACGGCCGCGACGCTATCACAGACATTAGGCTTGCCTTACCTAACGACGATCGACGGCCGCGAGTCGCGTGTCATCCGGCCGGCGGCGTGGGGCCCAGGTGGTGACACGCAACCTGCGACAGGGCACCGACACCCGCTGCCGAGATCCCCGCCACCGAGATGGACGAATTCGGGGTCGGTCGGGTTGGTCTGACCCCGACTTCGTCCATCTCGACGCAAGATCCGAGATCGCGACGGCCGCCTGCGCGTTCAGCGGCGGCACGCACGTCGCCGACGGCCGCGAGTCGCGTGTCATCCGGCCGGCGGCGTGGGGCCCAGGTGGTGACACGCAACTCGGTCGACGCATCGCCCTACGATGGGCGGCAGACCGCAACCATCAACCACAAGGAGTCTGCCGGATGCCCGCGCAGCGCTTTATCGACCAGCTCAACGCCCAGATCGGCAACGAGTTCGCCGCGCACCAGCAGTATCTCGCCTGCGCGATCCACTACGAGACGCTCACGATGCCGCAGATGGCTGCCTTCTTCTACACCCAGGCGCTCGAGGAGCGCGACCACGCGATGATGATGGTGCAGTACCTCCTCGACCAGGACGCACAGGTCGAGATCCCCGGCGTCGAGGCGCCGATCAGCAAGTTCTCCGACGTGGTCGAGCCGGTCCAGCTCGCGCTCGAGCAGGAGCGCCGGGTGACCGGCCAGGTCAACGAGCTGACCAAGATCGCCCGTGAGGAGGCTGACTTCGCCTCCGACCAGTTCATGCAGTGGTTCATCAAGGAGCAGGTCGAAGAGGTCTCGACGATGAGCGACCTGCTGGCCGTGGTGACCCGGTCGAAGGACGTCGAGGCGGTCGAGGAGTACGTCGCGCGCGAGCAGGGTGACCCAGGCTCCGACCCGACGGCGCCTCGAGTGGCCGGCGCCTGACGACCGACCTTGCCGATGCGGATCCTCGTCGTCGGAGCCGGTGTCGTCGGGTTGACCTGCGCCGTACGCCTCGCCGAGGCCGGGCACCGGGTCGACGTGGTCGCCCGCGACCTGCCACTGGAGACGACCTCGTCGGTGGCCGCTGCGCTCTGGTACCCCTACCTCGCCCTGCCGCGGGACAAGGTCGTCGCGTGGAGCAAGACGTCGTACGAGGAGTTCGCCGCCATCGCCGCGGCCGACCCGGACAGCGGCGTCCGCATGCTCGACGGCACGGAGGTGCTTCCGGCCGATACCCCCGACCCATGGTGGCGTGCGGCTGTCCCCGAGTTGCGGCGGACGTCGCCGGGCGGCGGTCATCGGGACGGCTGGAGCTTCGTCGCCCCGGCGGTCGACATGCCGGTCTATCTGCGGTGGCTGCAGGACCGGCTGGCCCACGCCGGGGGCACCGTCACCAGGCTCGCCCTCGGCTCGCTGCCGAACCACACCCGGACCGTGGTCAACGCCGCCGGCCTTGCGGCTGGCGCGCTCGCGGGGGACCAGACGATGCAGCCCGTACGCGGGCAGGTCGTGGTCCTCGAACAGGTAGGGCTGGACCGCTGGTGGCTCGACTCTGGCACGCTGACCTACGTCGTGCCCCGGGCGAACGAGATCGTGGTCGGCGGCACCGAGCAGCACGGCAGCTGGGACCGCACGCCGGACGAGCAGACCGCTGAGCAGATCCTGCGGCGGGCTCGCGACCTGGTGCCCGAGCTTGAGGGCGCACGCGTCCTGCGCCATCGGGTCGGGCTGCGTCCGGGACGCCCCGCCGTACGCGTCGAGGAGCAGCGGTTCGGGGAGCGACGGGTGCTGCACTGCTACGGCCACGGCGGCGCCGGCGTCACACTGTCGTGGGGCACCGCCGACGAGATCCTGCAGCTGCTATGAGTGGAGACGACGTGAAGCTCGAAGCCGTGTTCATCGCCGCGGACCAGCCCGCCGAGGCGGCCGCCTTCCTGACCGGCGGGCTCGGCCTGCCGGACGCCGAGCCGGGCGACGTGGGCCAGGTGGCGTTCAGCGGGCTCGGCACGTTCGTCGCGCTCGAGCCGGTGGAGACCGGCTCGCACGCCGGCGCCGTGACCCTGTGGTTCCGGGTGGACGACGCCGTACGGCAGACCGAGACCCTGCTCGAGCAAGGTGCTGACCTGGTCCAGGCACCGGCGTCGGCCGGCGGCGAGACGGTCGCGGTCGTGCTCACCCCGCACGGCGTACGGATCGGCCTGATCTCGTGAGGGGCCGGGCTCCGGCGCGTCAAGGATCGGTGATCGCGCCCAGGATCGCGGTCTTGTGTTCACGATCCGTTTCTGGAGTTCGACGAAGGCGGTGATGCGGCGGCGTCGGGCCTAGCTGACCTATCGGTCCAGTGCGGCGCCGGAGTCCGCTGGGTGCCAGTGGGAAGACTGGCCGGAGCCCCTCGTTGAGTAGGTAGGCGCGGTGCAGCCGGGGTCGGTCATGGCGTCCATTCCAGCTTGGCGGCTTGGTGGTCGGGGGAGGTTGTCGGGGTTCATCCGAAGCGCCCAGTTGGCCTTTCACACTTTGGCGTCGACGACCGGTCGGAGCACGGGTGACCGTCCCCGACACCGAGGGTCTCGAACGGGCGCTCATCGAGGTCCGCTCTCGTTTCGGCACCGGCCCACAGTCCCGGGTGCTGGAGCTGGAGAACATGTACGCGGCGCCGAAGCCCCACAATCGCGCCTTTCGTGTAGTCCCGCTGCTGATCTCGACCGAGGTGGACGGACAGCCGTACACCTTCGAGTTGCAGCTATGCACGAGGCGCGCGTCGATCGCCTCAGACCTGGAACACAACACGATCTACAAGGCTTACGTCGAAACCACGCCAACACAGCAGAACGTGGTGCGGCGGAAGCAGGCCGAAGCTGCGGCGCTAGACCAGGAGGAGACGAGGAGGCGGTACGAGTGAACGAACCCGACAACCTGTGGGCCTGCATCATCCATGTCAAGAAGCCGGGTGGCGATGTGGTAGCCGTGTTCGTCATCGATGCCCGCCGCTATGCGGATGACCAGGCGGCCCGTGCCGTCATCAGCGAGGCCGGACAGTTCCTGGATGATCGCCGCGTGCCTGCGGAGTTCGAGTACATCCAGGTACGAAGTGACCAGCCTCTCCCGGACTTGCCGACCTGGGAGGACTATCAGCACCAGATCGAGACCACTGACGCCGGCGAGTCGAAGCCGTGAAGGTGTTCGGACATTGGCGCTCGTGGAACGAGGCCGCGAACGGGCTCGACGGCCTAGTGACGGCCGAGACGGCCGCGGGGCTGGGTGAGGCCTACGTATTCGCCGCTGAGAATCACCGAGGCCAATTCCGGCCGGCTGGTGAGCCGTACGTCTGGCACCTACTTGAAGTCATCGAACTGCTGGCCGTCGAGCTCGGAGTCACCGATGGCGCCTTGCTGACCGCTGGTCTACTTCATGACGTAGTCGAAGACACCAATGCCACCCTGGCAGAGACGTCGCAGCGGTTTGGTGCCCGGACCGCTTCTCTCGTTGAGGCCGTGACGATGCCCAAACTCGTCTCCAGCGGAGACAAGGCAGCCGCCCGTAAGACCTATCTGGGAGGCATCGCGAACGCACCGGTCGATGTGGTGCGGCTAAAGCTCGCGGACCGATACAGCAACATTCAAAGACTCCACACTCATCCGCAGGTCGCGAAGCAGCGCTCGTACTTTGCTGAAACCGTCGAGCACTTCCTGCCGCTGGCCGGTGTGGATGTGCGGCTGGCCAGACTGTTCACCGAATGGGCCGACGCATACGACTTCCTCACCGGAGAAGTCGAAACCGTCGATGCCGCAGACAAGCTGGCTGCGTGCGCACATCGTGAGCAGATCGACAAGACCGGTAAGCCGTATGTCGACCACGTGCGCAGGACAGCCCAGATCGCAACGGCGCACGATGCATCAGAACACCAGCAGATGGCCGCGCTTCTTCACGACTCAGTCGAAGACACCCTCCTTACCCTCGACCAGCTCCGTCACCTCGGTACGCCACCGGCCGTCGTCGACATGGTTGACGCCCTGACCCACCGTACGGACGAGCCCCAGCAGGACTACCTCAAGCGCCTTGCACAGACACCCGACGCCATCTTGGTCAAACGGGCCGACATCGAAGACAACCAAAGCCCGCAGCGCCTCGCGCAGCTCGATCCTGACACCCAGCAGCGCCTACGAGCCAAGTACCGCACCGCTCTTGACATCCTCGACGGCGCACGGCCGTGAGTCGTCGCATCCAGGGGGCCACGATGACCACCTCCTACTTATCGAACTCGACCATGACCTAGCTGATGCCGCGACCATGGAGAGCGATCGTGAGCCACAGCGTGATGTTCCTTTCGCCCGATGAGGCCTCTGACATCGGTCGGGAGACCTTCGAGCATGAGGCGGTCGCACGGTTCGGACCACAGCGTCTGGGTTGAGGGCACCGAGGACCAGGAGATCGAGGTTGCCCTATGGGTCCGTTCGCTACTCCCGGAGGAGCCGGGCGGGCGTATCTGGATGGTCGACCAGGGCTTTAGCGGGCACGTCGAGCTTGAGTCGGGAAGTACGGCGGGCGACCTCAGGGCCGGGTGGGTCGATCACGACGACCGGTAATGGTCAGAAAAGTCGAGCGGTCGGGTCGTCCATCCCCCGCAGCGCGTCGTAGTCGACCACCACGCAGCTGATCCCGCGGTCGGTCGCGAGCACGCGGGCCTGCGGCTTGATCTCCTGCGCGGCGAAGATGCCTCGCACCGGCGACAGCAGCGGATCCCGGTTGAGCAGGTCGAGATAGCGGGTCAGCTGCTCGACGCCGTCGATCTCCCCGCGCCGCTTGATCTCGACCGCCACCGACGCACCGGCAGGGTCGCGACACAGCAGGTCGACGGGCCCGATCGCGGTCGGGTATTCCCTTCGTACCAAGGAAAGACCCTCGGCCAGCGACGCCGGATGGTCGGCCAGCAGCTCCTGCAGGTGCTTCTCGACGCCGTCCTTCTGCAACCCCGGGTCGATCCCCAGTTCGTGGGACGAGTCGTGCATGACCTCGGTGAGCAGGATGCGCAGGGTGTCGCCGTCCTTGCCGGTGACGACCCACTCGGGCGTGCCGTCCTCGTCGACGCCCTCGCGCAGGGTGCACGGCGGCGACATCCAGTTCAGCGGCTTGTAGGCCCGGTCGTCGTTGTGGATCGACACGGAGCCGTCGGACTTCACCAGGATCAGCCGGGTGGCCGGCGGCAGATGGGCGGTCAGCCGACCGGCGTAGTCGACCTGACAGGTCGCGATGACGAGGCGCACGGGGACGCACGCTACCTCGTGACTAGCCTCACGGTGCGACCGCGCCCGGACGTGCCACACTTCGGCCCATGAGTCGCGAGTTCACCAGCATCGGCGTGATCGGCCTCGGCACGATGGGCGCCGGCATCGCCGAGGTCTTCGCCCGCAACGGGTTCACGGTCGTCGGCGTCGAGCTCACCGACGAGTCACTGGAGCGCGGGAGGCAGCACGTCCAGCACTCGACCGACCGGGCCCACAAGCGAGGCAAGCTGACCAGCGAGGAGCAGGCCGACATCTTCGGCAAGATCTCCTTCACCACGGCGCTGACCGACGTGAAGGACTGCGACCTCGTGGTCGAGGCGGTGGTCGAGAAGCTCGCGCTGAAGCGGGAGATCTTCCAGCAGCTCGACACGATCGTGCGGCCCGACGCGGTGCTCGCGACCAACACGTCGTCGTTGTCGGTCACCGAGATCTCGGCCGCGACCTCCAACCCCGGCCGGGTCGTCGGCATGCACTTCTTCAACCCGGCGCCGGTGCAGCAGTTCGTCGAGGTCATCCGGACGGTCGTGACCGAGCCCGACGTCGTGTCCGACGCGCTCACGCTCGCGGCGGCGCTGGGCAAGAGCCCGGTGACCTGTGGCGACAAGGCGGGCTTCATTGCCAACGCCCTGCTGTTCGGCTACCTCAACCACGCGGTCTCGATGTACGACGGCCGCTATGCGACCCGCGAGGACATCGACGCCGCGATGCGGTTCGGCTGCGGCTACCCGATGGGACCGCTCGCGCTGCTCGACCTGATCGGCCTCGACACCGCGTACGAGATCCTCGACACGATGTACCGGCAGGGCCGCGACCGGCTACACGCGCCGTCGCCGATGCTCAAGCAGATGGTCACCGCCGGCCTGCTCGGCCGCAAGACCGGTCGCGGCTTCTACACCTACGAGGAGGCCGACTCCCCGATCGTGGTCGACGACGCGCACACGCCCTCGGCCGACGACGCGCCCCAGCTACGGCGGCCGGTCAGCGCCGTCGGTGTCGTCGGCACCGGCACGATGGCCACCGGCATCGTCGAGGTGTTCGCGAAGGCGGGGTATGACGTCACGTACGTCGGCCGCAGCCAGGACAAGGTCGACGCGGTGCGTTCTCGGATCGAGCGCTCACTCGACAAGGCCGTGCAGCGGGGCAAGCTCCATCAGCCCGCCCGCGATGCGGCGGTCGGCAGGCTGACCGGGTCGACCAGCCTGGACGACCTCAGCCAGGTCGACCTCGTGGTCGAGGCGATCGCCGAGGACCTGCACGTCAAGCAGACGCTGTTCGAGAACCTCGACGAGATCTGCAAGCCCGGCGCGATCTTGGCCACCACGACGTCGTCGCTGCCGGTGATCGAGTGCGCGCGGGTGACCAAACGGCCCGGCGACGTGGTCGGCATGCACTTCTTCAACCCGGCGCCGATCATGCAGCTGGTCGAGGTCGTCTCGACCGTCTCGACCGGCGACGAGGTCGCGGAGACGGTGCGGGCGCTATGTGGCGAGCTCGGCAAGGTGGCGGTGTCTTGCAGCGACCGTTCCGGTTTCATCGTCAACGCCCTGCTCTTCCCGTACCTCAACGACGCGGTGGGGATGCTCGAGGCGCACTACGCCACCGCCGACGACATCGACACCGCGATGAAGAAGGGCTGTGCGCTGCCGATGGGACCGTTCGAGCTGCTCGACGTGGTCGGCAACGACGTCTCGCTGGCCATCCAGCGCGAGCTCTACCTGGAGTTCCGCGAGCCTGGCTTCGCGCCTGCCCCGTTGCTGGAGCATCTGGTGACCGCGGGCTATCTCGGGCGCAAGACCGGCCGAGGCTTCCGCGACTACTCGACGGCCTGACGGTGTCCCGGCGCCGAGAGCAACGGCCGCCTCGGTCGGCGTCGCCGGCCGACCGGCAGGTCGTGGAGGTGTGGTCGGGGGAGGAGTGGGTCGTACGCCAGGTGACCGGTGCCGCCGCGACCAAGCACTACCGCTGCCCCGGCTGCGACCACCTGATCGCGATGGCGACGCCGCACGTCGTGGCGTGGCCGGCCGAGCCTGGCGTGTTCGCGGAGAGCGGTCTCGAGGAGCGGCGGCACTGGCACACCGGGTGCTGGCGCGCCCGCGAGCGACGCCATCCTCGCCCTTGAGGTAGCCGCGCCCTTCGCCCGGTCGGTGGTGCGGATCGTTACTTCGCCGCTGTGGCCAGTTGGCGGACCCGCTCCCGAGGCGGCAAGTCATGGAGCTGCACGACCGCTTGGTCTAGCTGAACCGAAGCGAGACTGTCGTGAAGCCCACCCACCGGCACACCGTCAAGCGCAGCTGCTCCGGGGACGCTGCCCTGGAGTTGTGGATCTGCAACGAGCCCGCCATCGGCAACTTTGACGGCGGACTCTGGCACGACCATCGACCATGGTCCACCAACTTCTCGCCGAGTGAGGACGAGAAAGTACTCATTACCGACTTCAAGCCGGACGGAACCATCGATCTGCAGTGGAGTGAGGTGACCGTCGCCGCTCCACCAGCCTGCATCCCGCACCGTGATGGCGTCGGTCGGCTTGATGCTCTGACTGTCGCCAGGGAAGGTCCATGGCACCTCGACTACTGCCAGGCTCAGGTCGCGGCTGACCCGAAAATCTGGTCCCTCATGTTCCTCATTCGCCTCAACTTTGGCCTCGGCGACCACTGTCGCGACGACTGCAACGTCGCCCCATGAAAGCCACGCAGACAGACTCGCCATGGGGAGTAGCCGATTGACGTTTGCCGGCACGCGCCCGGCATCCGCTGCCGCTGAGCCTGCACGCATGCTGGTCGCTGCTTTGGGCTCATCGGCTGGAGACTGACGCGATTGTCCGCAGGCAGACACCGATACCACGAGACTGGCGGTGAGCAGAACGAGAACCGGAATGCGACCACTGGACATCGGATCTCCTCCAACGGTGGACGTCGGTGATTGGACGCAGGGGGGCCCGTCGGTTCAGTACGCCGCAAACGCCCACGGATCCCCGCCCCGCGAAGGTCCGTTCGACACCGTGCTGGCTAGGCTGGCCGGGATGCCTGCGATCAGAGCCAACTCCGTCCTTCCCGCCCGCCGCGAGGCCCTCACGCTGACGACGGCCGACGGGCTCTCGCTGGTCGGGGAGCTCGCGCTGCCGGAGTCGGCCGACCCGGTGGCCACGCTGGTCTGCCTGCACCCGTTGCCGACCCACGGCGGCATGATGGACAGCCACGTGTTCCGCAAGGCGGCGTACCGGCTGCCCGCGCTGGCCGACCTCGCGGTGCTGCGCTTCAACACCCGCGGCACGTCCAGCGAGCAGGGCACCAGCGAGGGCGCGTTCGACGCCGGCAAGGGCGAGCGTTTCGACGTCGCGGCGGCGATCGAGTACGCCGAGTTCGCCGACCTGCCCAACCTCTGGCTGCTCGGCTGGTCGTTCGGCACCGACCTCGCCCTGATGCACGGCTGCGACCCCGGCGTCAGCGGAGCGTTCCTGATGTCACCGCCGCTGAAGTTCACCACCGACGAGGACCTCGACCGGTGGGCAGCGTCCGGCAAACCGCTGGTCGCGATGGTGCCGGAGCACGACGACTACCTGCAGCCCCCGGCGGCCCGGGAGCGGTTCGCCCGGGTGCCGCAGGCCGAGGTGATCGGGGTCGACGGTGCGAAGCACCTGTGGGTGGGCGCCGCCGAGACCGCCCTCGACCTGATCGTCGAGCGGCTCGCGCCGGACCGCGCGCCGCTGCCGACCGAGTGGGACGGCCCGATGCAGCAGGCCGACTCCTCCGCGTACGCCGATCGCACGGTCGCGGCCTTCTCCGACGTACCCGTGGCCCAACCTGAGAGGGACTGACATGACCGAGCTGCCGGTGGTGCTGCTGCACGCGTTTCCGTTGTCGAGCGCGATGTGGGCGGCGCAAAGCGAGCTCGACCCGATCACCCCGGACCTCCCGGGTTTCGGTGGAGCACCGGTCAGCACCGAGGCCCCCGGCCTCGGTGTGCTGGCCGACAGCGTGCTCGCCGCCCTCGACGACCGCGGGCTCTCCCGCGTCGTGCTCGGCGGGCTGTCGATGGGTGGGTACGTCGCGATGGAGATCCTGCGGCGCCGGCCGGAATGTGTCGCCGCGCTCGTCCTCGCCGACACGAAGGCATCGGCCGACGCGGAGGCGGCACGGGCCAACCGCGAGCGGGTGGCATCGTTGCTGGATGCGCGCAAGAGCGCCGACGTGCTGGTCGAGGAGGTGCTGCCCGGCTTGCTCGGTGACACGACCAAGCGCGACCGTCCCGCGGTCGTCGCGCAGGTACGGTCGCTGGTGGAGTCGGCCGACCCGGCCGCGGCCGCCTGGGCGCAGCGGGCGATGGCGGCTCGGCCCGACTCGTTCGACACGCTGCGGGCCGCTGACGTACCAGCGCTGGTCGCCGTCGGCGCCGAGGACGCACTGACGCCGGTGTCCGAGTCGGAGGCGATGGTGGACGCGCTGCCGCAGGGCCGCCTGGAGGTCGTCGAGGGCGTGGGACATCTCAGCGCCGTCGAGGCACCGGAGCGGTTCAACCCGCTCGTACGCCAGTTCGTCAGCTCCCTCTGACACACAGACGCGCAACTGCGCGGGCCGGGAGCACGTCGAGAATTGCCCAATTGGGCAAAATTCGACCTCGCTCCGGCCGGGACCGGGTGGAAAATTGCCCAATTGGGCAATCCTTGACGAGCAGGGTCCGGCGCCCGCGCGTAAGCACATACGCGCAACCTCGGTGCGAAGAAAGCGCGGCGGTCGCCGGGCAGCGCCAGCCCCCGAACACTCTCGTCGACAGTGGGCGGCCTTCGGCACGCCATGGGTGCGAACACTCGGGTCGCTGGGGAGACATTCCTACCCTCTGGCGTGCACAAGTTTCCCCAGCCTCGCCGGCGCTCACCAGTGGGCGCCGGCGGGCTGATACTCGGGAGGGGCCGGCGCCCACGCGTAAGCACATACGCGCAACCTCGGTGCGAAGGAGGTGGGGGTCGGACCGTGCGCTAGCGGGCGTCTTGGCGGCGGATCAACACCTCGCGCAAGAGCAGCAGGATCGCGGCCGCTGCCGGGATGGCGAGCAGGGCGCCGATGACGCCGAGCAGGGTGCCACCGGCGAGGACGGCGATGACCACGACCGGTCCCGGCACGTTGACGGAGTTCGACATCACCCGCGGGTAGATCAGGTAGTTCTCGACCTGCTGGTAGACGAGGAAGAAGATCGCGCAGGCGAGGCCGATCTTGGGGTCGACCGCGAGCGCGATCAAGGACACGACCACCATTGCGATGGTCGCGCCGATCATCGGGATCAGGTCGAGCAGCATCACGACGAACGCCAGCGCGACGGCGTACTCGCTGAGCCCAACCACGATCAGGAAGACCAGCGCCGTCACCCCGGCGGTGAGCGCCACGACGAACGCACCGCTGACGTAGCTACCGACCTGCCGCAAGATCGCGTCGCCGAGCCGGGAGACCCGCTCGCGCCGCGACGCCGGGACGACGGAGTACATCGAGCGCTTGATCCGCGGCAGCGAGCTGAGGAAGTACAGCGTCAGCACCGACACGAAGAAGATGTTGATCAGCGCACCGACGACGGCGAGGCCGAGACCGAGCGCGCCACCGGCGATCTGGGTGCCGATGTCGCCGGACTGGACTTCCTCGCTGACCTTGTCGAGCACGTCGAAGCGGGCGTCGAGCTCGC
The DNA here is from genome assembly GCA_050699035.1 of Nocardioidaceae bacterium. GTDB lineage: Bacteria > Actinomycetota > Actinomycetes > Propionibacteriales > Nocardioidaceae > WHTB01. The sequence goes on along the minus strand of JBOHDE010000063.1, from coordinate 6,067 downwards.
GGATCCACTGAGTCTGCTGGAGCTCACGGATCAGGTCGGGTGCGGCCTCGATCATCGCCGCGACCTGTTCGCTGATCACCGGCACCAGCGCTAACCCGAACAGCGTGATGACGACCACCAAGGCGCCGAACACCGCGAGTACGGACAGCCCCCGGCGTAGTCCTTGCTTCATCAGCCACTCGACGGCCGGGTTGAGGCCGACCGCGAGGAACAGCGCGACCACGACCAGCAAGATGACCGAGGAGGCCGCGGCGAGGAGCTGCTGCAGCGCCAGCGCGACCAAGACGCCGACCGCCCCGAAGAACCCGATGTAGAACGGCGAGTGCTGCCCGATCGGACTTCCCGGCTCGCCGAGATCGAGCCCGTTGCCCGGGGGCGGGTAGTCGTGCAGCGTCTCCGCCGGGCGGTCGGGCGCGCTGGCGGCAGCTGCCGCCTGGTCGGGACCCTCGTCGGTCTCAGGCTCTGTCATCGGCCCTCCTTGCGGCTGAGCCTATGACCTGGACCCGAGCAGCTGGCTCAGGCCCTGCCGGTGTCGGACTTGACCGACGGCTGCGCCGTCGTCTGGTCGCTCGTCGACTCGTCCTCGTCGGACTTCTTCGTCGGCTTCTGGTCGGCCGACTTCGACGGGGCCGACTTCGCAGCGGCGGGCTGCTTGATCGTCGAACCGACGCCGCCGATCCCGGTGAACTGGGAGACGACATCACTCAGGCCGGACAGCTGGCCGATGATGTGGTCGCGCTTGCGCTGGAGGTCGTTGAGCTCCTTGCTGGTCGTCTCGATGCGGCCCTCGGCCTCGGACTTGGCGTTCGCGGAGAGCTGCTCGGCCTGCTGGCGGGCGTTGCCCAGCAGCTGGTCGGCGTCGCGGCGGGCTCGGCTGACCAGGCGCTCGCTCTCAGCCGTCGCCTCGTCGCGCTGCCGGCGAGCCAGGGTGGTCGCCTCGGTGACGCGGTTCTCGGCGGCCAGCGCCCGCTCCTCGGCATCGGTCAGCAGGCGCTTGGTCTCGTCGATCGCGAGGCTGTGCCGCTCGGCGGCCTCCTTGGTGAGCCGCTCGCGCTCGACCGCCAGGGTGCGACGCGCCTCCTGCACCTCACGGTCGGCAGCCGCGCGGGCACTCTCGGCGTCGCGCTGGGCCGAGGTCTGCAGGGCGCTGGACTCCTGCTGTGCGGCGAGCCGCACCTGGTCCGCCTCGCGCTGGGCGGCGGAGGCCAGGTCGGCGGCCTCGGCCTTGGCGTGGTTGCGGATCTGCTCGGCGTCGAGCATCGCCGTCTCGCGAATCTCGTCGGCCTCACTCAGCTGGACGCTGCGGATGTCGTTGGCCTCGGACTCCGCGTTGTCGCGCACGGTCTTGGCGTCGGCGACCGCCTGCGCCCGGACGGCATCGGCATCGCGACGGGCGGCCCCGAGTACCTCGTCGGCCTGTTCCTCGGCAAGCCGAAGCATCTCCGACGCACGCCCACCGAGCCCGGAGTACGAGGGTTGGCCGGCCTCGTCGAGCCGTTTGCGGAGCATGTTGAGCTCGGCCTCGAGCGCGGCGATCCGCTGCTCGGAGCGTTGCAGTACCTCGTTCGCCTCGCGCCGACCCTTCTCGTTCGCTTTCACGAAGTCGTCGACTGCGGTGCGGTCGTAGCCGCCTCGTCGCGACATCGGGAAGGTGGCGCCTGATGAGTCGGGGGATGGCCCGGTGCCGAAGATGGACAGTCCCTGCTCGTCAGTCATTCGTTTCTCCACCTCAAAAGAGATTGGCCCCGAGGTCCTAGGATCCACGGAAGCGGGTGATCGCGTCTAGGTGCTTCTCACGCAGCGAGGCGTCTCGAACGCCAAGAGCAACCTCTGGTGCCAAGCAGAGTACTCCCACCTTGCCCTGATGCAGGTTGCGGTGGACCTCGTACGCGGCCTGGCCGACGTCGTCCATCGCGTACGTCTTGGACAGCGTCGGGTGAATCAGCCCCTTCGCGACAAGTCGGTTGGCCTCGTACGCCTCCCGGTAGTTGGCAAAGTGTGACCCGATGATCCGTTTGAGGTTCATCCAGAGATAGCGGTTGTCGTACTCGTGCATGAAGCCACTGGTGGACGCGCAGGTGACGATCGTGCCGCCCTTGCGGGCGACGAACGTGCTCGCGCCGAACGTCTCCCGCCCGGGGTGCTCGAAGACGATGTCCGGGTCCTCGCCACCGGTCAGCTCACGAATCTTGGCCCCGAGCCGACGCCACTCCTTTTGGTCCTGGGTGTGCTCGTCCGACCAGAACTGGTACCCCTCCGCGCGCCGGTCGATGATCAGCTCCGCGCCCATCGAGCGACAGATCTCGGCCTTCTCCGCCGAGCTGACCACGCAAATCGGGATGGCGCCGCCGTTCAGGGCGAACTGGGTGGCGTACGAGCCGAGGCCGCCGGAGGCTCCCCAGATCAGCACTACGTCGCCCTGTTTCATGTCGGCGCCGTTGCGTGAGACCAGCTGGCGGTAGGCCGTCGAGTTGACCAGCCCAGGGCTCGCGGCCTCCTCCCAGGTCAGGTGCGCGGGCTTCGGCATCAGCTGGTTGCTCTTCACCAGCGCCAGCTCGGCGAGGCCGCCGAAGTTCGTCTCGAACCCCCAGATCCGCTGCTCCGGGTCGAGCATCGTGTCGTTGTGGCCGTCCGGGCTCTCCAGCTCGACCGAGAGGCAGTGCGCCACCACCTCGGCGCCTGGCTTCCACGTGTGCACGCCCGGACCGGTGCGAAGGACGACGCCGGACAGGTCGGAGCCGACCACGTGGTACGGCAGGTCGTGCCGGGCCGAGAGCGGGGACATCCGGCCGTACCGCTCGAGGAAACCGAACGTCGACACCGGTTCGAAGATGCTGGTCCAAACCGTGTTGTAGTTGATCGCGCTGGCCATCACCGCGACCAGCGCCTCGCCGGGTCCGAGCTCGGGGGTCGCGACGTCCTGGACGTGCAAGCTCTTGCGTGGGTCCTTGTCGCGCGAGTCCAGGCCGTCGAACAGGTCGACCTCGTCCTTGCGGACGACGACGCCGCGGTACGACTCGGGCACGGCTACGGCGGCGAAGTCCTCGCTGGTCGCGGTGCCCGACACGATGGCGTCGAGGATCTGCTGCATCGGTCCTCCAAGTGCTGCGGTCGGTCGAGTGGGGTCGGAATCTACCCGCAGGTAGCAACCGGCGCAGCAGTCTGTGACCTATCCAACCGCGGGCTCGACCAGCTCCACCAGGATCCCACCGGCGTCCTTCGGATGCACGAAGTTGACCCGGGAGCCGGCGGTGCCTCGCCGCGGCTCGTCGTACAGCAGCCGCAACCCCCGGCTGCGCAAGGTGGCGCACACCGCGTCGACGTCGGTCACCCGGTAGGCGAGCTGCTGGATGCCCGGGCCGGAGCGCTCGAGGAAGGTGGCGATCGTCGACTCCGGCGTCAACGGGGCCAGCAGCTGGATGCAGGAGCCGGAGTCGCCGACGGCGAGCATGGCCTCCCGTACCCCCTGCTCCTCGTTGGTCTCCTGGTGCACGACCTCGAGCCCGAACGTCGCGGCGTAGAACGCGATCGCCTCGTCGAGATCGGGTACGGCGACGCCGACGTGGTCGATGGCGGTCACCAGCTGCTCGGGAACCATGTGCCACATCGTGACGTGTGACCGCAGGACGGGGCGAGTCGATGTGACCGGTCCGACACCGTTTGCCGAGATGCCGGCCTCGGCCCGGCCGGTCCGCGTAGGTATCGTGCGAGACATCGACATCGCTGGAGGACTCATGACTGGATCCGTCATCATCGCGGGGGCGCGCACCCCCATCGGTCGCCTGCTCGGCGGGCTGAAGGGATTCTCCGGTGCCGACCTCGGTGGGTTCGCGATCAAGGGCGCGCTGGACAAGGCAGGCGTCAACCCCGACCAGGTCGACTACGTGATCATGGGCCAGGTGCTGCAGGCCGGCGCCGGCCAGATCCCCGCCCGTCAGGCCGCTCAGCAGGCGGGCATCCCGATGACCGTGCCCGCGCTCACCATCAACAAGGTCTGCCTGTCCGGCGTCAACGCGATCGCGCTGGCCGACCAGCTGATCCGGGCCGGTGAGTGCGAGATCGTGGTCGCCGGTGGTCAGGAGTCGATGACCAACGCGCCGCATCTGCTGGCGAAGTCCCGCGAGGGCTTCAAGTACGGCGATGTCACGATGCAGGACCACATGGCGTACGACGGCCTGTGGGACGCCTTCACCGACCAGGCGATGGGCGCACTCACCGAGACCTGCAACGCCGACGGTCTGAAGTTGTCCCGCGAGGAGCAGGACGCGTTCTCCGCCCGGTCGCACCAGCGAGCCGCCGAGGCCTGGAAGAACGGCGTCTTCGACGACGAGGTCGTACCCGTTGAGGTGCCGCAGCGCAAGGGCGACCCGGTCGTCGTCGGCGCCGACGAGGGCATCCGCGGCGACACCAGCGCGGAGACGCTGGGCAAGCTGCGTCCCGCGTTCGCCAAGGACGGCACGATCACCGCCGGCTCGGCGTCGCAGATCTCCGACGGCGGCTGCGCCGTGGTCGTGATGAGCAAGGCCAAGGCCGAGGAGCTCGGGCTCGGCTGGCTGGCCGAGATCGGCGCGAGCGGTCAGGTCGCCGGGCCCGACTCGACCCTGCAGAGCCAGCCGGCCAACGCGATCGCCAAGGCCTGCGAGAAGGAGGGCATCGCCCCCGCCGACCTCGACCTGGTCGAGATCAACGAGGCGTTCGCCGCGGTCGGCATCGCCAGCGCGCGAGAGCTCGGTCTGTCCGACGACCAGGTCAACGTCAACGGCGGCGCGATCGCGCTCGGCCACCCGATCGGGATGTCCGGTGCGCGGATCGTGCTGCACCTCGCGCTCGAGCTGCAGCGGCGGGGCGGGGGCGTCGGTGCCGCCGCCCTGTGCGGCGGTGGCGGGCAGGGTGACGCCCTGATCGTCCGCGTCCCGGCGAAGTGACGACGGCGGCGGCCGGTCGACGTTCGGGCCTGCGGGGCGCGTCCGTCGACCAGATGGTCGAGCGTGCCCGCGCGGGTGAGGCCCGGGCCGTCGCCCGGCTGATCTCCCTGGTCGAGGACGCCTCGCCACTGCTCCGCGAGGTGACCGCGAAGCTGGTGCCGCACGCCGGCAACGCACAGATCGTGGGCATCACCGGGTCGCCGGGCGTCGGCAAGTCGACGTCCACCTCGGTGCTGGTGGGCGCGCTGCGCAAGACAGGCAAGCGGGTGGGCGTGCTCGCGGTCGACCCCTCCTCGCCGTTCTCCGGTGGTGCCCTGCTCGGCGACCGGGTCCGCATGCAAGACCACGCCAACGACCCGGAGGTCTACATCCGGTCGATGTCCAGTCGCGGCCACCTTGGCGGCCTGTCGTGGGCGACGCCGCAGGCGGTGCGTGTCCTCGATGCCGCCGGCTGCGACGTCGTACTCGTGGAGACCGTCGGAGTCGGCCAGTCCGAGGTGGAGGTGGCCGGACTCGCCGACACCACGCTGGTGCTGCTGGCACCGGGGATGGGCGACGGCATCCAGGCGGCCAAGGCCGGCATCCTCGAGATCGGCGACATCTATGTCGTCAACAAGGCCGACCGGGACGGCGCGGCGCAGGTCGCGCGTGACCTGCGCGCCATGCTGCTGCTGGCGGAGCGGGCCGAGGGCGACTGGCGGCCACCGATCCACAAGACCGTCGCGCAGACCGGCGACGGCGTCGACGACGTGGTGGCCGCGATCGACGAGCACCGCGGCTGGATGCAGTCGTCGGGCGAGCTCGAGGTACGGCGCCGGCGCCGGGCCCGCGACGAGATCGAGTCGATCGCGGTCACAGCGCTGCGGGCGCGGCTCGGCGACCTGCACGGCCGCGCGGAGCTCGACGCGCTTGCCGACGGCGTCCTGCAAGGCGAGACCGACCCCTACACCGCCGCCGACAAACTGGTCGCCGCCCTCTGACCGCCGCCCGGCTGTCGGGTCAGGCCGTCGAGCGGCCGACGTAGCGGATGCCGTTCGGCTGGATCTGGCCAGCGTCGACGGCGGCTTGCTCCTCGGCCTCGGCGATGCCGTCGAGGTCCGCGAAGAAGTACGGGCCGCGGGTGAGGACCTGGTCGTCGAACC
>JBOHDE010000062.1:0-18395 GCA_050699035.1 Nocardioidaceae bacterium | reverse complement strand
CGCGTGCAGCTTGAGCTTGATGATCAGCAGCAGCAGGAGGGCGACCGCGGCCGCAGCGATCGCCAACAGCGGTCCAGTGTCATAGGCAGGACTCATCGGATCCATGACGAGCCACCCTCGCGGACCTCCCGCGGCGAAATCAACGGCGACCACAAGGACTGGGACGGTGTACGGGACGTCAGCCGCGACTGCTCAGGATGTCGCGCAGCACCGCCGGGTAGTCGGTGATGATGCCGTCCACCCCGAGGCTGACGAACTCGCGCATCAGCCGGCCGGTGTTGAGCGTGTAGACACTGATCGTCAGGCCCAGCTCGTGCACCCGCTCGACGAGCGCCTGGTCGGTCACCCGGTAGCTCGGGTTGATCTGCTGCACCCATTCGCTGGCCGCGACCAGCTCCGCGTCGGTCGGCCGGACGCCGTACAGCAGCCCGATCGGCACCTCTGGCGCGAGGTCGTGGTACGTCCGCATCGAGTCGTGGTCGAAGGACTGCACGACGAACCGGTCGGCCTGCAGGGCTCCGCGCAGGTAGCCGGGGATCGCGGCCAGCTCCTTGATGATCTCGTTCTCGATGCCGGGGTAGAGCTCGGGACTCTTCAGCTCGAGCAGGAATCCCGTACGTCCTCCCAGTGCCTCGACGACCTCCCGCAAGGTCGGCACCGGCTCGCCGGCGAAGACGTCGGAGAACCAGGAACCGGCATCGAGCCGGCGCAGCTCGGCGAGGGTGAAGTCGCCGACCCGCCACGGCGCGCGGTCGGGGAACAACACCTCGGCATCGGTGGTGCGTTCCAGGGTCACGTCGTGCATGATCACCAGCGCGCCGTCGGCCGATCGTTGGACGTCGACCTCGACGAAGCTGGCGTGCTGGGCGACGGCGAGCTCGACCGCGGCGACGGTGTTCTCCGGCGCCGAGCCGGACGAGCCGCGATGCGCGACGTCGACAGGGACTCGGCGAGCGGCCGCGTCCGCGAGGGTGGTGGGGAATCCGATGGTGGCCACGGTCAGAACGAGGACGGTCATGGCGCGTCGGAGCGCAGTCATGGCGAGACTCCTTCGTCGTTGATCGGTCACCTCAGGCTCGTGAACCGGGGTGCCCGGTCAGTGACGTCGGGCCGACCTCCGAGTGACGGTTACGTGACGTCCCCGTGTTGACACAGATCGTTACTCGTGCCGCGTCCCGGGGTGAGCCGCACCGGTGGTCGAATCCGCTAGCGTCGGCCGCAGCCCGTACCCGTCCTGGAGGAACCCGATGCGTACGTCATCCCCGCAAACCCTTCGCCGGTCCGTGGTCGTCACGACCGGCCTGGCCCTGGTCGTCGCAGCCGCCGGCTGCGAGCAGAGCAGCGACGGCGGTGGCGGTGGCGAGACCACCGACTACCCGTCCGAGACGATCGAGATCATGGTGCCCGCCGCCGCCGGCGGTGGCTGGGACCTCACCGGTCGCAACATGCAGAAGGTCCTGCAGGACGAGGACATCAGCAGCGAGCCGGTCGAGGTCGTCAACGTCGAGGGCGGCGGTGGCGCCACCGGCCTGTCGCAGCTCACCTCCCGTGAGAAGGGCAACGCGCACGAGCTGATGATCACCGGGCTGGTGATGATCGGGGCGCTCGAGCAGGCCAACTCCCCCGTCCAGCTGAACGCCGCGACGCCGATCGCGACGCTGACCGCGGAGTCCGAGGCGTTCGTGGTCCCCGCCGACTCGCCGTACCAGAGCATCGCCGACGTCGTCGCGGCGTACGAGAAGGACCCCAAGTCGGTGACGTTCGGCGGCGGTAGCGCCGGCGGGTCGGACCACCTCGTCGCCGGCCAGCTGGTCCAGGCCGCGGGCGCCGAGCCGGCCGACCTCAAGTACGTCGGATACTCCGGCGGCGGAGAGGCCACCGCAGGCATCCTCTCCGGTGACGTCGCCGTCGGCGTGTCCGGGCTGAGCGAGTTCGAGCCGCACATCGAGTCCGGCAAGATGCGCCTGCTCGCGATCAGCACGACCGACGAGATCGAGGTGGCCGGCAAGCCCGCACCCACCCTCAAGGACGAGGGGTACGACGTCGACTTCGCCAACTGGCGCGCGGTCGTGGCACCGCCGGACATCTCCGACGGCGAGCGCGACGCGATCATCGAGATGGTCGACACCCTCCACGAGTCGGAGGGTTGGAAAGCCGTTCTCGAGGAGCAGGGCTGGACCGACTTCTACCGGACCGGTGACGAGGCCAAGGCCTACATCGACGAGGAGACCGAGCGGATCAGCGGGCTGATGGAGGAGCTCGGCTTGTGAGTGAGCCGGTCACCGCCGGACCGGTCGAGGACCCGACTGCTCAGCCCATCACCGGTGGTCCCCACGTGGGACCGCTGGTGGTTGGCCTGGTCCTGATCGGGTTCGGCCTCCTGATGCTGTTCCAGGCCCGGGCCATCCCAGGTGAAGGCTGGTCGCCGAGCGGCCCGCGGTTCCTTCCGTTGGTGCTCGCGCTCGCCTGGATCGGCTTGAGCACCGTCTACCTGGCCCAGCAGGTGACCGCGTTCACTCGGCGGCGGCCGATGCACGGCCACGAGCCCGGTGCCCGGCTCGGCGCGGTGGCGGTGCTCGTCGTCGTGCTCGTCGTCTACGCCTACCTGTTGGAGCCGATCGGATACCTCTTCGCGACCGCGCTGTTCTTCCTCGCCGCGGCGCGCGTCCTCGGCAGCCGCAGCATCCGGCGAGACGTACTCATCGCCGTACTCCTCACCCTCGCGGTCTACTTCGCGTTCACCCGGGCGCTCGGCATCCACCTGCCCGACGGCGGGATGGTGCTGTGAACCTCTTCGTCGACCTGCTGAACGGCTTCGCCACCGTGCTGTCCCCGGCGAACCTGTTCTTCGCGGCCCTCGGCGTCACCCTCGGCACGCTGGTCGGCGTGCTCCCGGGCATCGGCCCGGCCGTCACGATCGCCCTGCTGCTGCCGGTGACGTTCAACTTCGAGGACCCGATCGGCGCGTTCATCATGTTCGCGGGCATCTACTACGGCGCCATGTACGGCGGGTCGACCACGTCCATCCTGCTCAACACACCGGGCGAGTCCGCCTCGGTCGCGACCGCCATCGAGGGCCACGAGATGGCCAAGCGCGGACGAGCCAGGTCGGCGCTCGCCACCGCCGCCATCGGCTCGTTCGTCGCCGGCACCATCTCGACCATCCTGCTCACGTTCGTCGCGCAGCCGTTGGGCAGCCTCGCCGTGAAGTTCCAGGCCACCGACTACTTCGCCCTGATGATCCTCGCGCTGGTGACGGTGACCGCCCTCGTCGGCACGTCCCTCACCCGCGGCCTGCTGTCGCTGCTGTTCGGCGTCGCCATCGGCCTGGTCGGGCTCGACACGCTGTCCGGCCAGGCGCGCTTCACCCTCGACCAACCGCTGCTGTTCGACGGCATCAACGACGTCATCTTGATCATCGGGCTGTTCGCGATCGGGGAGACGCTGCACGTCCTCGTCAAGGGCCGCACCCGTCCCGGCCAGGTCTCCCCGCTCGAGCCGCCGCACGGTGGTTTCCTGTGGTTGAACAGAGAAGAGTGGCGCCGCTCCTGGGGGCCGTGGCTGCGCGGCGCCGGCTTCGGGTTCCCGTTCGGTGTGCTGCCGTCGGGTGGCGCCGAGCTGCCGACGTTCTTGTCCTACACGTACGAGAAACGCCGTTCCCGTGGCCGCAAGGAGTTCGGCAAGGGCGCGATCGAGGGGGTCGCCGGCCCGGAGGCCGCCAACAACGCGTCCTTCTCCGGCGTACTCGTGCCGCTGCTGACGCTCGGCCTGCCGACCTCGGCCACGGCAGCCGTCCTGCTCGCCGCGTTCCAGATCTTCAACCTGCAGCCCGGCCCGCAGCTGTTCGAGAGCTCGTCGGACCTGGTCTGGGCGCTGATCGCGTCGCTGTACATCGGCAACCTGCTGCTGCTGGTGCTCAACCTTCCGCTGATCCGGCTGTGGGTGAAGGTGCTGCAGATCCCCCGGCCGGTGCTCTACGCGGCGATCCTGGTGTTCGCGACGCTCGGCGTCTACTCCTTGTCCGGCAACATCAACGACGTCCTGATCGCGTACGTGATCGGCGTGATCGGCTTCTTCATGCGGCAGCTCGACTTCCCCATCGCACCCGCGATCCTCGGCGCGATCCTCGGGCCGGAGCTGGAGAAGCAGCTGCGCACCGCCCTGACCATCTCCAACGGCGACCCGTCGGTGTTCGTCACCCGGCCGCTGTCGGCGGTCATCCTCACGCTGGCCGTCGCCGCGCTGCTGTTGCCGTACCTGCCGCGTCTCATCGCCCGCCTGCGCGGCCGGCCGACCACGACCGAGAAGCTGGCGTTCGCCGACGAGGACTGAGACCGGTCAGTCAACGCGTGCCGACCGGCGGCGCCCAGCCCGGCCGGGTGACAAGGCAGAACGGGTGCCCGGCGGGGTCGGCGAACACGCGTGACACCCCGACCTCTCGGCGCAGCAGCCGGGCACCCAGCGCGAGGACCAGCGGCTCGGCCACGTCGACGTCGTCGACCATCACGTCGAGGTGGAACTGCTGCGGATGCGCGGGGTCGGGCCAGCTCGGGGGTACGTGGTCCGGGGCCAGCTGGAACGCCAGCCCAGAGGTGGTGTCGTCGGCCGCGACCACGACCCAGTCCGCTGAGGTGTAGGTGACCGGCATCGCAAGCAGCTCGGAGTAGAACGCAGCCAACGCAGCCGGGTCGGGGCAGTCGAGCACGACGTGGTGCAGGCGTCCGATCATGCCGCCGATCCTGGCCACCGGCGAACATACACGCAACCTCGGCGCGAGGAGCGGGGACGACACGGCGGCACCGGTCTAGGGTGAGCGGACATCCGAGCGAGAGAGGTTCCGTGGTCACGACCAGCATCAAGGAGGTCGCCCGGCACGCCGGGGTGTCGGTCGGCACGGTGAGCAACGTGCTGAACCGGCCGGAGCTGGTCGCGGAGCCGACCCGGCAGCGGGTGGTCGCCAGCATCGACGCCCTCGGGTTCGTCCGCAACGAGTCGGCCCGGGCGTTGCGCGCCGGCCGCAGCCGGACCATCGGGCTGGTGGTTCTCGACGTGGCCAACCCGTTCTTCACCGACATCGCCCGCGGTGCCGAGGACGTGGCCGACGCCAACGACATGGTGGTCACGTTGTGCAACAGTGCGGCGGACCTCGGTCGCGAGACCCGCCATCTTGCGCACCTCGAGGAGCAACGCGTACGCGGCGTACTGATCACCCCGGTCGACACGGGTAGCGCCCGGCTCGACCAGCTGGTGCATCGTGGCATCCCGCTGGTCCTCGTCGACCGCGGCTCACCACTGGCCGGCCGCTGCTCGGTGGCCGTCGACGACGTCCTCGGCAGCCGGCTGGCGGTCGAGCACCTGGTCGCCACCGGCCACCAGCGGATCGCGTTCGTCGGCGGGTCGATGTCCCTCCCCCAGGTGTCCGACCGGCTGGCGGGCGCGTCGGAGGCCGTCGCGGGCACGCCCACCGACCTGCTCACGATCGAGACGTCGTCCCTGTCGGTGCAGGACGGCCGAGACGCGGGAGAGCGGATCTCTCGGCTCGCCGTCGGCCGGCGCCCGACCGGCGTGTTCTGCGCCAACGACCTCGTCGCGCTCGGGCTGCTGCAAGAGATGACCCGGGGCGGCATCCAGGTGCCGGCCGACATCGCGATCGTCGGCTACGACGACATCGAGTACGCCGCGGCCGCCGCCGTGCCGCTGTCCAGCGTCCGCCAGCCCCGCGAACAGCTCGGCCGGGCCGCCGCGGAGCTGCTGTTCGACGAGATCAACAAGGGCGCCGACCATCGCCACCAGCACCTGGTGTTCGAGCCCGACCTGGTCGTCCGCGACTCCAGCCGACTGCCCGTCCGAGCCAACGCGAGGTGACCGACCCGTTGAGTGTGACGTTCTCGACAGACACGCCGGCGTGTCGCGTCGAAAACGTCACACTCAGCGGGAAGAGCCGGGCCTGGCGCAGACTGGGCGGGTGGACTCTGGCGTCGAGGTCACCCGCCGACGAGTGGTCGTCTACGGGCTGGTGCAGGGCGTGTTCTTCCGCGACACCTGCCGTCGGCTGGCCGCGGCCGACGGGGTGGGCGGCTGGGTCAGCAACCGTCCCGACGGCTCGGTCGAGGCGGTGTTCGAAGGCCATCCCCGGGCGGTCGAGCGGATGGTCAGCTGGGCGCGCGAGGGTCCGCCGTACGCGCGGGTCGATGCGGTCGACGTGACGGTCGAGCCGCCGCAGGGCGAGCCGGCGTTCCGGATCCGCTGAGCCGTCGGATTTGGGCCAGGTCAGAGCGTGCCGGCGACGACCGGGTTGCTCAGCACTCCGACGCCCGGGATGCGGCACTCGACGACGTCGCCGGGCCGGATCTGCACGGCGCCCGGCGTGCCGGTCGAGATGATGTCGCCCGGGTACAGCGGCATCACCTTGCTGTGGAAGCTGACCAGGAACGCCGGGTCGTAGCGCATGTGCGCGACGGTGTTCGTCCGCCGCGCCTCGCCGTTGATGACGGTCGAGACCTCCACGTCGGCGAGGTCCCCGCCGGCGTTGAGGACATCGGCCGTCGGCACGATCTCGGGTCCGAACGAGAAGAACCCAGGGAAGTTCTTCGACCGGGTGAGGAACCGCGGGTTGCGCTCGAGGATGTCCTCCGCGGTCTGGTCGAGCAGCGCGCACACGCCGAACACGTGGCCGAGCGCATCCTCCTCCTCGACGTTCCAGCACTCGGTGCCGATCACCAGGCCGAGCTCGGCCTCGGCGGTCGTCCGCCGGCTCTGCGGCGGCACCGGGATCGGGTCGCCCGGTCCGATGATCGTGTGGTCGCCTTTGAGGAACGACGCGGGCTCGTCGGGCACCTGCTCGGTCAGGTCGCTCGCATGCTCGACGTAGTTGAGTCCGATGCCCCAGAGCTTGCGGCAGCGGCGGTACGGCGGCGCGAACACCGCGGTCGCGGGGTCGCGGAACAACCTCATCGCGGCACCGGCGGCAGCACTGGCCGCCTCGTCGGCGCGACCGGAGCCGATCAGCGCCACCAGGTCGCCGTCGAAGTCCGGCACCAGGTCGGCCACCAGCGCCACCCCACGCTCGGACACGACGGCCGGCAGCTCCCGGTCGTCGACCCGGACCGTCGCGAACCGTGCGCTCACAGCGAACGCACCATCCCACCGTCGCAGCGCACCTGCTCACCTGTGACGAACGAGGCTCCGGCACTGGCCAGGAACGTCACCAGTGCGGCGAACTCCTCCGGCTCGCCGTAACGTCCGGCCGGGATCGTGTCCACGGATCGGCGGCGCGCCTCGTCCGCCGAGACTCCCAGCCGCTCCGCGGCGCTCTGGTCGAGGGACGCGACCCGGTCGGTGGAGATCCGCCCCGGCAGCGCCATGTTGACCGTGACCCCGTCGGCCGCCACCTCGGTCGCGAGCGTCTTGAGGTACGCGGCCAACGCTGAGCGCCCGGTGTTGGACAGCGCCAGCCGTTCGACCGGCTGATGCACACCGCTGGACCCGATCGCCACGATCCGTCCCCACCGGCGCTCGCGCATCCCCGGCAGGGTGGCCTCGACCAGCCGCACCTGCGGCTGCACCAGCAGCCGGATGGCCCGCTCGACCGCGTCGGCGTCCATCTCGGCGGCGGTGCCCGGCGGCGGCCCACCGCCGTTCAGCACCAGCACGTCGACGTGGCCGAACCGCTCGACGGCGGTGTCGACCAGCAGCCGAGGGGCTGCCGGGTCGGTCAGGTCGACCTCGACCCCGACCGCGGAGGGCAGCTCGGCGGCGACCTGCTCGACCAGCTCACCGCGCCGCCCAGCGACGACGACGTTCATCCCTTCGGCCGCCAGCGACCGAGCGACGGCGAGCCCGAGGCCCGATGTCGACCCGGGTACGACGGCGGTGCGTCCTTGCAGTCCGGTATCCATCACTCTCCAACGCTCGTGTCGTGGTCACGTACTCCGGCCAGGTGCTGCGCGAGCAACGGCAGCAGCTCGGCCGGCAAACCCGGCGCCGGCGCGCGTACGCCGGACTCGTCGATCACACCACGGCGTCGCAGCAGCTCCTTGCGCAGGGCCAGCCCGACCCGAGGCTGGCCCTCGAACGTCGCCAGCGGCAACCACGGCGCCCAGGTGGCTCGGGCACCCTCGAAACCGCCCTGGTGCCATGCTGCGAGTACGGCCGCCAGCGCCTCCGGGTGGCTGAAGCCGGTCATCGCGCCCGCCGCGCCGGCCGCCAGCTCGTCCACCAGAGCGACGCCACCCAGACCGCCGAACACCGGGACCGTGGTGCCCGCGGTGAGCCGGCTGATCGCCAGTGCGGTCGGCGGCGCCTCTGACTTCACCGCCGCGACGAACGGACACCGCGCCAGGGTCTGCAGCAGCTGGTCCGCCATCACCGACACCCCCGAAGCCACCGGGTAGTCCTGCACGACCACCGGCGCGCCGGTCGCCTCGTGCACCGCCCGCAGATGCGTCGCCAGCGTCTCGGGGTCCGGACTGTTCACCTGCACCATCAGCGCCGCGAGCGGTGCACCGGCGGCCCGGGTCGCCGCGACGCCCTGTTCGACCGCGACCGCCGTGGTGCGGCCGGACAGGCCGACCACCAGCGGTGTGTCCGGCGCGGTGGCGACGACCCGCTCGACGACGCGGCGCTGCTCGTCCGAGCTCAGCGCCGCGGCCTCGCCGAACACGCCGAGCGCCACCAGCCCGACAGCACCGGCGTCGAGGAACGCACCGACCTCACGGGCCAGCGAACCCTCGTCGACATCGGCACCGGTGAACGGCGTGGCGAGGACCGCCCACAACCCGGGTCGGAGATGGACTGACGTACTCATCGGGCTCCTGTCTTCTCGAGTGCGGTGTCGACGATGTGCTCGGCGATCGCCAGGCTCGAGGTCGCGGCCGGCGACGGAGCGTTCCGCACCGCCACCACATGACCGCGGCGGACGATCCGGAAGTCGTCGACCAGGCTGCCGTCCGGGTCGAGCGCCTGCGCCCGGATGCCGCTCGGACCGCGCACCACGTCGCGCGCCCGCAGCTCCGGCAGATAGCGACGCGCGGCGGCGACGAACGACCGCGTGCTGACCGAGCCAACCAGCTCGCGCACGCCCGTTCTCCAATGCTGGCGGGCAAAACTCCGGAAGGCCGGACTCACCAGCACCTCCCGCAGGTCGGACCCCGACACGGTGCGCCAGCGGTAGCCCTCGCGGGCCAGCGCCATCACGGCGTTCGGCCCGATCATCACCTCGCCGTCCACCCGCGGCGTCACATGCACACCGAGGAAGGGGTACCGCGGATCCGGTACCGGGTAGACCAGCCCGCGCACCAGGTCCCGGCGCTCCGGGCGCAGCAGGTGGTACTCGCCGCGGAACGGCACGATTCGCGGGTCCCAGCCGTCGCCGGCCAGCCGCGCGACCCGGTCGGACTGCAGGCCCGCGCACACGACCACGAGGTCGAACGCCGCGTCGTACGGCTCGCCGCCCGGCCCGGCGGCGGTGACCACCACCTCGGCGCCGCGCTCGGTGAACGACGTGACCTCGGTGGCCAGCAGGACCTCGCCGCCCCGGTGGCGCACCTGCTCGGCCAGTGCCCGGGTGACACCGGGGAAGTCGGCGATCGCCGTGCTCGGCGAGTGCAGGCCTGCGACACCGCGGACGTGCGGCTCGACCTCGTGCAGGCCGTCGGCGTCGAGCCGTCGGACGCCGGGTACGCCGTTGGCCGTCGCCCGCGCCTCGATGTCGGCCAGCCGGCCGGCCTCCACGTCGTCGAGGGCGATCAGCACCTTGCCGCACTCGTCATAGGCGAGGCCGTGCTCGGAGCAGAACTCGCGCAGCAGCCCGACCCCACGGCGGCACAGCCGCGCCTTCAGCGACCCGGGCGGGTAGTACAGGCCCGCGTGCACGACCCCGCTGTTGCGGCCGGTCTGATGGGTCGCGAGCGCATCCTCCTTCTCCAGCAGCACGACGCGCGCGGCCGGCTCGACCTCGAGCAGCCGCCGCGCGGTGGCGGCACCGAGGATGCCGCCTCCGATCACCGCGCACCGGCGTACCCGCATCCCACCTCCCGCATCGGGTCAGACCTTATGCTCGTCGGGCTCGCGCTCGGCGCTGTCGGCGCGCTTCTCGCCGACCGACCGCAGGCTACGACGCACCAGCTGGGACAGCCGCGGTGCCACCACCGGCAGCAGCAGCAGGCAGCCAATCAGGATCAGCAGGACGAGGGAGGTGGTGCGCTCCCAGAAGATGTCCAGCCGCCCGTCCGACACGATCATGGTCTGCCGCAGCGTCTCCTCCGCGAGCGGCCCCAGGACCAGCGCGATCACCAGCGCCGCCGGCGACATACCGATCCGGCGCATGAAGAACCCGAGGACGCCGCAAGCGAGCATGATGCCGACCTCGACGATGCTGCCGTTGACGGTGAAGGTGCCGAGCACGCACAGCACGATGACGATGGGCCCCAACACGCGGAACGGCACCCGGGCGATGCTGGCGAACGCCGGGATGCAGAAGATGTTGACCACCAGCAGCATCGCGTTGCCGAGGTACATACTCGCGATCAGCCCCCAGGCGAACTCGGGGTTCTGCTCCATCAGCAGCGGCCCGGGCTGCAGCCCCCACATCAAGAAGCCACCGATCAGCACAGCCGTGGACGCGGAGCCCGGAATTCCCAACGTCAGCAGGGGAACCATCGCGCCGGCCGACGCGGCGTTGTTGGCCGCCTCCGGGCCGACCAGCCCGGGCATCGCACCCTTGCCGAACTTCTCCGGGGTACGCGAGACCGACTTCTCCAGGTTGTACGACATCAGCGACGCCACCGTCGCACCGGCACCCGGGGTGGCGCCGACGGCGAAGCCCAGGACCGAGCCCCGCACCATCGGTCCGCGCGACTCGCGAACGTCGTGCCGGGTAGGCCAGAACGTCCGTCCCTTCGCGCGCACCGAGACGTAGGCGAGCCGCTCGAGATGTCCGCCCTTCCAGAGCATGTGGAAGATCTCGCCGAGGCCGAACAGGCCGATCGCGACCGGGATGAAGTCGATACCGTTGATCAGCTCCGACGACCCGAACGTGTACCGCTGCGCACCGCCGCCGATGTCGATGCCCACCGTCGCGATCGCGAAGCCGAGCACGGCCGACAGGGCGCCCAGCAGCCGGTTGCCCTGCACGATCACGATCAGGGTCAGCAACCCGGCCATCACCACGAGGAACAGCTCCGGCGGGCCGAAGGTGGTGGCCACCGCCGCCGTGACCGGCGCGGCGACGCTGATCAGGACCGCGCCGATCGTCCCGGCCACGAACGACGCCACCGCGGCCATCACCAGCGCCGGGCCGGCCCGGCCCTGCTGGGCCAGCGGGTAGCCGTCGAACGTGCTTGCCACCGTGGCCGACTCCCCCGGCGTGTTGATCAGCACCGAGGTGATGGTGCCGCCGTACATCGCCCCGTAGTAGACCGCCGCCAGCATCACGATCGCGCCGGTCGGGTCGAGGCCGAACGTCAGCGGCAGCAAGATGGCCAGGCCCGCCGACGGGCCGAGCCCCGGCATCACCCCGACGACCATGCCCAACAGCACCCCGGCACCGAGCAGCAGCAGGTTCTGCACGGTGAGGATCGCGAGGATCCCCTGGCCGAGGTCGCTGAACACGTTCACAGGTGCGCCTCCTCAGGGCAGCGGGAGGATCCCGTCCGGCAGCCCAGCGTTCAGCAGGGTCTGCAACAGCAGGTACACCAAGACCGGGAACAGCAGGCTGATCACGACTGCGCGCCGGCGGTGCCGCCGGTCCAGCCAGAGCAGCGTGCCGAGCAGGAACAGCGCCGACGACACGATGGCACCGAGCACGGTGAGGGTGAGGACGTACGCCCCGGCGCCGAGCACGGTCAGCAGCAGCACTCGCGGGTGCTCACCGAGGTCAGGCTCGGCGGCCCCCGCCGCCGAGCCCGTCGCCGGTTGGCCACTCCGCAGGCCGCTGACCAGCGCGAGCGCCGTCAGCACGATGCCCGCTCCCCCGACCAGTCGGGGGAAGAAACCGGGACCGATCCGGCCCGCGGCGGTGCGCCACTCGAGCTCGAAGGCCATCTCGGTGTAGAAGGCCAGCACGACGAGCACGATGCTCAGGAACACCGTCCGCACCGACGGACGCACCGCCTCCCCGCCGCCGACCGCGCGCGCCGTCGCTCGCAGCTTCGCGCGCTGCCGTGATCGTTCCTTCGCCCATTGGGTCGGTTGGCGGGTCGACTGGTGGGTGGACTGTTGCGCCCAGACCGCGGTCATAGGGCGCCCTGCTCTTTCAGCGTCGCCTCGAACCCGTCGGCGGTCTCGCTGAGGTAGCTCGCGAAGTCGTCGCCCCAGCGGACGTCCGCGATCAGGTTGTTGTCCTTGAGGTACTGCGCCCACTCGTCGGTCTCCACGACCTTCTTCATGGTGTCGATCCACCACTCCTGCGCGTACTTCGGCGCGTCCGGCGGCAGGATCAGCCCGCGCGGCAACGACGGCAGGTCCGTGATGCCGAGCGACTCGCCCGTGGGTACGTCGGGCAGCGTGGGGAGCGGCTCCTTGCCGGTGAACAGCAGGGGCGTCATCTTGCCGGCCTCGACCTGGCCGAGGATCGAGCCCGGGTTCGAGACCATCGCGTCGAGGGCGCCGGACAGCAGCGAGGTCTGCACCTGGCCCTCCTCGTTGTACGGCACGTAGTCGATCTTGTAGCCGGCCGCCTCCGCAAGCAGGGCGTGCAGGATGAAGTCGACGTTCACGGTGCCGATGCCGCCGACTGTCACCGTGCCCTTGTCCTTGGCGAACGCGACCCAGTCCTCCCAGGACTTGATCGGGCTGTCGCCGGGAACCAGCACGAGGGCGTCGTCGGTGGCGAACAGACCGACCGGGGTGAAGTCCTCGTGCGTCCAGCCGGTGTCGGCCTGCAGCGGGGTCGTGATGAAGGAGCCGGAGGTCGTCGAGATGTTGTAGGCCTCGCCCTTGTTGCTGAACAGGTAGCCCCAGCCGGTGGCGCCGCTGCCGCCCTCCTTGTTCTCAATCTTGATGTTCTCCGGGTAGAGGTCCTCCTTCTTCAAGATGTCGACCATGGTGCGGGCCATGATGTCGTTGCCGCCGCCGGGGCCGAACGCGATCGTCCAGTCGAGCTCCTCGGAGGGGTAGTCCTCGGCGGCGCCGGCGTCGTCGGACGAACCCGAGGAGCCACAACCCGCGAGCGCCGCTGCGACGGTCAGTGCGGCGAGTGCGCTGAACAACTTCGTACGCATGGGATCTTCCCTTTCCCCGGTGCGGTCACCGGGCTGCTTGGGTCGCGTCAAGGCGATGCCACGACCCGGTTGCGAGCGCGACGAGCCGATCCTGCTCGTCGGTCATCCGGGACTCCAGGTGGACGATGCGTCGTCCCGCGCGCAACAGCCGGGCCCGGCAGGAGCCGTTGCCGCTGAGCGGGCGGAAGTAGCGCATCTGCATCTCGATGGTCACCGCGGTGGACAGGAACCGATGGCACAGATGTCCCATCGAGATGTCCATCGCGGTGCTGATGACCCCGCCGTGCACGGACCCCTGCGGGTTGCACAGGAACGGTGCGTACGGGAGGCCGACGACGCACTCCTGTGCGGCGTCGTCGTAGCTGATGGCGAGGTCGAGGAACCGCGCCAGGAAGAAGTTGCCGAACTCCGCGGCCGGGTCGGCCGCTGCTCGCTCGGCCCGGGCCACCGGGTCGGTGGTCGGCCCGGTCATGACCAGGTGAACCGTGGCGGGCGCTTCTCCAGGAAGGAGCGCACCCCCTCGGCGTAGTCGTCGGTGTCGAACGAGCCGTTGCGCAGCGCGATGGTCGCGTCGTCGTCGACCGCCTGCCCGGCCACGATCCGCTGAACGATCTGCTTGGCGGCCCGCACGCTGAACTGTGCCCGGGTGGACACCAGCTCAGCGAAGTCGTAGGTGTGCTTCTCGAGTGCGTCGGGCGTGGTGACCTCGTCGACCAGGCCGACCCGCTGCGCCTCGGCCGCGTCCAGCTGCTGGCCGGACATCAGCACCCACTTGGCCCGCGACGGGCCGACCAGGTCGACCAGCCGCTTGGTCGAGTCGAGGCTGTAGACCAGGCCGAGCTTGGCCGGGGTGATCGCGAACCTGCCCCGGTCGTCGGAGAACCGCAGGTCGCACGACAGCGCCAGACCCATGCCGCCACCGATGCAGTAGCCGTGCACCATCGCAATGGTCGGCTTGCGGACGGCCTCCAGGGCCTGCTCGGCACCAGCGACGTACTCGTTGTAGACCTTCGCGGTCTCGGCGTTGCCACGTACCTGCTCGAACTCGCTGATGTCGGCACCAGACGCGAACGCCTTCTGCCCGGCGCCGCGGACGACGACCACCTTGACCGCGCTGTCCTCGTCGAGCTCGCGGGCCAACGCGGGTAGGTCGCGGTACATGTCGAGGCTGATCGCGTTGTGGCTCGCCGGCTTGTTGAGCACGAGGGTGGCCACCTCGCCGGCCCGCTCGACGCTGAGGTGGCTGCCGTTGGGCTGGTCGGACATGGTCAGCTCCTCGTCGCGTCGGGTTGCAGGTCCGGGTGGGCGTCGTACAGGACACCCGAGGCAAGCAGCTCCTCGATCTCGGTCTGGTCGACGCCCACCTCACGCATCAGCTCGGCGGTGTGCTGGCCGAGCCAGGGCGCTGGCCCGCGGACCGACACGTCGAGGTCGGAGAACTTCGTCGGGGGGCCGATCGTGCGCATCGGCCCGATGATCGGGTGCTCGAGGTCGACGATCATCTCGCGGGCCTGGACGTGCGGGTCCTGCAGCGTCTGGTCGTAGGTGAGCACCGGACCGCCGGGGACCCCGGCCTGGTCGAGCCGCGCCACCCACTCGTCGGTGGTGGCGGTGCGCGTGATCGCCTCGATCTCGTCCTGCAAGGCGTCGATGTTCCGCATCCGGTCCGGGAGGGTCGCGAACCGCTCGTCGGTGAGCCACTCGGGCCGGTTCAGCACGTCGTTGACCAGGCGGATCCACAGCCGGTCGTTGGCGGCGCCGATGGTGACGTAGCCGTCGGAGGTGACGTAGGCCTGGTACGGCGTCGAGCGGCGGTGCCGCGTGCCGGTCGGCTGGGGTACTTCGGCGTCGGCGAAGAACGCCCCCGACTCCCACACGGTCCACGCCAGCCCGGCGTCGACCAGCGAGATGTCCATGTTCTGGCCCTGGCCCGTGCGGGCACGCATCATCTGGGCGCCGAGGATGGAGTAGATCGCCGTCGCCCCGGCCGCGATGTCGTTGATCGCGATGCCGACCTTCGCCGGCCGGCCGCCCGGCTGCCCGGTCATCCGCAGGAAGCCACCGGTGCCCTGCGCCATGATGTCGAAGCCCGGCCGGTCGCGGTACGGCCCGGTCTGGCCGAAACCGCTGATCGAGCAGTACAGGATGTCGTCGCGCACCGCGCGGACGGACGCGTAGTCGATACCCAGCCGCGCGGCCACGCCCGGCCGGAAGTTCTCGATCACCAGGTCGGCGTCGGTCGCGAGGGTGAGGAACAGCTCGCGTCCCCGGTCGGCCTTCAAGTCGAGCGAGACGCTGCGCTTGCTGCGGTTGGGCATTGCGAACGGGTAGCTCTCGCCGTTGACCTTCGGCGCCAGCCGGCGCGAGTCGTCGCCGGTCACCGGCTGCTCGATCTTGACCACGTCGGCCCCGAGCTCGGCCAGCACCATCGTGCAGTACGGACCGGACAGGAAACGGGTCAGGTCGAGGACCCGGAATCCGTCGAGCGGTAGCATCGCACTCTTCCCGTATTGTGGGATACGCTTTCTACTTGTTGGGAAGGCTAACCATCGAGCGTCGGGAGAGTCAATGGGTGCGGCATGCTGAGGCCCGTGAGGTCCGGCGTCCAGTCCATCGACCGGGTCGTGGTGATCCTGCGATGTTTCGACGCGCGACACAGCGAGCTCGGCACCAGTGAGATCAGCAGGATGACCGGCCTGTCCACGAGCACCACGCACCGGCTGCTGCTGGCCATGCAGGCCAACCACCTGGTGCGCCAGACGCCCAACCGGCGTTGGGGGCTCGGCCCGCTGCTGACCCAGCTGGCCCGCAGCGGCGCGCTCCCGACGACGCTGCGCGACGCGGCGTGGCCGTTCATGGTCGCGCTCCGCGACGAGGTCGACGAGACCGTCGCCGTGCACGAGCTGGTCGGCTCCGGCGAGCGGGTGGTGCTCGACCAGGTCGAGAGCCGGCAGGAACTGCGGCGTACCTATACCGAGATCGGCGTGCCGATCCCGCTGCCGCACGGCGCACCCGGCAAGGCGATCCTGTCCGCGCTGCCGACCGCGACCCAGGACCGCTGGCTGGCGCGGCCGATCAGGAAGGTCACCCCGGAGACGATCACCGACCCGGACGAGCTCCGGGCGCAGCTCGCCGAGACTCGTACCCATGGCTATGCCTCCTCCGATGCCGAGCGCACCCCGGGCATCCGCTCGGTGGCGGCGCCGGTCTTCGACCACACGGGCGCCGTCGTCGGAGCGGTTGGCGTGTCCGTGCCGGCGATCCGGATGGACGACGAGCGGGCCGCCGACATCGGCCGGCGGACCGGCGAGCTGGCCCAGGAGGTCTCCCGCGTACTCGGTGCGACGGAGGACGTGGTCGAGCGCACCATCGCGGCCGCCGGCGGACGTTGACGGGGGCCGGGCGAGGGTCCGTCCGTCCCTCGCCCGGCGGCCCGCCGGGTGCGACGGCGTCTTGCCAATGTCTACCGGATACAGAACGCCGAACTCCACGGCTCCGGCTGGCGCATGCCGGACATGTCGCTAACTGGCCACGCACCGGTGACAGACTGCGGGCATGACGTCCGAGCAGGCCCCGCCGGGGCAGACCAGGTACGTGCCGAAGTTCCTGATGCGCCAGAAGATCACCCTGATGGTGAACCAGTACCAGATCTTCGCCGCCGACCCGGACGGCGCCGAGGGCCACCTCCTCGCGTTCGCCCAGCAGAAGCGGATGGCGTTCAAGGAGCAGGTCACGTTCTACGCCGACGAGGCCAAGACCCAGCCGGTCTTCTCGTTCAAGGCCCGCAAGGCGATCGACCTCGCCGCGGCGTACGACGTGTTCGACGCCGAAGGTCAGCCGATCGGGATGTTCCGCAAGGACTTCGGCAAGAGCCTGCTCCGCTCCAGCTGGCAGCTGTCAGGTCCCGGCCTCGAGGCGTACGGCCAGGAGCGCCGCCCGCTGATCGCGGTGCTGCGGCGGGTCTGGGACTTCATCCCGTTCCTTGGCGAGGTGTGGGTGCCGTTCGTCTTCCATTTCGACTTCGCCGACACCGCCAGCGGGCAGCCGGTGATGACCAGCGAGCGGAAGAAGGCGATCCGTGACCGCTACACCGTCACGGTGCACGACCAACGGCTCGACTTCCGGCTCGCGGCCGCGATGGCGGTCGCGCTCGACGCCCTGCAGAGCCGCTGACATGGCGGCCGTGTCAGACCACACCGACCGTGCCCTCACGCACGTTCTGCAGCAGCGGCAGAGCAAGAACCGGGTGCCCGGAATCTGCGCCGGGGTCGTCCGAGACGGCGCCGTGCTGTGGCAGCAGGCGGTCGGGTCCGCCGACATCGCGAGTCCGGGACGTCCACCGACCGACGACACGCAGTTCCTGATCGCGTCCATCAGCAAGACGTTCACCGCGGTCGTCGTGATGGCGCTTCGTGACGAGGGCAGGCTCACGCTCGACGACCCGGTCGAACGCCACATCCCGGAGAGCAAGCACGGCGGCATCACGATCCGGCAGATGCTGAGCCACGTGACCGGCATGCAGCGTGAGCCGGTCGGCGACGTGTGGGACGAGTTGCGGTACCCCGACCGGGTCGGGCTGGTGGACGGCTGGAACGAGGCCGAGCGGATCCTCAAGCCGCACCACCGCTGGCACTACTCCAACCTCGTCTACTCGATGCTCGGCGAAGTCGTCACCCGGCTCGACGGTCGCGACTGGATCGACAGCGTGCGCACCCGGATCCTCGAACCGCTCGGCATGAAGCGCACCACCTTGGGGCTCACCGGCGAGCGCGCGGTCGGCTACTACGTCCCGCCGTTCACCGACGTGCCGGTCGTCGAGCCGGTCCTCGACATTGCCGCGATGGCCCCGGCCGGCGGGCTCGCCAGCACCCTCCACGACCTCGCGACCTGGGGTGCGTTCATCGCGGAGCCGACCGACGAGGTGCTCAACCCCGACACGCTCGAGGAGATGTGCCAGCCGCAGATCATCGCCGACCTCGAGCGCTGGCAGCTCGCCTGGGGCCTCGGCTTCATGCTGGTACGCGCCGACGACCGGATCTTCGTCGGCCACACCGGCGGGATGCCCGGTCATATCACCGGGCTCTTCGTGCAGCGCCCATCTCGTACGGCGGGGATCACGCTGATGAACGCCACCTCGGCGCCCGACCCGGCCGAGCTGGCGGTGGAGCTGGCGAC
>JBOHDE010000061.1:0-18483 GCA_050699035.1 Nocardioidaceae bacterium | reverse complement strand
GCCCTGACCTGGTCCGGCGGTACGAGCGGCTGTTCGGTGCCGGTGCGTACACCGGGTCCGACTACCAGCAGCTGCTGCAGGAGCGGGTGCGCCCGCTCCTGGGCCGGCACGGCTTCGGGCGTACCCGCATCCGCTCGGCCGGCGACTCTGCGCCGGACGGGACGGCAGTGGACGAGGTCGTGGCCGCGGCGACGCTGTTCTGATGGTCCGGCGCGGTGCTGATCATGCACGATGACCGTCATGGCTACGGAGATCGCGGCGGCCGCCGACGGGCAGGAGTTTGCCGTCCACTCCGCCGGCCAAGACCTGCTGGTGTCCTGGCACCCGCCCACCGCGGCCCCCGACGGCCGGCGCCACGGCGCTGAGGGCGTGTGTGTCGATGGCACCGGTCGAGTGGTGCTGGTCAGCCCTGACGGCCAGGGCTGGACGTTCCCGGCCGGCCGGACCGAGGGCAGCGAGACCTGGGAAGACACCCTGCGCCGCGAGGTGGGCGAGGAGGCGTGCGCCACTGTCGAACGCGCTCGGCTGTTGGGTTTCAGCCGCGGCGCGTGTATCGCCGGCCCGGAGCAGGGTCTGGTGCTCGTGCGCTCGATTTGGCGGGCCGAGGTCGAGCTCGGCGCGTGGGACCCGCGCTTCGAGATGAGCCATCGGCGCGTCGTCGCGCCCGAGGCCCTGCCGGGCGAGCTCGGCCTGGCGACCCATCCGTTCGCCCGGATCGTGCGGCGCACGCTGCAGGAGGCCGGCCTCGGCTGAGCGTCCGAAAGTCGGGCGTGTCCGGTCAGGACCGACGCCACCGCCGGATGAGCGCACGGCCCAGCCACGGCCAGGCCCGACGCTGTCCTTTCGGGGCCGGCGGCCTGGCTTGCGCCGACGGAGTAGCCCGGCTCGTGCGCCAGTGGGCTAGCAACTCGTCCACGTCGGCCGGGCGTACGGCGACCAGCGGACCCTCCACCGGGCGGCGCCAGAGCTCACTGACGCGCGCGTTGAAGTCCTCCACCAGGTCGCGCGCGGCCTCCTCGGTCCGCTCCCGCAGGATCCGTTCGGGCAGCGCCTGCCGCTCCTTGCGCAGGGCCAGCTGCGGTGGCAGCGCCGCCGTCATGTCCAGGCGCTCACGCTCGATCAGTCGCTTGACCCACCAGTTCTCGTCCTGTGGCTTGCCCAGGAACTCCAACGGCTTGCCGGCACCGGGGAGGTTGTCGAACTCACCGCGTTCCTGAGCCTCGCGGATCTGGCGGTCAACCGATGACTCGTACTCGCCGACCATGCGCCCAGCCTACGAGGTGCTCGTCGGTCGGAACCACGGCGGCGTCGCGTGCGTCGCAGCCATCAGGTGGAGGGTGAGGATATAGGCCCGAGGCGACGAGCGTTGGCCGCGGACCGCTCTCCACCGGCGTCGCCCTCCGTCGAGGTGCGCTCCGACTACTACTTCACCATCGGGACGATGGCCCAGATAGTCGAGAGCTCGGACGCTGTCGTGATCGGCACTGCCGAGTCGGCCTACCGAGCCGAGACCCTGGGTCCGGCCGAGGACCCGACGACGCCCCGGATCCTGCGGGTCGCGGTGGAGCAGTCGTTCAAGGGTGAGCAGACGCAGCTCACGCTTCGAACGCTGGGCTGGACCATGCGGGACGGCGCGGAGCTGCGCCTGGTCGACCCGCAGCCCCGCAGGCGCTGTTCATCCTGGCGGGTGGCGAGGTGGTCGACACGGCTCGGTCGGGACAGTTCCTCCGGGAGGTTGAGTCGCTCACCGTGGCTCAGCTGGTGGCGCAGCTCGACGACGCGCGTGGCTTGACCTACTGACGAGGCGGCGGGCCAGCCTCATCGACTGGCGCGTTGCGTAGGTTCGACGTCCGATTTGTCCCTACGGAACGCGCCAGTCGACGCCCAGACCGCGAGCATCCGCGCCGAATCGGACCCGGCCTGTACGGTGCGCTGATGGGACAGCGAGTGCCGTTCACCGGCGGCGAGAAGGAAAGTCTGCAGGTCAGCCTGGACCGTCATCGCGACGCGGTGGTGTGGAAGCTCGAGGGGCTCGACGACGCCCAGCTGCGTCGGCCGATGACGCCGAGCGGCACGAGCCTGCTGGGCCTGGTCAAGCACCTGGCGTCCGTCGAGTACGGGTGGTTCTGCGAGACCTTCGGGCGCCCGGCCGACCCGGTGCCGATCGACCCCGACGACCCGGAGGCCGACATGCGCGCAGCGCCGGACGAGACCACCGCGGACATCGTCGCCTACTACGGTCGCGCCCGGGCCGCGGCCGACCACGTGATCGCCGACATGGACGTCGAGGATGTCGGCACCGCATGGTTCGGCGACCCGGTGTCGATGCGCTGGGTGCTCATCCACATGGTCGAGGAGACCGCCCGTCACGCCGGCCACATGGACATCCTGCGCGAGCTCATCGACGGGTCCACGGGCGACCATCGACCGAGCTGACCGCCGCCCTATCCTGGCCGCGCCATGCCTGTCGACACCAGCGAGCTGCGCCGCCGGCTCTCCACTGTCATGCTGCGCGACGAGCACCGGCTCCGTCGGCGCATCGACGGCACCCGCAAGACCCGAGATCCCGAGAAGCGCCGACGTGCCCTTGAGCAGGTCGCCGCCGAGGTGGAGCGCGCCGAGAGCAGGGTCGCCGCCCGGGTCGCCGCCAGGCCCGAGGTCACGTACCCCGAGGAGCTCCCGATCAGCCAGCGGCGGGACGACATCGCCGCCGCCATCCGCGACCACCAGGTGGTGATCGTGGCCGGCGAGACGGGGTCCGGCAAGACCACGCAGCTGCCCAAGATCTGTCTCGAGCTGGGTCGAGGGGTACGAGGTCTGGTCGGTCACACCCAGCCCCGCCGGCTCGCGGCGCGCACCGTGGCGGACCGGATCGCGGAGGAGCTCGACGTACCCCTGGGCGAGGCGGTCGGGTTCCAGGTGCGCTTCACCGACCAGGTCGGCGACGACACGCTGGTGAAGCTGATGACCGACGGCATCCTGCTCGCCGAGATCCAGCGCGACCCGATGCTGCGCCGCTACGACACGCTGATCATCGACGAGGCGCACGAGCGCAGCCTCAACGTCGACTTCCTGCTCGGCTACCTCAGGCGGCTGCTCCCCCGCCGGCGCGACCTCAAGGTCGTCATCACCTCGGCGACGATCGACCCGCAGCGGTTCGCGGCACACTTCGACGATGCGCCGGTGGTGGAGGTGTCGGGCCGCACGTACCCGGTCGAGGTCCGGTACCGACCACCCGAGCGGGACTCCGACCAGACCCAAGCCATCATCGACGCCGTGCACGAGCTCGGCGCCGCCGGGTCGGGCGACATCTTGGTGTTCTTGTCGGGCGAGCGCGAGATCCGCGACACCGCCGACGCCCTCAACGCCCTCGACCTACGCGACACCGAAGTGCTGCCGCTGTACGCCCGGCTCTCCGCGGCCGACCAGCATCGGGTCTTCCGGAGCCATCGCGGTCGGCGCATCGTGTTGGCCACCAACGTCGCCGAGACGTCGCTGACCGTGCCCGGCATCCGCTACGTCATCGACCCGGGTACGGCGCGGATCTCCCGCTTCAGCAACCGGACGAAGGTGCAGCGGCTGCCGATCGAGCCGGTCTCGCAGGCGTCCGCCAACCAGCGCAAGGGCAGGTGCGGGCGCACGTCGGACGGGATCTGCATCCGGCTCTACTCCGAGGAGGACTTCCTCGGCCGCCCGGAGTTCACCGAGCCAGAGATCCTGCGGACCAGCCTGGCGTCAGTCATCTTGCAGATGGCGGCGCTCGGCCTTGGCGACCTGGCGGAGTTCCCGTTCGTCGACCCACCAGACCAGCGTCAGGTCAAGGACGGTCTCCAACTGCTGCACGAGCTCGGCGCGATGGACCCGGAGGCGACGGATCCGCGCAAGCGGCTCACTCCGGTGGGCCGTCAGCTCGCCCAGCTGCCGGTCGACCCCAGGTTGGCGCGGATGCTGGTCGAAGCTGACCGGCTCGGCTGCCTGCGCGAGGTGATGGTGATCGTGGCGGGCCTGTCGATCCAGGACCCGCGCGAGCGCCCGCTCGAGCAGCAGCAGGCCGCCGACCAGAAGCACCGCCGGTTCGCCGAGCCGGACTCCGACTTCCTGGCCCTGCTCAACCTGTGGCGTTTCCTTCGTACCCAGCAAAAGGAGCTCTCGTCCAACCAGTTCCGCAAGCTGTGCCGCGCCGACTTCCTCAGCTACCTGCGGGTGCGGGAGTGGCAGGACGTGCACGCCCAGCTGCGCCAGCTGATCCGGCCGCTCGGGCTGACCCTGAACTCCAGCGACGCGGAGCCGCAGCGGATCGCGACCGCACTGCTGTCGGGGCTGCTGTCGCACGTCGGCATGTACGAGCCGGCCCGCCGGGAGTACGTCGGTGCGCGCAACGCACGGTTCGCCATCTTCCCCGGGTCGGCGCTGGCGAGGAAGCCCCCAGCCTGGGTGATGGCGGCCGAGCTGGTCGAGACGTCCCGGCTGTTCGCCCGCACCGTCGCCCGCATCGACCCCGCCTGGGTCGAGGGCCAGGCCGAGCACCTGCTGCGCCGGACCTACAGCGAGCCGCACTGGGAGAAAAAGCGGGCCGCGGTGATGGCGTTCGAACGGGTCACGCTGTACGGCCTCCCGGTGGTGGCCCAGCGCAGCGTCACGTACGGCCGGGTCGACCCCGCGGTGTCGCGTGAGCTGTTCATCCGGCACGCGCTGGTCGAGGGCGACTGGGACACCCATCACCGGTTCTTCCACCACAACAGGGAATTGCTGGCCGAAGTCGACGAGCTCGAGGAGCGCTCACGTCGTCGCGACATTCGGGTCGACGACGAGGACCTGATCGCGTTCTACGACCAGCGGCTGCCACCCGACGTCGTGTCGGGCGCGCACTTCGACGCCTGGTGGAAGCGCGCGCGCCACGACCAGCCGGACCTCCTCACCTTCGACCCGGCTGACCTGGTGCAGCCGACCTCCGGCGAGGTGGACGTGGACGCGTTCCCCGACGAGTGGCGCTCCGGCGACCTGACGTTCCCGCTGTCGTACGTCTTCGACCCGGGTGCCAGCGTCGACGGCATCACCGTCGACGTACCCCTGGCCCGGCTCGCCGACCTCGACCCGGCCGGCTTCGAGTGGCAGGTGCCCGGGCACCGGCTGGAGCTGGTGACCGAGCTGATCCGCTCGCTCCCCAAACAGCTGCGCCGGCACTTCATCCCCGCGCCGGACCATGCCCGCGAGGTGCTGTCGCGGCTCGACCCCGGCGAGGCGTCGCTGCTGGACGGGGTCAGCCGCGAGCTGCGGGCGATGACCGGCGTCGAAGTCACTCGAGACGCCTGGCGGCCCGACAAACTCCCGCCCCACCTGCGGCTGACGTTCCGGGTGGTCGACGACGGCGACACCGTGCTCGGTGAGGGAGGCGACCTGGCCGAGCTCACGACCCGGCTGCTGCCCAAGACTCAGGCGCGGATCTCGCAGGCGGCGTCCGGCCTCGAACGCACCGGCCTCACCGACTGGACCATCGGCACGCTGCCGACGACGTTCGAGAGCTCGCACGAGGGGCAGCCGGTCGTCGGCCACCCGGCGCTGGTCGACGAGGGCCGCAGCGTCGGCGTCAGGGTGCTGCCGAGCCCGGACGACCAGGCGCAGGCGATGCGCCTGGGCACCCGGCGGCTGTTGCTGCTCGCGGTGGCTTCGCCGCTGCCGGCCGTGGTCAAGCGGCTCGACAACCGGGCCAAGCTGGCCCTCAGCGCCTACCCCCACGGCGGGATCGGACCGTTGCTGGACGACTGCCTGACCGCGTCGGTCGACCAGCTCGTCGAGCAGCACGGCGGCCCGGCCTGGGACGAGGCCGGCTTCGTGCGACTGCGTGACGACGTACGCGCCGGCCTGCACGACACCTTCGACGGGGCGCTCGCCCAGGTGCAGCAGATCCTGGCCCTCGCGGTGCGGCTCGAGTCGTCGGTCGGCGACCGCACCGATCCCCTGCACGACGACGTCGGCGCCCAGCTGGATGCGCTGGTCGGCCCGGGGTTCGTCACCGCGGCCGGTGTCGCCCGGCTCCCCCACGTCCTGCGTTACCTGCGGGCGGTCGAGCACCGGCTCGACAAGGCGCCGTACGACCTGGCCCGCGACAGCGCCTCGATGGCGGTTGTGCACGGGCTCGAGGACCGGCTGCTCGAGCTGCGCGAACAGGCGGTCCGACCGACCGAGCTGCAGCGGCTGGACGAGCCGCGGTGGATGATCGAGGAGCTGCGGGTCAGCCTGTTCGCGCAGCGGCTCGGCACCGCCCACCCGGTGTCCGAGAAGCGCGTCCAGCGCGCCCTCGACGCCGCGGTGCACCCGTGAAGTAACCCACTCACTGAAGAAGTGAGCCCCAGCCGACCGACCAACAGGGCGAGAACCGACCCTTCCCCGGGAGCGGCGCGATCCCCCGAGTACTCCTGCCGACGTGGCGCGTATGTCATCAGTTGGGCTGCGCACTTCTTGCCCGCAGCCGTTGCTCCGCCGGCTGCCGGCGGTGAGGAGTCGTCGCCGGCCGGTCGGCGGCCAGCGCGGGCACCGTCAGCGGCGCGAGCACGACGACCGCGACGACGACCGCGACGACGACATGGGCGACGGCAACCAGCCAGGTCGAACTGCTGGCGAAGCCGCAGCCGACACCGTGCTGCACCAGCCTCCCGATTTCTTCGCGCCGAGGTTGCGCATATGTCGGACCGGTGGCGACTCACCCCCACCCGTACCGGATCACCCCCACGCCTGCAGGAGTGGGGATGGTCGGGAACGGCACGGGTCCGTGCCGTTCGGGGAACCCGAGCCGGCCGACATACGTGCAACCTCGGCGCGAAAGGGGGACAGGTCAGCCGGACGGGAGGTGCAGGCCGGAGTCACGCAGCTCGACGGCCGCGAGCGCGCGGACGACGGTCTCGTCTCGGCGCCGCCAGGACCCCGCCGGGTCGTCACTGATCCGCGCGAGCACGTGCATCGGCTGCGTCGCCAGCGCCCGCAGGGCGAACAGGTCGATGTCCGCATCGGCGTCGATGAGCCCGCGCGCCGCCGTCGCCCGCCGGACGAAGCGCACCCGTCCGGGTAGCCAGACCGCGACCAGCAGCAGGATCGGCACCGCCGCCACGACGACGCCGAGCAGCAGCGCGAGGTCCAGTACCGCCTCCTGCTGGTCGCGACCGGCCTCGGCCAGCCGGCGCGAGGCCGAGCCCGCACCGTCGAACGGCGAGCGCAGGCTGTCACCCACCACGGGGATGTCGGCGGCGCGCTCCCCCGCCTCGCTCATGTACCCGGACAGCCCGTCACCGGCGTCGGCGAGCTTCCGCCCGGGAACCGCCAGCGCCGCCGTCGTGTCGTGCACCACCCGGCCCGCCCAGATCCAGACCACCGTCCACGCGACCAGCAGCAGGTCGCTGACGAGCTGCGCTGACCGACGTGCCGGCGTGTCCGCGTAGAGCTTCACGCTTGCCTCCTGCGCGTTAGATGGTTTAATTCTAAATAACTGCCCGTACGACCGATCCGGAGACACTGTGAGCCGCATGCCGGTGCTCTACCTGAGCCACGGAGCTCCCCCGCTGGCCGACGACACGCTCTGGACCGCCGAGCTCGCATCCTGGTCGACCAGCCTCCCGCGACCGGCGGCGATCCTGGTCATCTCGGCACACTGGGAGGAGGCTCCGCTGACGATCGGCGCCACCTCCACCGTGCCGCTGGTCTACGACTTCTGGGGTTTCCCGGACAGGTACTACGCCGTGACCTACCCCGCGCCCGGCGCTCCCGAACTCGCCGGGCAGGTGCGCGCCCTGCTGCACTCACCGGAGCACGGCGTCCACGACGCACCCCATCGCGGGCTCGACCACGGTGCGTACGTCCCGCTGGTCGAGATGTACCCCGACGCGGACGTACCCACGTTGCAGATCTCGATGCCGACGCTCGACCCGCGGGTGCTGTTCGACGTCGGCCGCCGGCTGGCGCCGCTGCGCGACCAGGGCGTGCTGATCATGGGCAGCGGTTTCACCACGCACAACCTGCGCGGTCTCGCCGCACCCGGCCAGCCGGCGCCGTCCTGGTCGACGGAGTTCGACGACTGGGCCCAGCGCACCGTCGAGGCCGGCGACGTCGACGCCCTGCTCGACTTCGACCGCTTGGCCCCGGCCGCCCGGCTCGCGCACCCCCGCACCGAGCACTGGGCGCCGCTGTTCGTGTCGCTCGGCGCCAGCAGTGCCGAGGCGCACCAGGGCACGTCCGTGGTCGACGGGTTCTGGATGGGGCTGTCCAAGCGCTCCTGGCAGTTCGGCTGATCCTAGACTCCAGGTGTGACCCTGGAGATCCGGCTGGCACAGCCGCACGAGTACGCCGAGATCGGCACCATCACCGAGGACGCCTACGTGGCCGACGACCTGGTCCCCGACGGTTCCGGCTACGGCCCCGTGCTGCGCGACGCCGCTCGACGCGCGCGTGAGGCCGAACTGTGGGTCGCGGCCGACGGCGACGGGCTGGTCGGCACTGTGACCACCTGCCCGCCCGGGTCGTCGTACCGGGAGCTGGCGGGCGAGCTGGAGGGCGAGTTCCGGATGCTCGCCGTCGCACCGCGGGCCCGGCGCCGGGGCGCCGCCCGCGCGCTGGTGCAGCATTGCCTCGACCTGAGCCGGAATGCCGGTGACAAGCGGGTGGTTCTCTCCAGCGAGGCAAGGATGCACGGTGCCCACCGGCTGTACGCCGCGTTCGGGTTCAGCCGGCTGCCCGAGCGGGACTGGTCACCCGTACCCGGCGTCGACCTGCTGGCCTTCGTCGTCGAGCTCTAGGAGGAGCGCATGGTCACGGAGCAGCGCAGCACCGGATCTGCCCTTGCCGTCGAACAGAACGGCATCAACGTCATCGACGAGTCCGAGCGCAAGGGCACGCCGCGCGACCTGTTCTGGCCGTGGTGCGCCGCGAACATCTCGGTGCTCGGCATCGGGTACGGGTCGTTCCTGCTCTACACCGGCGCGAACTTCTGGCAGGCGCTGGTGTTCGGCACACTCGGCACCGTCTTCTCGTTCGTCCTGGTCGGGCTCGTGTCGCTGGCCGGCACCCGCGGCTCGGCGCCGACCATGGTGCTGTCGCGGGCCGGGTTCGGGGTACGCGGGAACGGCCTCCCGGCGTTCGTCTCCTGGCTGCTGCTGGTCGGCTGGGAGACGGTGCTCGTCTCCCTCGCGACGCTTGCCACGTCGACCGTCTTCCGCGAGCTCGGCTGGTCCGACGGCAACGTGACCAAGGTCGTCGCGTTCCTGGTCGTCGTAGTGGTCATCATCGGCGCCGGTGTGCTCGGCTTCGACGCGATCATGCGGCTGCAGACCTGGCTGACGGTCGTGCTCGCCGTGATGACGGTGGGCTACATCGGCCTGACCGTAGACGACGTCGACTGGGCGACGGTGAGCGCGCTCCCGGCCGCGGGTGCGGCACCGGTGGTCGGTGCGCTGATCCTCGCGATGACCGGCTTCGGGATCGGCTGGGTCAACGCCGGTGCCGACTACTCGCGCTACCTGCCGCGTACGGCCGGCGCCGGCGCGGTCGCCGGCTGGACGACCTTCGGCGCCGCGGTCGCGCCGGTGCTGCTCGTGCTCTACGGGCTGCTGCTCGCCGGCTCCGACCCCGGCCTGCGCGACGCGATCGCGCTCGACCCGATCGGGGCGCTCACCGCGCTGCTCCCGACCTGGTACCTCGTGCCCTTCGCGGTGGTCGCGATCGGTGGCCTGATCGGTGGCGCCGTCCTCGACATCTACTCGTCCGGGCTGACGCTGCTCACGCTGGGCCTGCGGGTGCCGCGCTGGACCGCCGCGCTGCTCGACGGGATCCTGATGGTGCTCGGCACGATCTACTTCGTCTGGGTCGCCGACAACTTCCTGTTCCCGTTCCAGGGCTTCCTGATCACGCTCGGCGTGCCGATCGCGGCGTGGTGCGGCATCTTCCTCGCCGACCTGTCCACCCGGCGTGAGCCGTACGCCGAGGCCGACCTCTATGACGCCGGCGGCCGCTACGGCGCGGTCAACCCGGTCGCCGTGGGTGCCCTCGTGGTGGCTACGGCGGTTGGTTGGGGCCTGGTGATCAACACCTTCTCCAAGGCGTTCGCGTGGGAGGGCTACCTGCTCGGACCGGTCGGGCTCGGTGGCCGTGACGGCACCTGGGGCGCGGCCAACCTTGGCGTACTCGTGGCTCTGCTGCTCGCGTTCGTCCTGCAGCGCTGGCTGGGTGCTCCCGCCGTCCGCCGGCAGGAGGGGTCGGCTTAGCAACGAGATCGCCTTGACGTGCACGTTCACCGTTTGGGGTTCGCGGTTGCTAACGCGTCGGGGCCACGCTACGGCGCATCACCGTGTTCTTCAGTCCCTTGGGCCGGATGAAGTCGAAGCCGGCCCGCTCGTAGACGGCCTTCGTGCCGTTGTAGAGGAACGACGAGGACAGCCGCCGCTCTCCCGGGATGTGGGGGTAGCCCTCGACGACGCCGCCGCCCGCCTGCGCGATCAGCGCGAGCGCACCCTCCAGTACGACGGTCACCAGACCGTGCTGGCGGAACCGCTTGTCGACGAAGATGCAGGTGATCCCATAGTCGGGCTCGAGGTCCTGCTCCTCGAGGTACTGCTTGCTGTGGTGGATGTCGGGCAGCTCTGCCGGGGTTCCATACTCCGCCCAGGCGATCGCCTCCTCGCCGTTCTCGCCGTCGCGTATGACGAGCGCCGCATGGGCGATGCCTTCCTCGACCATGCACTTCTTGAACGCCCGGTTGCCGTCGTACCCCGGGACGTGGTCGGCTCGCTCGGGATGGAACTTGACGCACCAGCACCCGCCGAAGATGCCGTTGTGTCGCTCCACCAGCGCTGCGAAGAGATTCCACGTGTCCGGGGTCAGCGGCTTGATCGTCGTGGAGCCGGGGTCCTGGGTCGCCATGACGCCGACCGTACCCGGCCAAGCGACCTGGATACCGATCCTCCTTCGACCTCCCGCCGCGAGCGCTGCGGCTGAATCACAGATAGGGTCCCCGATTTATGGACATGCTGAAGGGCGAGCAGATCGCCGAGGCCAACCTGACCGACTGGCGCAAGCTGGCCCAGGGACTGCATGCCCGCTACGTGGTCGACGACTTCGGCACCGGCGCGCGGTTCGTCGCCGCGGTGGGCGAGGCAGGCGACGCGCTCGGACACCACCCGCGCGTGTCGATGGGCCATGGGTACGTCGACCTCAAGCTGAGCAGCGACGACGCCGTCTACCGCGACGACGAAGGCACCGAACTAGTCGTCGAATGGGTGACCCAGCAGGACGTCGACCTCGCGCGACGGATCACCGAGATCGCCGCCGACCACAGGCTCGACGCCGACCCGGCCTCGGTCAGCGACATCGAGCTCGGCCTCGACACGGCGCACTCCGCGACCATCGCCCCCGTGTGGGCCGCCCTGCTGACCGGGAGCGCAGAAGCCCAGGGCCGCGGGACCCCCAGCGACGAGATCCGGGACGCCACGGGACGCGTGCCGAACCTGTGGTTCGGGGACGCCGCCGAGCACGAGACCCCGCGTCAGCGGTTCCACGTCGAGGTCTATGTGGCGCCAGAGGTGGTCGAGCAACGGATCGCCGCCGTCCTCGCCGCGGGTGGGACCGTCGTCGATGACAGCAACGCGCCCTCACTCACTGTGATCGCCGACCAGGACGGCAACCAGGGAATCCTATGCGTCGACGTGTCCGCTGCGAAGAAGGATTGAAACGCCAACTCGGTTGGCAAGCGGACGAACGATGACGCGTCGTCCTTGCAGCCTCACCATCGCGCAATCGCCCCATCCCACTGTCCGAAATTGCGTCCCTGTTCTCAGTAGAAGTGCGCGGAGCGGGGGCACGAGCGTGCGCTTGCTACTGGCTGTGCCGAGGTTGCCATCCAGGATGTGCGTAGACGATGCGCGGCTTGCGCCGTGGCGTCGGCTCGTAGATGCGGAGCACTGGTCCGGCCAATAGCCGCCACGGGTAAACATCCGACCGGCCCGAGTGATCGTGAATGACAGTCGGGACGGAGCCGTCGAGGTAGACGAAACCCTCCACAACCGTGCCGTCGATCGCGGTAGCGGGGTCATCGACGACGATGCGTAGCCGAACGTCGAGCCCGAAAAAGGGTTGGAGAGCCTCCTTGGCCTCCGCCTGCCATCGAGTGGGCCAGTCGATGCCTGTCACTCGGTCATCTTGCGCCATCACCGTCGCCAACTCGTCGCCGCGGTCATCGACCAACGTCACGCGATGGACGGTGTCACATCATCGGGCTGGAGTCGGCCCACACCCCAACGATGGCTTTGGGGCGGGTCAGTCCGAGTTCCTGAGCGCCAACTCGATGTCCGCGATCTTCTGCACCAGGAGCAGGCTTGCTGGAATGCGGCGGAACCCCAGCGACTCGTAGAACTGGGCAACTCGCTCGTGCAGGGCGTCCACGACGACGACACGCGCAGCGACCGTTTGTGTCGCATCGACTACCCGCTGCAGTCCGTCGGCAACCAGGACCGCTCCGAGGCCCTGCCCACGCAGGAACTCGGACAACGCGAGGCGGGCCAGCAGGACCGCCGGAATCTCTAGCGGTCCACCCCGACCAATCCTGCTTGGAGCGTCATCGCGTACCACCTTGTGGGCGGCCAGGGCGTAGTAGCCCACGACCGCACCGTCTTCGTCCACCCAGACCCACGTGCGTGCCGTCCGACGAGGCGCCGAGTGGGCGGCCTGCTCACGCAACCACGTGTCCAGAGACGGCTCACCGCAAACGAACTCGCGGACGTCGTGCCGCTCGGGATCGAACCGCTCGGATCGCAAGCTCACCCTCAGTCGCGTGCACGTGTTTCGCGAGCCTTCCTTGCCGCACGACTGAGCGCTGCGTTGGCACGTGGCGGAGCGTCGAGCGCGTCGAGGAGGTCATCAAAGAACTCGGCCGGCACCGTGGTGGTGGCCTCGTGCTCACGAATGACGCGCTCGGCCTTCTCCTCCGCCGCAGTCCGGGCAAACTCGCTGACCGGCTCGTGCACGAGTTCTGCGGCGTGCTCGATCCGTGACTTGAGTTCCGGACGAACCCGAAACTCCAGACGAGCAGACGCTGCTGGCATCGCCGACCACCTCCTCATGGTTCGTACGGACAAGTGTACGGACACCCGCTCACGATGTCGAGGGCTTCGGATCATCGTCCCGGCTACGCCGACCTGCAGGAGCGCGTCGCGGTCGCTACCTGAGCTCCGCGGACGTCTTGCCGAGGATGCGCCGGGCCACGATCAGCTGTTGGATCTGCTGGGTGCCCTCGAAGATGTCGAGGATCTTCGAGTCGCGCGCCCACTTCTCCAGCAGCTCGTGCTCGCTGTAGCCGACGCTGCCGGCCAGCTCGACGCAGCGCAGCGTGACGTCGTTGCCGACCCGGCCCGCCTTGGCCTTGGCCATCGAGGCCTCCAGCGAGTTGGGTTTGCCGTTGTCGGCCATCCAGGCCGCCTGCAGAGTGAGCAGGTAGGCCGCTTCCCAGTCGGCCTCCATCGCGAGGTACGTCGCCGCAGCCGCCGACTGCAGCGCCGCCGGCCGGTCGTAGTCGACCTCGACGCCCGCATCCTTGAGCAGGTCACGGGTCAGCTCGAGCGACGCCCGCGCGCAGCCGACCGCCATCGCGGCGACCAGCGGGCGGGTGTTGTCGAACGTCTGCATCACGCCGGCGAAGCCCTTGCCGGTGTCGATGTCGGGGCTGCCGAGCAGGTTGGCCGCAGGTACGCGGCAGTCCTCGAACCGGATCGTCGCGGTGTCCGACGCCCGGATGCCGAGCTTGTGCTCCAGCCGCTCGACCGTCATTCCCGGCGTGCCCTTGGTGACCACGAGCGACTTGATCGCCTCCCGGCCGAGGCTCTTGTCGAGGGTCGCCCACACCACGACGGCGTCGCAGCGGTCCCCCGCGGTGACGAAGATCTTCTCGCCGTTGAGCACATAGTCGTCGCCGTCGCGCACGGCCGTGGTCTGGATGTTGGCCGAGTCGGAGCCGGTGCCGGGCTCGGTGATCGCCATCCCGGCCCACAGACCGTCGAACCGCTCGTGCTGCTCGGCGTCGGCGACCGAGGCGATCGCGGAGTTGCCGAGACCCTGCCGGGGCATCGACAGCAACAGCCCGACGTCACCCCAGCACATCTCCATGATCGACAGCACCGACGACAGGTGCGAGCCGTTGCGTACCTTGCCATCATCGCCGTTGTCCTCGGCCTGCCGGACGCCGGTCGCGCCGGCGCCGCTGCCGGCGCCGGAGGCGCTCAACCCGTCCACCATGGCGGCGAGCATGTCGAGTTCCTTGGGGTACGCGTGCTCGGCCAGGTCGTACTTGCGGGAGTTCGGGCGCAGCATCTCGGCCGCGACCTGGTGCGCCTGGTTGACGAACCCGCGGAACTTTCTCGGGACCTCGAGGTTGATCATCAGACCAGCACCCCACCTTCCATCAGGCCGATCGCCCGGAGGTCGCGGTACCACCGCTCGACCGGGTGCTCCTTGACGAAACCGTGGCCGCCGAGCAGCTGCACGCCGTCGGTGCCGATCTGCATGCCGCGCTCGGCGCACAGCCGGCGGGCCAGCGCGGTCTCCCGCGCGAACGGCTTGCCGCGCTCGGCTCGGGCCGCGGCGCGGTAGGTCACCAGCCGCATGCCCTCGAGCTCGATCGCGATGTTGGCGACCATGAAGGCCACCGACTGGCGGTGGCTCACCGGCTCGCCGAAGGCCTGCCGCTCGTTGACGTACGGCGTGACGTAGTCGAGGACGGCCTTCGACGTACCCAGGGACAACGCGCACCAGCCGAGCCGGGACAGCCGCACGCACTCGGCGTACGAGTCGGCGTGCGTCTCGGCGTCCGCCCCGCCGAGCAGCGCGCTCGCGGGCAGCTGGACGCCGCTGAGCAGGAGCCGGCTCATGCTCGCCGCGCGCAGGCCCATCGCCGGCTCCGCCTCGATCTCCAGCCCGGCGGTGTCGGACTCGACGACGAACAGCGCCGGCCGGCCGTCGAGGTCGGCGGCCACCACGAACAGCTCGGCGTCGGCGCCGCGCGGGACCATCGACTTCACGCCGTCGAGCACGAAGCCGTCGGTCGTCCGGCGGGCCGAGGACTGCAGCACGAACGGGTCGAACAGCGGCCGCGGCTCCATCACGGTCAGCGCGGCCGTCGGGATCTCGTCGCCGGTGAACGCGGGGAGGTACGTCGCCTGCTGCTGCTCGTCACCCCACAGCGAGATCGCCGTACTCACGGCCGAGGGGGCGAGGCAGGCCACCGCGAGGCCCATGTCGCCGTGCGCCATCGCCTCGGCTACCAGGACCCCGGTCGTCGTCGACCGCTCGGTGACGATGCCGCCGAGCTCCTCGGGCACCTCGATCAGGGTCAGCCCGAGATCGCCGGTCTGCTTGAGGATCGGCTCCGGCGTGGCACAGGCGTCGTTGGCCTCGGCCGCCGCCGGGCGCAGCACCTCCGCGGCGAACTCGGTCACCACGCCGACGATCATCTGCTGGTCCCCGGTCGGCGTCAGGTCGAACCGGCCGTCCGACGACGCCGCGGGCAGCCGGGCCGGCTTGGCCAGTCGGGATCCCGCGCGGAACGTGCGGTTCAGCGCCCCCAGCGTGCGAAACCCGGTGCGGGTGCCCTGGAAGACGGCCCGCTCGGTGGGCTTGCGGAGGCCGAAGCGGTCGAGGACCTTGGCGCCGGCCAGCCGGTTGAGCACGGCGACGCCGACCCCGAGCGGGTCGCGTTTGGCGGATGTCATGCGGTCAACCGTAACTGGCGTTTACAGGCAGCGCCACGTGGCCGCACTCACACCTGCCTACGCTGGTCCGCATGTCAGGCGGTGCGCGGCGGCAACAGCAGATCATCGACGTCCTGGTGGCGGCGTTCGCGCCGCTGATGACCGCCGACCCGGCCGGCTTCCGTACCAAGTTCCGCAAGATGGCCGCGGACCCGTTCGCGTTCTTCCGGGGGACGGCCTGCCTCTTCGTCGCGGACCTGGCCGACCTCGACGACCGCTGGGCCGACGAGCGCACGTCGCGGGTGTGGATCCACGGCGACCTGCACGCGGAGAACTTCGGCACGTACATGAACAGCGAGGGCGTGCTCGTGTTCGACGTCAACGACTTCGACGAGGCGTACGTCGGGCACTTCTCCTGGGACCTGCGCCGGTTCGTCGCGAGCCTGGCCTTGCTGGGCTGGCAGAAGGCGCTCCCCGACTCCGACATCCGCGAGCTGGCGGCGACCTACCTGCATGCGTACGTCGACCAGGTGCGCCGTTACGTCGAGGTGGCCGACGACGACGAGTTCGCCCTTCGTCTCGACAACACCGACGGCGCCATCCATGACGTACTCCTGGCGGCCCGGGCCTCGACCCGGATCGCGCTGTTGGACTCGATGACGGTGGTGATCGACAACGAGCGCCGGTTCCGTGACACCGCGAGCGCCCGCCACCTGAGCGCGTCGGAGCGGTCGGTCGTGCTGGCGGCGTTCGACCGTTACCTCGCGACCATCCCCGCGTCGAAGCGGGACCGGCGCGACGTGTTCTACGACGTCAAGGACGTCGTCGGGCGCAGCGGCTTCGGCATCGGCAGCGCCGGTCTCCCGGCGTACAACGTGTTGATCGAGGGCTACAACCAGGCGCTAGAGAACGACATCGTGCTGTCGATGAAACAGGGCAACGCCGCCGCCGCCGGTGTGGTCGTCGACGACGCGGGTGTGCGCGACTACTTCGAGCACGACGGGCACCGGACGGTGGTGAGCCAGCGTGCGCTGCAGGCGCACAGCGACCCGTTCCTCGGCTGGACGACGGTCCACGACGTCGGCTTCGTCGTCGACGAGCTCTCACCGTACGAGGCGGACCTCGACTGGTCCGAGATCACCGAGCCTGCCGACATCGTGCCGGTGCTGGAGAGCCTCGGCCGCGCGACCGCCAAGATCCACTGTGCCTCCGACGAGGACAGCGACCAGGACCTGGTCGAGTTCCAGACGGAGGAGGCGATCTCCGGGATCGTCGGTGACGACGTCGACGGGTTCGTCGGTGACCTGGTCGACTTCGGGGTGTCCTACGCTGTGACCGCCCGGCGGGACCACGCGCTCTTCGTGGACGCGTTCCGCGAAGGTGCGATCGCCGGGCTGTCCGCAACCTGACGCACCGTACGAGGAGACGACCGGATGACGACCCTGCCCACCGGGGGAACGCCGCGCCCGATCACGCGGTGGGGAGACCCGGTGATGCACCGCGAGCTCAAGACTGTCGAGGTGTTCGACGACGAGCTCGCCACCCTGGTCGCCGACCTGGTCGCCACCATGCACGCGGCCGAGGGGGTCGGGCTGGCCGCCAACCAGGTCGGCGTCGACCTCAAGGTGTTCGTGTTCGCCTGCCCCGACGACGACGGCGTGATCCACCGCGGCATCGTGTGCAACCCGGTGCTGGAGCTGCCCGAGGGCAAGGACCGCATGCTCGACGAGGACGACGAGGGCTGCCTGTCGCTGCCCGGCGCCTTCGTGCCCTGCGCCCGCCCCGACTTCGCCCGGGTGACCGGCGTGGACCACACCGGTGCGCCCGTCTCGTACGCCGGCAACGGCCTCCTCGCGCGCTGTCTGCAGCACGAGACCGACCACTTGTTCGGCACGGTGTTCGGTGACCGGATCAGCAAGCGGGCCAGGAAGAAGCTCTACCAGGAGTCCGAGGACCGGTCCGACGACTTTCCCCCCGGCTGGCCGGCCGCCACGCCCTAGTTGTCAGACGGAACGTGCGGCATGGCGCACGTACTGCCTGACAAGTCTCACGACCAGAGGGCGTAGCAGGCCACCGCGGCGGCCGCGGCGACGTTGAGCGAGTCGATGCCGGCCCGCATCGGGATCCGGGCGCGTACGTCGGCCGTCTCCTGCCACCGCCGGCTGAGTCCCGGGCCCTCCGATCCGAGCACGAGGGCGGTCCGTGCCGCGGCGGGCACGTCGGCGAGGTCGACGGCGTCGCCGGCGAGGGTGAGTGCGACGGTCCGGAAGCCGGCCGCCCGCAGCCGCGGCAGCGCGTCGTACCAGTCCTCCACGCGGGTCCACGGCAGTGCGAACACCGCACCCATCGACACCTTCACCGAGCGCCGGTAGAGCGGGTCGGCACATCGCGGCGACAGGAGTACGGCGTCCGCGCCGAGCCCGGCGGCTGCCCGCATGATCGCCCCCACGTTGGTGTGGTCGACGACGTCCTCGAGCACCACGACACGCGAGGCATCCGCGAGCACGTCGTCGAGCGACGGCAGCGGCCGGCGGAGCATCGAGGCCAGCGCACCGCGGTGCACATGGAAGCCGGTGACCCGCTCCGCAACGTCCTCGCTCACCA
Source organism: Nocardioidaceae bacterium (assembly GCA_050699035.1). Lineage (GTDB taxonomy): Bacteria > Actinomycetota > Actinomycetes > Propionibacteriales > Nocardioidaceae > WHTB01. Next base: position 163 of record JBOHDE010000061.1, on the reverse strand, counting down.
CGTAGCACGGGAAGTCGGCCGTCGCGAGCACGTCGGACAGACCGTCCAGCCAGCGCTCGGCCATCAGCAGGGACCGCACCTCGTACCCCGCGTCGACGGCGCGCCGGACCACCTTCTCCCCCTCGGCGATGAACATGCCGTGCGCGGCCTCCAGGCTCTTGCG
>JBOHDE010000060.1:0-18602 GCA_050699035.1 Nocardioidaceae bacterium | reverse complement strand
CCGGCGCTGTCGGTGCCGGCCGGCCTCCCCGGTCTCGGCGAACCCGCTGGAGATGACCACCAGGCCGTGCACTCCCTTGGCCGCGCAGTCGAGCACGATGTCCTCGACGGCGTCGGCGGGCACGGCCACCACGGCCAGGTCGACCTGGTCCGGGATGTCGTTGACGTTCGTGTACGCGGGCAGGCCGGAGACCGGCTCGGCCGCGGGGTTCACCGCGAAGACGCGGCCGGTGTAGCCGCCGAGCACCAGGTTGCGGACCAGCGTCAGGCCGATCGTGTCCTGGCGTCGGCTGGCCCCGATCACCGCCACGCTGCGGGCGTTGAAGAACCGCTCGATCGACATTGCCTCGGCGCGATGCTCGCGAGCCTGCATGACGCCGACGGAGGTGTCGGTGGCGTCGATCGGGAACACCAGCCGCAGCACGCCGTCTTCGATGCCACTGTCGACGTGGTAGCCGGCGTCGCGGAAGACTTGCACCATCCGGCCGTTGTCGGGCAGCACCTCGGCGACAAACTTCTTCAGACCGTTCTCCCGACCCGCCTGGGACAAGTGCTCGAGCAGCAGTTGGCCGAGCCCGCGCCCCTGGTGGGCGTCCTCGACCAGGAAGGCGACCTCGGCCTCGTCGGACTCGATCGTGTCGTAGCGGCCGACGGCGATGATGGCCGCGCCGACCGTGACGACGAACGCCACCCGGTCGTGGTGGTCGACATGGGTGAAACGGTTCAGGTCGCGGTCGGAGAGCGTTGGGTACGGTGCGAAGAAGCGCAGGTACTTCGACTCCGGCGACACCCGGGCGTAGAACGCGACCATGGCGTCGGCGTCGGCCGGCCGGATCGGGCGCAGATGCGCGGCCCGCCCGTCGAGCAGGACGACGTCGGCCTCCCAGTGCGCCGGATACCGCTCGCCAGGATCGGCACCAGCGTCGGCTGCCGGGTCGGCTGCAGGGTCGGCCGCGGGCTTGGCAGCACCGTCGTCGAGCGTCACGCCGCGAATCTATCGTGCGGCGGCCGGCTGCCTAGGGTGCGTCTCCTTGCTCTCGACCGTCGCGAGCGGCGCTCGGTGGGATGCATCGCAAGGCGGAGGAGGAGGCGCGATGCGCAGCATCGTGCGACGACGACAACGCCGCGAGGCGCCTTCCGAGGGTCGCGCAGCAGGTCAGCGGAGTGAGGCGACGCACCCTAAACTGCCCGAATGACGCAGACCGGGACGCCGCGCGAGGAGTCGTCCGGCACGCGAGCGTTTCGGGACAGCCGGGACTTCCTGCTCGCGCATCGCGACGACTACGAGACGACGCGCACCGCCTTTCGCTGGCCGGAGCTCGACGACTTCAACTGGGCCACCGACTGGTTCGACCGGCTCGGCACCGAGCAGCCGAACGCCATCGCGCTGTGGGTCGTCGAGGAGGACGGCAGTGAGCGCACGCTGACCTTCGCCGAGCTGGCCGACCGGTCGCGGCAGGCCGCGGGCTGGCTCGCCGAGCAGGGGCTGCGGCGCGGCGACCGAGTGCTGCTCGTACTCGGCAACTGTGTGCCGCTGTGGGAGCTGATGCTGGCCTGCATCCGGCTCGGCGTCGTGATGATCCCCGCCACGACCCTGCTCTCACCCGCCGACGTCGTCGACCGGGTCACCCGTGGGCGCGCCAAGGCGGTCGTCGCGCACTCCGCCGACGTCGCCAAGTTCAGCTCGGTCGGTGACGACTGCCTGCGGGTCAGCGTCGGCGAGCCGGTGGACGGGTGGCTCGACTACGCCGGCAGTGACGGCTGGGCGGGTACGTACGCCGGTGACGCGCGGACGAAGGCGGACGACCCGCTGCTGCTGTACTTCACCTCGGGGACGACCGCGCAGCCCAAGCTGGTGGAGCACACGCACGCCTCGTACCCCGTCGGTCACCTCTCGACGATGTACTGGATCGGGCTGCAGCCCGGTGACGTGCACCTCAACATCTCCTCGCCGGGCTGGGCCAAGCACGCATGGTCCTGCCTCTTCGCCCCGTGGAACGCGGGTGCGACGATCCTGATCTTCAACTACGCCCGGTTCGACGCTGCCGCGTTGCTCGACGTGATGCGGCGCTGCGGGGTGACGACCTTCTGCGCGCCGCCGACGGTCTGGCGGATGCTGGTGCAGCAAGACCTCGGCCGGCACCAGCTGGAGCTGCGCGAGTGCGTCGGCGCCGGCGAACCGCTCAACCCCGAGGTGATCGAGCAGGTGCAACGCGCTTGGGGTCTGACCATCCGGGACGGCTTCGGCCAGACGGAGACGACGGCGCAGGTCGGCAACTCCCCCGGCCAGCCGGTCAAGCTCGGCTCGATGGGCCGTCCGCTGCCCGGGTACGTCGTGACGCTGGTCGACGCGGTCAGCGGCGACGTCGTCACCGAGCCGGGTGCCGAGGGCGAGCTCTGCCTCGAGCTGGCCCGGCGGCCGCTCGGCCTGATGACCGGCTACCACGGCGACGACCAACGCACCGGCGACGCGATGCGCGGCGGTTTCTACCACACCGGCGACGTCGCCACCGTCGACAAGGACGGCTACGTCACCTACGTCGGCCGGGCCGACGACGTGTTCAAGGCCAGCGACTACCGGATCAGCCCCTTCGAGCTGGAGAGCGTGCTGATCGAGCACGAGGCCGTCGCCGAGGCGGCCGTCGTGCCGTCGCCCGACCCGGTGCGGCTCGCCGTGCCGAAGGCGTTCGTCGTGCTGGTCGAGGGACAACAGCCCAGCCCCGACCTGGCCCGGCAGATCCTGACCTACGCCCGCGAGCACCTCGCGCCGTACAAGCGGATCCGCCGGCTCGAGTTCGTCGTCGCCGAGGCCGGCCTCCCGAAGACCATCTCCGGCAAGATCCGCCGGGTCGAGCTGCGGGCGGCCGAGCAGCAGCGGGCCGAGACCGACGGGGCGCACGCCCTGGCCGGCGGTCAGGAGCACACCGAGATGTCCTGACCCGGGCCGGACTCGCCAGTCAGCGGCGCCGTCGGCTTGCACCATTTGCCACCACTCGGCGCCTGCGCGCGCACTGTTTGTCGGTCGGTAGCGACGTCGTGACCGTCGGCGGGCGCGCGGGCCGCCGCCGCGGAACGGGCGTGCGGCCGTCGCGATCTCGGGTCGTGTGTCGAGATGGACGATGTCGGGGTCAGACCCACCCGAGCGACCCCCACATCGTCCATCTCGGTGGCTGCGATCTCGGCGGCGGGCATCGGCGTCGCGTCACGTGCTGCAGAAGATCAGTACGCCGAGCAGTGCTGACCCGGGCCGGTCAGAGGTGCATGATCGCGTCGACCAGGATCGCGAGGCCCTCCTCGGTCTCCTCGTCGGTCAGCGTCATCGGCGGCGCCAACCGGATCACGTTGCCGAAGAGCCCGCCCTTGCCGACCAGCAGCCCGCCGGCCCGGGTCTGCTCCAGCACGGTCGCCGCGGCCGCCGCCGACGGCTTCGTGCCCCCCGGCTCGACCAGCTCGATGCCGATCATCAGGCCCTTGCCTCGGACGTCGCCCACCACCGCGCAGCGGTCCGGCAGATCGGCCAGCCCGCCGAGCAGCCGTTGGCCCTGCTTGGCCGCGTTGCCCTGCAGGTCGTGGTCGAGCACGTACTCCAGGGCGGCGGTGGCGCCGGCCGTCGAGATCGGGTTGCCGCCGAACGTCGAGATCGAGTTGGCGTCGATGCTGTCCATCAGGTCGGGCCGCGCCACGACGCCACCGATCGCCAGGCCGTTGCCCAGCCCCTTGGCGAACGTCATCGCGTCCGGCGTCACGCCGTGCGCCTCGATGCCCCAGAAGTGCTCGCCGGTACGACCCCAGCCGGTCTGCACCTCGTCCGACACCAGCAGGATGCCGTACTCGTCCAGGACCTCCTTGAACGCGCCGAACAGGCCGTCCGGAGGGGTCGCGAACCCGCCGACCCCCTGGATCGGCTCCACGATCATGCACGCGACGTCACCCGCAGTGGTGGTCTCGATGACGTCGCGCAGGTCGTCAGTGCAGGCGGCGATGTAGTCGCGGTTGGACAGCGACCGGAACGGGCTGCGATAGACGTACCCACCGTGCACATAGCTGACGTTGACCGGGCTGAGGCTCGACGCGGACCAGCCCCGGTTGCCGGTGACGCCCATCGTGGCGAAGGCCCTGCCGTGGTACGAGTTGCGCAGCGCCAGCACCTGGTTGGAACGCCGCGCCGTCGTCGTCAGCAGCAGCGCGGCCTCGTTCGCCTCCGTGCCGCTGGTGGTAAAGAACACCTTGGCGTCGGGGATCCCGGACAGCTGCGCGATCCGCTCTGCGAGCGCCACCTGCTGGCGGATCAGGTACAGCGTCGACGTATGCAGCACACCGGTGTCGACCTGGCGGCGTACGGCGTCGGAGATCTCGGCGATGTCGTAGCCCACCGCGTTGGTGAGGATGCCGGCGAAGAAGTCCAGGTAGACCCGCCCGTCGGCGTCGGTCACCCGGCGGCCCTCGGCACGCACGACCTCGAGCGGTTCGTCGTAGTACAACGCCAGCCAGGACGGCATCACGGCACGGTGGCGGGACAGTAGCTCACTCATCCGGCCAGTCTGCCGTCTCGGTCCGCGATGATGCACGCGCACCCCGCCGAGCGCGCCACCGGTCACCTCGCCGAGCACCCCGTCGTACACGCTGCGTAGTCGTACCTGGTTACCGAAAAGTGACCATTGCCCACCTTGTCGGACCGGCCGAGACTTTCGACAGTATCCGTGTCTGAGAGGGGACCACCCATGGCTCGTAACGGCCGCACCCGTGCCGCTTTCCGCGTCGCGGCAGTGCTGACCAGCACCGTCGCCGTCGGCATCGTCGGCACGATGAACCCAGCGACCGCAGACGACGACCCACCGTGGAAAGTCATCGCCACCGGTCTGGACAACCCGCGCCAGCTCACTTTCGGTGACGACGATGACGACGAGCTGTACGTCGTCGAGGCCGGCGAGGGCGGGGCCGGACCGTGCGTCACCGGTCCCGAGGGCGACAAGGTCTGCTTCGGCAAGTCCGGCGCCGTCACCAAGATCGACCTCGACCACAAGTACAAGGCGAAGCGGGTGCTCAAGTACCTGCCGTCGGTCGCCGGGGAGGGCGGGGGCCAGGCGATCGGCCCGTCCGACATCGCCTTCGACGACTCCAAGTTCGCCCTCACCCTCGGCCTCGGCGCCGACCCGGCGGAGCGCCCGCTGCTGGGCTCCGGCGGACGTTCGCTCGGCACCCTGGTCGGCGGCAAGATCTACCAGAACAAGTGGTCCAAGATCACCGACCTGGCCGCCTTCGAGGCAGCGATGGACCCGGACAAGGCCGGGCCGGACAGCAACCCGGTCTCGGTCATCTACGCCGAGGACGACGACGACGGCTACGTGGCCGTCGACGCCGGTGGCAACACCCTGCTCAGCGTCTCGAAGAAGGGCAAGGTCAAGACGCTCGCGGTGTTCCCGGACGTCATGGTCGACGCCCCGCCGTTCCTCGGCCTGCCGCCGGGCACCAAGATCCCGATGCAGGCCGTGCCGACGTCGGTGGTCGAGGGGCGAGACGGCGCCTACTACGTCTCCCAGCTCACCGGGTTCCCGTTCCCGGAGGGCGAGGCGAAGATCTGGCGGGTCAAGCCCGGCAAGAAGCCGAAGGTGTACGCCGAGGGCCTGACCAACGTGACCGACCTCGCGGTCGGGCCGAAGGGCAGGCTGTACGCGGTGGAGCTGACCGAGCACGGGCTGCTGAGCGAGTCGCCCGGCCGCGTCGTCAGGATCGACGCGTGGGACGACGACCACAAGACGGTGGTCGACGGTCTCTTCGCGCCGTATGGCATCGCAATCGACGGCAAGAAGGCCTACGTCACCACCGGGAGCATCGCGGCCAACGAGGGCCAGGTGATCAAGTTCTGGTTGTGATCCCGCACCGCCCTAGACGCACCTCACCCCTCGGACCGACGGTCGCCGCCGGTCCGAGGGGTGAGTGCTGTCAGGTCACCTCACAGGTCACTTCACGGCAGCGTGCCCACGGAAGGCGGCCTCGCCCGAGGTCGACGTGGCCTCGCCGGTGCCGTTGATCGCCGACTTCGTCTGTGCGAACAGCAAGGTCGCGTGCGCGACGGCGTCGGTCATCTGGTCGAGGCCCGTGGTGCTGTTGTTGGCGAACGTGTCGCAGGCCTGGTGGTAGCACGGGTCGTACGCCAGCCCCGCGGTCCCGCCGTAGATCGCCGCCTGTTCGGCCGTCTTGATGCCCTCGGCGCCGGTGAACAGGCCGCCGGCCGGAACACCCGCGTTGATGAACGCGTCGTAGTCGGACCGGCCGTCGAACTGTGTCGGCTCGCTTGCCAGCTCCTGGGAGGCGAAGTAGTCGACGAAGGTCTGCTCGATGTGCCCGCTGCCGTTGGGGCCGGACACACCGAACGTCGAGCCGTCGCCGTCGTAAACGAAGCGGACGAAGTTCGGCGAGCCCACCATGTCGAAGTTCAGGTAGGCATGGATGTTCTTCAGCTGTCGTGCCGTCAGCTGGTCCACGTAGTGCTGCGACCCGATCAGGCCCGACTCCTCGGCCCCCCAGAAGGTGAACCGGACCGCGTTACGGGTGCCGTCAAGGTCGGCGAGCTCCTCAGCCGTCTCGAGGATCGCGGCGGAGCCGGAGCCGTTGTCGTTGATGCCCGGGCCCTCGAGCACCGAGTCGAGGTGGGCGCCCACGACCAGCGTGCGGTCGGTGCGTCCTGACGGGGAGTCGGCGATGACGTTCGTCGTCGTCTCCGGCCGCACCTCGACGTCGGTCGCCAGCCGGACGGTCAGCCCGCTCGCGGCCAGCCCGGCGATCTCGTCGCCGACCTCGAATGTGGTGCCGACGACCGGGATCCCCGCCTGGGGTGGGCTGAGGGTCCCGCTGAGCAGGTCGGTGCGGCCCTCCTGGCCCTCGTTGAAGATGATCGCCCCGACGGCGCCGGCGGCCGCGGCGAAGTCCGCCTTCTCCCGGAAGGTGCAGGTGCCACGCTGCATCAGCGCAATGTTGCCCGCCGTGAAGCCGGCGAAGTCGGCCGCCTCACACCCGCTGGTGGAGCTCGGCGCAGCGGTGGGCGGGAGCGTCAGGTCGACGGCCTGGACAGCTGCGGTGACGTCGGCCTCGCCGGAGTACTCCATCACGGTGAAGTCCTCGTCGTCGACGTACGGCGCAAGGTCTGGGGATGTGGGGTCGAGCACGCTAGGCGCGTTCACCAGGAACAGCTCGTAGTCGAAGTCCTGCTGCGACACCTGGTAGCCGGCCTCGATCAGCGTGTCCGTGACGTACTCGACGGACGCGTCATATCCGGGCGTGCCGCTGGCCCGGGTGCCGCCGTTCGCGTCGGCGATCGCCTGGAGGGCCGCCTGGTGGTCTCTCACCCCCTCGACGGTCACCGCGTCACGGAACTGCGCCGTGTCCGTCGGTGCGTCTGCCAGGGCGGGTACGGCAAGCGCCGCGGCCATCGTGCCCGCGGCGCCGAGTGCGATCAATCTGATGGGGTTACGCACAGGTCCCTCTCCTCCATGGTGATGGCTCCCGAGGGCCGCTACGACCGATGGCCATGTCCTACTCCTGTCGCCGCCGATCGCGCAAGAGCCGGTGACCCGCTGCGACGAACTCGACTCGTCCGGAAACCTTGTTGCCGAACGCGGTGCGTGAGCGCAAGACTCGCGACGTCACGCACCGTGTCTTGAGGGGGTACCTGCCATGCCTGCAAGGTCTCGTCGTTTCCTGCTTGTGCTCGCCGGGGTCGCACTCCTGTGCACCTCGGGCGGGCTGACGTCCATCGCGTCCGCCGACGCCGAACCGTGGGAGGTCATCGCCGAGGGGCTGGACAACCCGCGCCAGCTCACCTTCGCCCACCATGGCGCCCACCACGGCGCGCTCTACGTCACCGAAGCCGGCACTGGTGGCGACGCCTGCACACCCGGTCCGATGGGTCAGCCGGCGTGCTTCGGCACCACGGGAGCGGTGACCCGGCTGCAGCACGACCAGCAGCGACGGGTGTTGACCGGCCTCCCCTCACTCGGGATCTTCGGCGGCACCGAGATCGTCGGTCCCTCCGACATCGCCTTCAACGGGATGGGCAACCGGTTCGCGCTGCTCGTCGGACTCGGCGCCGACCCGGCCGTTCGCGCCGCACTGCCCGAGGCGGCCGGCAACCTCGGCTCGCTCCTCACCGGCAAGGTCACGCGGGCCGGTTGGGAGCCGTTCGCCGACATCGGGGACTTCGAGCTGGCAGAGAACCCCGACGGCGGTCTCCCCGACAGCAACCCGGTCGGAATGATCCGCGACGGTGGCGACTACGTCGTCGCCGACGCCGGGGGGAACGCTCTGCTGGAGATCGAGGACGACGACATCGAGACGCTCGCGGTCTTCCCCGACCAGACCTCCGGAGGGGCGACCTTCCAGGCGGTCCCGACGTCGGTCGCCAAGGGACCGGACGGGGCCTACTACGTCAGCCAGCTCACCGGGTTCCCGTTCGTACCGGGCGCCGCGAACATCTGGCGGGTCGAGGAGGGCGAAGCACCCGAGGTGTACGCCGCAGGACTCACCCACGTCACGGACCTGGCGTTCCACGACGGCGACCTGTACGCCGTGCAGATCTCCGACACCGGCCTGCAGACCGGGCTGGACGGGTCCGTGGTCAAGGTGGACACCGACGGCGACCACGAGACGGTCGTCGACGGGCTCTTCGCGCCGTACGGCATCGCGTTCCGCAAGGACCACGCCTACGTCACGACCTGTGCCGTCTGCACCCACACCGGGCAGGTGCTCAAGGTCGACCTCGACGACTGACGCTCGCTGACGCAGGCCCGCCCGCCGTCGCGCTGGGCGAGCCTGCGTTGCGGGCGGTGGCGCGCCAGGGACAATGGGGCCGACCCCCGACCCAGGAGACCGCACACCGATGGCCCGCCGTACCAAGCCAGCGCCACCCGACGACGACTTCGAGGAGCACATCCTCGACATCGACGTGAGCGAGGAGATGCGCTCCAGCTTCTTGGAGTACGCGTACTCCGTCATCTACTCCCGTGCCCTGCCCGATGCCCGGGACGGCCTCAAGCCGGTGCAGCGCCGCATCCTGCACACGATGGCCGAGATGAACCTCCGGCCCGACCGTGGTCATGTCAAGAGCGCCCGGGTCGTCGGCGAGGTGATGGGCCGCCTGCACCCGCACGGCGACGGAGCGATCTACGACGCGCTGGTACGGCTGGTCCAGCCCTGGTCGATGCGGGTGCCGCTGATCGACGGGCACGGCAACTTCGGGTCGCCCGACGAGGGCCCCGCGGCGATGCGCTACACCGAGTGCCGGATGGCCGAGCCGGCGATCCCGATGACCGCGTCGATCGACGAGGACACCGTCGACTTCAAGCCCAACTACGACAGCCGCGAGACCGAGCCGGTGGTGCTCCCGGCGGCGTTCCCCAACCTGGTCGTCAACGGCGCGTCCGGCATCGCGGTCGGCATGGCGACCAACATCGCACCCCACAACCTGGTCGAGGTCGTGCAGGCGCTGCGGCACCTGATCACGCACCCGAAGGCCGGCCTCGACGACCTGATGCGGTTCATCCCCGGCCCCGACCTGCCGACCGGCGGCAAGATCGTCGGCCTCGACGGGGTGCGCGACGCGTACGAGACCGGGCGCGGGTCGTTCAAGATGCGGGCCAGCGCGCGGGTCGAGAGCGTCACGCCGCGCCGCAAGGGCATCGTGGTCACCGAGCTGCCGTACCAGGTGGGTCCGGAGAAGGTGATCGAGCGGATCAAGTCGCTGGTGCAGGCCAAGAAGCTGCAGGGCATCTCCGACCTGAAGGACCTGACGGACCTGAAGAACGGCCTGCGCCTCGTGATCGAGGTCAAGAACGGCTTCCACCCCGAGGCGCTGCTCGAACAGCTCTACAAGATGACGCCGATGGAGGACTCCTTCGGCATCAACGCGGTCGCCCTGGTCGACGGCCAGCCACGCACGCTGGGGCTGAAGGAGCTGCTCGAGGTGTTCCTCGAGCACCGGTTCGACGTCGTCCGCCGGCGCACGGCGTTCCGCCGGGGCAAGGCCAGCGAGCGCCTCCACCTGGTCGACGGGCTGCTGGTCGCGATCCTCGACATCGACGAGGTCATCCAGCTGATCCGCGGCAGCGACAACGCCGCCGCCGCCAAGGAGCGGCTGATCCAGGTATTCGACCTGAGCGACCTGCAGGCGACCTTCATCCTCGACATGCCGCTGCGCCGGCTGACCAGGTTCTCCCGGCTGGAGCTGGAAACCGAGGCCGAGGAGCTGCGCCGCACCATCGAGGAGCTCACCGCGATCCTCGAGGACGAGTCCCTGCTCCGCAGCACCGTCTCCGACGAGCTGGCCGAGGTGGCCAAGGCGCACGGCACGCCGCGGCGCACCGTGCTGCTGGAGTCGGCCGGTGCGCCGGTCTCCGCGGCGGTCCCGCTCGAGGTCGCCGACGACCCGTGCTTCGTGCTGCTGTCGTCGGCCGGTCTGTTGGCGCGTACGACGTCGACCGAGCCGTTCGGCACGGGTGGCAACCGGGCCAAGCACGACGTGATCCTGAGCGCCGTCGCGGCCACCGCACGTGGCCAGGTCGGTGTCGTCACCAACCGCGGCCGACTGGTCAAGCTCGGCGTACTCGACCTGCCCACCCTGCCGGCGACCGCCAACGCGCCGCACCTCCAAGGTGGCGCGCCGGTCAGCGAGTTCCTGTCCCTCGACCCGGGTGAGCGGGCCCTGACGCTGTGCACGCTCGAGGCGGACTCGGCCGGTCTCGCGCTCGGCACTCGCCAGGGCGTGGTCAAGCGGGTGACCCCGGATCATCTTGCCAACAAGGACTTCTGGGACGTCATCCGGCTCGACGAGGGTGACGAGGTGGTCGGGGCGGTCGAGCTGCAGTCGGGTGAGGAGGAGCTCGTCTTCGTGTCGTCGGACGCCCAGCTGCTGCACTTCTCCGCGTCGGGCGTACGACCCCAGGGCCGTGGCGGCGGCGGGATCGCCGGCATCCGGCTGAGCGCCGGCGCCGGTGCGGTGTTCTTCGGGGCGTTCGACGCCGTCGGTGAGGCGAGCGTGGTCACCGTCTCCGGGTCCGCGGACTCCCTGCCAGGCACCGAGGCCGGCTCACTCAAGGTCACGTCGTTCACCGAGTACCCGGCGAAGGGGCGGGGCACGGGCGGGGTGCGCTGCCACCGGTTCCTGAAGGGCGAGGAGCGGCTGCTGCTCGCCTGGGCGGGGCCGGCACCGGCGGTCGCAGCGGCCGCGAGCGGTGCCCCGATCGACCTTCCCGCGCCGACCGGCCGGCGCGACGGCTCGGGCCTGCCGGCACCCCAGCCACTCGCCCGGGTGGCCGGACCGGCAGCATTGCTCACACCATCGGTCACCTGAGAGGTCCCCGCCCGTGCGTACAGCTCGCTACCTGGTGGCGCCGGTCGCTGCGATCGCCCTGCTCGCCGGGTGCACCGGCGACGACGACAAGGAGCCGGAGACCGACCCGGCCGACCGGCTGGCGGCGGCGAAGGAGACCCTCGACGCCGCGGACAGCATCGACCTCACGCTCGACACCGAGCAGCTGCCCGACGGCGTCGACGGGGTGCTCAGCGCCGAGGGCACCGGCAGTCACGCGCCCGCCTTCGAGGGCAGCATCGAGGTGAGCGCCTCCGGGTTCGCCGGAAGGGCCGAGGTGGTCGCGGTCGACGGCAAGGTGTGGGCGCAGCTCCCCTTCACGTCCGAGTTCGTGGTCATCGACGCGGAGTCGTACGGCGCCCCCGACCCGGCCGCGCTGATCAGCTCCGACGGCGGCCTCTCGTCCCTGCTCACCTCGGCCACCGAGGTCGAGGAGGCCGGTGAGCGCCGCGACGGCGAGACGGTCGTCACCGAGTTCACCGGCACCGTGGACGGTGCGACGATGAGCGAGCTGTTCCCGACCGCAGACCCGTCCGGCAGCTTCGACGTGACGTTCACGCTCGACGACGGCGACCAGGTCGACACCGCCACCATCGCCGGGCCGTTCTACGAGGGCGCGGCCGACGTCACGTACGACGTCACCCTCGACGTGAGCGACGAGCCGGTCGAGATCACCGCGCCCCAATGATGACCCAATGATGACCCAGTGATGACGCAGTGACCGTCCCGTGACCCAGACCGAGGCGCCGTCGACGCCACGCACGACGCTGGCGCTGGCGTGCGTGGCCGTCGGCTTCGCCGCCGCCGACACCTATGTCGTCGTGCTCGCCCTGCCGGACATGATGGCCGGGGTCGGGCTGTCGATCGACGAGCTGCAGCGGGCCGCCCCGATCATCTCCGGCTTCCTGCTCGGCTACGTCGCGATGCTGCCCCTGATCGGCCGGGTCGCCGACCTGCGCGGGCGCCTTCCCGTGCTGGTCTTCTCGTTGGTCGTGTTCGCACTTGGCTCGTTGGTGACGGCGGCCTCGCTCGACCTGACCACGATCGTGCTGGGCCGGTTCCTCCAGGGGCTCGGCGGCGGCGGCTTGGTGCCGGCGACGATGGCGCTGGTGGCCGACATCTGGCCGGCGGACCGCCGCGGGGTGCCGCTCGGCGTCGTCGGCGCGGTCCAGGAGCTGGGCAGCGTCCTCGGCCCGCTGTATGGTGCGCTGGTCCTGGCGGTGTGGCGGTGGCCGGCCATCTTCTGGATCAACCTGGCGGTCGGCCTGGTCCTGGCGGTGGCGATCGCCGTCGCCGGCCGCCGTGACGGGTGGGCCCGGCCTCGTGACATACCCGGTGTAGTGGCCCTCGGACTCGCGCTGCTGGTCTTCGGGCTGCTGCTCGGCAGGCCGGACCTGCTGGCGTCGCACGTGACCTGGGGGCTGGCCTGGGTCCCGATGGTCGGCTCCTCGCTGTGGTGGTCGCCGCTCGGGCTCGCGACGCTGGCGGTCGCCGCCGGCTGGCTGGTTCGCGAGCTGACCGCTGCGCACCCGTTGCTCGACCTGCGCTCCGCAGGCGACCTCGCGCGCTCGACCGACCTGCTCGGCGCGCTGCTGCTCGGCCTCGCGCTGGCGGGTGTCGTCCTGGCGTTCGCCACCGCCGACCCGGAGGTCGCGGTGTTCTCGCCGCTCGGCCCGTGGCTGCTGCTCGGGTCGGCGCTGGCGACGGCCGGCTTCGTCTGGCGGCAGCGCCGCGCCCGGCATCCGTTGGTGCCCCGTCGGGCGCTGCGAGCCCCGGCCGCGTGGGGATCGCTCGCGGTGAGCTTCTTCGTCGGTGCCGCGCTGATCGCCGCCCTGGTCGACGTCCCGATCTTCGCCCGGCTGACGGTCCATCCCGACTCGCAGCTCGGTGCCGCGCTGATGCTCGTGCGGTTCCTCGCGGCGCTGCCGGTCGGCGCCCTGCTCGGCGGCTACCTGGTCCGCCGGTTCTCGGCGGCTCCGCTGACCGCGGTCGGCATGCTGGCGGCGGCGGCGAGCTTCGCGGCGATGACCCAGTGGGACCGCGAGTCGCTGTCCGGGGCCGGGGCCACCGTGACCCTGGTGCTCGGCGGCCTCGGCTTCGGCCTGGCGATCGCACCGGTCAACGCCGCCCTGCTGGCCGCGACCTCGTCGGCCGTCCACGGCGTCGCGAGCGCCCTGGTCGTGGTCGCCCGGATGGTCGGCATGCTGGTCGGCATCTCCGGTCTCACCACGATCGGGCTCGCCCGCTTCTACGCCGTGGAGTCCGGCATCGCCAAGCCCGACGTGCTGTGCCCGGACACGCCCGGCAACTGCCCGGCGTACACCTCCGCGCTCAAGGACGCCGGCCTGGCCCAGCTGCACGCGGTGTTCGCCGGTGCGGCCGGCTGCGCACTCGTCGCCGCCGTACTCGCGCTCCTCCTCCTGCACGCCCGGCGGCCCCCCACCCCACTCCCCCGTTGAGTGTGACGAGTTGGCGCGACACGCCGGCGTGTCGCGACCAACTCGTCACACTCAACGGGAAGTGGCAGTGACTGGCTCGGGCTGCTGGACGGTCGGACGCTTCCGGATGCGGCCCCACGGCTTGTAGACCGACAGCACCACGGCGATGATCAGCACAGTCGGCGAGACGATCGGCGGGAAGACCATGTCGCCGGCCGACACCACGACCGACTGGCCGTCGGCGATCCGCCGCCCGCTCTCCGCGACCTCGGTGATGCCCGGCCGCAGGGACACCAGGACGAGCGTGTTCAGCGCCAGGTTGAGGACCAGCTTGACCGCGACCCACCAGAACCGCACCAGGCCGTACTTGGTGCCGAGGCCGAGCAGGATGCCGCTGACCAGGCAGACCATGCCGGTCGTGAACAGCGGCCAGATCGCGAACAGCTCGAGCGCCTGGTAGCACAACGACTGGGTGGCCGGGTCGTCGGAGAACAACGCGGTGAAGACGAACATGCCCATCACCACGTCGATGCCGATCCACGCGCCGGCGGAGGCGATGTGCACGACGAGGACGGCTCGCCTCGTCCGCCGGCCGAGCGGCCAGCGGGCCGTGCTGCGCGTCGGTGTGGATTCCATGTCGGGTCCTCGCTCGTCTGAGTCGGTGCTCATCTGCACCCACATCGTGGCGTCGCATCGATGCCGGGTCGTCCGCCGACGCGCGGCTCCGGGCCTACGTGGATCTGCGTACGCCACCGCGCCGGACACGCCACTCAGGTACGTCCGACGGCCTACCGGGTCCGACCTAGGTGCGCCCGATTGCGTACGGCTGGTGTCGCTCCTCGGCTGACGACGGGGCACCTGCCGGACGGCGACGCTGCTCGTAGTTGCCCCACCTCACCGAACGGAGCAGGACATGACCATCGAGCAGATCACCACCAGCACCACGCAGACGACCGCACGCGTGGTCGAGCACGCAGTCAGCCGGCTGTCTCGGTGGCTGGCCAGTCACAGCATCGGCATCCTCCGAGTCAGTCTCGGGCTGGTGTTCCTGGGCTTCGGCGTCCTCAAGTTCTTCCCCGGCGTCAGCCCGGCCGAGGACCTTGCCGTACGCACCATCGAGACCCTGACCCTGGGCGTCGTCTCCGGCGGGATGGCTCTGCTGATGACCGCGATCACCGAGTGCTTCATCGGCATCACGTTCGTCACCGGTCGCTTCCTGAAGGCCGGGCTGGTCGTGCTGGCCGGCTCGTTGGTGGGAATCATGTCGCCGATGGTGCTGTTCTTCAGCGACCTGTTCCCGGGCGCACCGACCATCGAGGGCCAGTACGTCTTCAAGGACATCGTGCTGGCCGCCGCCGGCCTGGTCGTCGCGGCCAAGGCGCTCGGCGCCCGGTTCGTACCCGAGGAGAAGGAATAACGGCCAACGCCCTCGCAGCCCGCGCATCCAACCGGATGCGCGGGCTGCGTCGTGTCAGGTCCGGTCGACGGTCCGGCGGGCCAGGGCAGACGTGAGTACGTCGAGTGCCCGGTCGAGCTCGCGGTCGCTCACCCCGCCGTACCCGACCACCAGGCCACCCGGGCCGCGGACGCTGCGCCGGAACTCTGCCAGGATCGGGACCTCGACGCCCGCCTCCCGGGCCTCGTCCCGAACTGCGACGTCGACCCCCGGTGCCAGCAGCAGCGTGACGTGCAGCCCCGCGTTGCGCCCCGTCACCGCGCCGAACGGCTCCAGTGCGCGGCAGACCCGGGCACTACGGTCGGCATAGCGCCGCCGTTCGCGACGTACGACGACGTCGACGTATCCCTCCGCGAGCAGCGACGAGTACGCCACCTGCACGGGCCAGGACGGCAGGTCGGTGACCGCCTCGCGGTGCGCCACGATCTGCTCGACCCGGGCAGCGCAGGCGCGTAGCCAGCCGAGCCGCAGCCCCGGTCCGAACGTTTTCGACGACGTGCCCAGGTAGACGACGCGCTCGGGGTCGAGCTGGGCCAGGGCGGGCAGCGGCGCGACGTCGTAGCGGAATTCGCTGTCGTAGTCGTCCTCGACGACCACCCCGCCGGTCCGCCGCGCCCAGGCGACCAGCGCATGCCGCCGCGACGCCGACATCGGCACCCCGGTCGGGTGCTGGTGCGACGGCGTCACATACACCGCCTGTGGCGCCGGCGTCGTCGCGGCCAGCGCGTCGACGTCGAGGCCGTGCTCGTCCACGGGTACGTCGACGAGGGCGAGCCGCAGTGCGTGGACGGCGGCGACGGCCGACCGGTAGCCCGGGTTCTCGACCGCGACCCGCCAGGATGGCTCCGCCAACGAGTCCAGCAGCAGTCGGAAGCCATGGGCGGAGCCCGACGTGATCACCAGCTCGTCCGGAGTGGTGGCGATGCCGCGGGCGCGGCCGAGATAGGCGCAGACCTGGTCGCGCAGCCCCGGCAGCCCCTGGGCGTCCGGATAGCCGGCCGGCATCGGCGTCGCGGACACCGTCCGCCAGGCCCGCCGCCACGCGGCGCTGGCGGTCCGTTCGCCCCAGGGCACACCCGGGCGGAGCGAGATCGACTTGGCGCCCTCGGTCGCCGCGGCCCGGACGGGAGACCGGGCCGGCGGTGGCGTAAGCGTCGCGACGTTGCCGATGTACGTGCCGGCGCCTCGGCGACTCTCGGCCCAGCCCTCGGCGACCACCTGGTCGTACGCCTGCTGCACGACCATCCGCGCGACGCCGAGCTCGGCCGCCAGCGCACGCGAGCTGGGGAGCCGGTCGCCAGGGGCCAGTCGCCGGTCGCCGACCGCGCCACGGACGGCGACCGCGATCTGCTGGGCCAGCGTGACCGACGAGGTGCGGTCGAGCGTGATGACGAGGTCGACGGGCATCCGTACCTTCGTAGTGGACTGGCAAACTTGCTGGGAAGTGGACCATGTCAGCATGCCACTGATCGGCGACCCTGGAGTCATGGCACACCTCGAACCGCTCTCCCCGACCCCGCGGACGCGACCGGTCCGCAGCCGCGACCGCACGCAGTCCGACCGGGCGGCGCTGCGTGACACGCTCGACGGCGGCCTGGTCTGCCATCTCGGTGTCGTGGTCGACGACGCGCCACGCGTACTCCCGACCGCGTACGGCGTCGACTGGGCCGGCGACGACCCCTACGGCACGCTCTACCTGCATGGGTCGGTGGCGGCACACAGCCTGCGGGCTGCACCCACCCAGACGGTCTGCGTGACCGTGACCATCGTCGACGGGCTGGTGCTCGCGCGGTCGGCGTTCCACCACTCGGCGAACTACCGGTCGGCCGTCGTCCTCGGGCAGCCCCGACTGGTCACCGACGACGCCGAGCGCCGGCGCGCCCTCGACCTGATCATCGAGCACCTGGTGCCAGGCCGTGCGCCCACGATGCGCCCGCACACCCGCAAGGAGCTCGCCGCGACGGCGGTGCTCGCGTTGTCGTTGCGCGAGGCGTCGGTGAAGGTGCGCAGCGGCGACCCGGTCGACGAGCCGTTCGACGTCGAGGCCGGTGGCGTCTGGGCCGGCGTGCTGCCGATCCGCGTCGTGACCGACCCGCCGGTCACCGCGCAGGACAGCCCGCCGGGCGTGCCCGTGCCGGACCACGTCACCGCTCGTGCCCTCGACGAGGCAGCCCTCGACCGTTCGGCGTGACGACACGATCTGGGACGAGCCGGGTCGGTGGGCACGCGCCACGGCATGATGCGCAGATGCCGTCTTACAGCTCGCTCTCGCATCTCGACTGCCCACGCTGCCACGAACAGCACGACGCGCACGTACGCCAGGGGTTGTGTCCTGCGTGTGGCTCTCCGCTGCTCGCGCGGTACGACCTGGCCGGCGTGCGCACGTCGCCCACGGACCTGGTCGGCCGGAGCAACGACCTGTGGCGCTACCACGAGCTGCTGCCGGTGTCGGCGCCCGAACACGTCGTCAGTCTCGGCGAGGGCATGACGCCGCTGCTCGAGCTGCCGCGGCTGGCGGCCGACCTCGGGCTCGACACGCTGCTGGTCAAGGACGACGGCATGCTGCCGACCGGCTCGTTCAAGTCGCGCGGCGCCGCGGTCGGTGTGTCGCGGGCACGCGAGCTCGGTGCCACCCGGTTGGCGATGCCCACCAACGGCAATGCCGGCGCCGCCTGGGCGGCCTACGCCGCCCGCGCCGGGCTCGAGCTGCTCGTCGCGATGCCGGTCGACGCACCGACGATCACCCGAGTCGAGACCGTCGCGACCGGCGCCGACCTGCGGCTCGTCGACGGTCTGATCTCGGACGCCGGTCGGCTGGTGGCGGCAGCGGTCGCCGATGACGAGAAGGACTGGTTCGACGTCGCGACGCTCAAGGAGCCCTACCGGATCGAGGGCAAGAAGACGATGGGGTTCGAGATCGCCGAGCAGCTGGGCTGGCGGATGCCCGACGTCATCGTCTACCCGACCGGCGGCGGCGTCGGGGTCATCGGCATCCACAAGGCGTTGACGGAGCTGGTCGAGCTGGGCTGGGTCGAAGGCCCGCTCCCCCGACTGGTCTGCGTGCAGTCGGCCGGCTGCGCGCCGATCGTCCAGGCGTACGAGGCCGGGGCGCACGAGTCCGAGCCGTGGACCGGCGCGCACACCGTGGCATTCGGAATCAACGTGCCCAAGGCACTCGGAGACTTCCTCGTCCTCGACGCGGTCTACGCGACCGGAGGTACGGCAGTCGCCGTACGGGATGAGGACCTGCTCGCCGACGTACGCCGCACCGGCGAGCTCGAGGGGCTGTTCCTCTGCCCGGAGGGCGCGGCGACGGTCACCGCGACCCGGACGCTGCGCGACCGCGA
>JBOHDE010000059.1:0-18733 GCA_050699035.1 Nocardioidaceae bacterium | reverse complement strand
GCGCCGCAAGGCCTCGACCGCCTGACCCTCCCTCAACTCAGGGATCGAGGTCGGCGGGCTCCCGCTCGCGCCAGACCCGCTGGACCTCGGCCGTGACCGGGCCAGGTGCGGCGAGCTCGCGGTCGTCACAGCGGCGCACCGCCTGCACGTCGCGCGTCGTCGACACGATGAACATCTCGTCCGCCTCGTCGAGTACGTCGAGCGGCGCATCGCGCTCCACCCCGCCGTACCACTCCAGCACCAGCGCCCGGGTGATCCCGGCCAGGCAGCCGGACGCCAGTGTCGGCGTCACCAGCTCGCCGCCGAGCAGGTAGAAGATGTTGGACCCCGTGCCCTCGCACAACAGGCCAGCGGTGTTGGCGAAGATCGCCTCGCTCGCCCCGGCATCGTGCGCCGCCGCCAGCGCGACGACGTTCTCGCCGTACGAGGTGGTCTTGAGACCGCTCAAGGCGCCCCGCTCGTTGCGTGGCCACGGCACCGTACGGATGGCCGTCGCGTCCTCCCAGGAAGGCATCGACCCGGCGGCGACCGCCAGCGTCGGTCCGTCGTCGCCGCGGTCAGAGCCCAGCGGCGAGATCCCACCGGTGTAGGTGATCCGGATGCGGCCAAGTGGCAGGTGCTGCCCCGCGAGCACCGCCTCGATGCCGGCCCGCACCGTGGCGTCGTCCGGAGCCGGCAGGCCCAGACCCTTCGCCGAGGTGGCCAGCCGGGCGAGGTGCCGGGTCAACGCGAAGGGCCGGTCGTCGACCACTTTGACGGTCTCGAACACCCCGTCCCCCACGGTGAATCCGTGGTCCAGCAGGCTGACCACAGGGTCTCGGGGATCGTCGAGCAGCTTGCCATTCAGCCATCCGCGCATGCCGTCACACTAGCCCCGCCCGCACCAGGGTGGAGCGCCCCGGCCCGGAATTTGTCACCCGGGGCAGATCGGCTACAGTTCTCATCCGTACCGCCACGCAGGGACGGCGGTTGTGCGGACGTGGCTCAGTGGTAGAGCATCACCTTGCCAAGGTGAGGGTCGCGGGTTCGAATCCCGTCGTCCGCTCGGGGTCAGGTCACCTGAGCCTGGTCACTGGGTCTCGAAGCAGGGGTCCTGGTGGAGTGGCCGAGAGGCGAGGCAACGGCCTGCAAAGCCGTCTACACGGGTTCGAATCCCGTCTCCACCTCGGCTGCGAAGCACAGCAGCACCGTACGACCAGCAACACCAGCGGGCGATTGGCGCAGTGGTAGCGCGCTTCCTTGACACGGAAGAGGTCGCAAGTTCAATTCTTGCATCGCCCACCAGTAAGCCCCAGGTCAGCGGGCAGCCACCAAAGCCCGAATGTCGTACCTCGATGCGACGATCAGACGACCGGCACCGAAGCTGACGGAGCCAGCACCGTCAGCAGCCGGCTGATGAAAGATCGGGGCAAGGACTTGATGAGTTCCGGGAATGTCGTCGGCACGGCGACGAGCCGGGTCCGTAGCCGCAACGGGCATGCCGCACGGACGGCGGCGCCGACCCCCGGCCGCACCCTGTTGTTGCTGCTCGCGCTCTATGGGTGCTGGGGCTCGGCGATTCCGGCGATGAAGCTGATGGTCGACACGGTGCCGCCGCTCGGCGGGGCCGCGCTGGTCTTCTTGCTCGCCGGGCTCGTGCTCGCTGTGGCGGCGCGTGGGCGCCCCGCGCCCACGCGCGTACAGCTGCGGCACATGGCGGTCGCCGGCGTGTTGCTGCTGGTGGGAGGGCAAGGGCTCGCGACGGTAGCGCTGACCGAGGTGACCGCCAGCTTCGGCGCGATCCTCGCGGCGACGATCCCGCTGTGGGTCGTGCTCTTGAGCGGGTTGATCGGCACCTCCGTGTCGGTCGCGTCGCAGCTGCGGCTCGCGGCCGGGTTCGGCGGGATCGCGATCGTGGTGCTGACGGCGCCGGACAGCGCAATCGGCGGGGCACCGTGGGCAGTCGCGGCATTCTGCGTTGCGCCGATCCTGTGGGCCGCGGGGAGCCTACTGACGGCGCACGGCGACCGGCCGGCCGATCGTGTGGTCGCCAGCGCGGTTCAGCTGCTCGCCGGTGGTGCGGTGCTGTTGCTGCTCGCGCTGTCGCTCGGCGAGCTCGATCCGGCCCGTTGGTCGGACGTGAGCTCGATCTCCGTCGGGGCGGCAGTCTTTCTGCTCATCTTCGACTCGCTCGTGGGCTTCATGCTCTTCACACGTCTCCTCGCCAGCGCGCCGGCGCCGCTGGTCAGCACCTACGCCTACGTGACACCGCTTGTCGGCGCCGTGATCGGCGCGACCGTGCTCAACGAGCCGCTCTGGGCCGGCGCGTTCGTCGGAGGGGCCTTGGTGCTCAGCGCGGTCGCGTTCGAGCTGCGCGGGAAGCGCTGACGGCGACCCGACCACGATTTCGAGCATTGTGGACACGGAAGAGGTCGCACTTTCGATTCTTGCCTCGCCCACCAGGACGACAGGCCTCCTGACCTGCGGGTTTGCGATGGGCGGGGAGTCCTGCTCCCGAGCCGACAGTCGGTGGCCCGGCCGCGTCGCGTGCGCGCACACCCCGCGAGGGCGCATACTGGAGGTGATGAAGACACGATCCGCCCCCCAGCGGCGACACCTTCCCGGCAGTCCCTTCAACGTAGAGCCCGCGACAGCGATCGAGCGGTTCGCCGTGAAAGATCGCGTCACGCACGACACGTACGGCCTCGGTCGCATCGTGGGAGAGGAAGTCGCTGCGGTGATCGTCGACTTCGGCTCCCGCCAGGTCCGCATCGCCAGCCCCTTCCACAAGCTGACGAAGCTGTAGGCATCCGGCGCCACGACTGACGCAGCTGACTTCACGCGCGTGTCGTCAGCCACTCCAGTGCGTCTACTGCGTGCGTGAGTACGGAGATGTGCCCGTCCTCGGGGTACAGCCGTGGCTCGGAGTCGGGACACCGGTCGGCCAGCCACTGACTGTGCAGAGGCGGCGCGACCCGGTCGCGCTGCCCATGCAGGAGGATCACCGGGGCCGCCACCGCTGCCGGGTCGAACCCCCAGGGGGACACATTGGCAAGGTCGTCGTCGATGGCCGGCCCGGGGCCGCTGATGCCGGCAGCTCGCACCACCTCGATCAGCCAGGACCAGGATCCGCCCAGCGCGGCGAGATCCGCCGGCGTGAACTCGGGGTCGTAGTCGTCGCCGTGGTCGATCTGGTGCTGCTCCTTGACCCGACGGCCGGCGGCTGCCGCCCGCAGCGTGTCCACCCCAGACTGGGCCATGCCGGCGAACCAGTCCAGCGCGTCGGCGTCGAAGGGCGCCAGCGCGGCAATGCCGGCCACGCCGAGCACCCGCTGGGGTAACAGCGCGGCGCAGCCGAGGGCGTGCGCTGCTCCGCTGGAGTGGCCCATCACCGCGAACCGGTCGATGCCGAGCTCGTCGGCGACCGCGTCGACGTACGAAGCCGCCGATGCCACGTCTCGGCCCGGTCGGGGCGAGGACCCGCCGTAACCCGGTCGGTCGTAGGAGACCCAGCGGACGCCCAGCTGCTCCGAGGCGGCGAACAAGGGGACGGGCGGCGGCCCGGTGTTCGGTGTGCCGTGGTGCCAGAACACCGTGTGGTCCGGGCCGACGCCCGTGTCGTAGCAGTGCAGCGTGCTGCCGTCGGCGAGCTGAAGGTCGAACTCGTTCACAGTTCCTGCCTCGGTGCGAGAAGTTGTGCGCGCGGCCGGTCCAGCTGCCGACGCTCGCGGCTGGTGGCGCGCCCTCGATAGGTAGTGCCGGCCACTCACCGCCGAGCAGGCAACGTAGCAGCCGAGAATCGAAGGCCTACTCTGCCTCGCGAAGCGCCGACCTGGTGCCGAGTGCGAACACCGCGGCCGCGCCCACCAGCCCAACTCCTACGAGGGTCAGCAAAGTCGCGTTGATAACGGACCACGGCATCGGAATGCCCGGATAGACCATCATCGCGCAAATCACCAAGCCCTCGGCCGGCACCTGACCTCATCGACGCGCCGTGGCCCCGCTCAACCGCCGCCGCGTCAAAGATTGCCCAATTGGGCAATGTTCGACCCGGTTCCCGCGGTTTCGAGGTGGAATTTTGCCCAATTGGGCAATGTTCGACGTGGCCGGGTGCCGCCACCCACAGCTAGGAGGCATCGCCGCGCGGCTTGCGGTGCGCCTTGTTGTCCCGGTTCCGCACCTTCACCAGCTCGGCGCGGGTCCGCGCGTCCTGGCGGGCCGCCATCACCCGCATCTCCTCCCGCAGCTTGTGCCACGACTCCAGCCGCCGCACCGGGAGGGTCCCGTCGTCGACCGCGGCGCGTACGGCGCACCCGGGCTCGCTGGTGTGCGTGCAGTCGCGGAACCGGCACTGCGAGACCAGCGCCTCGACATCACCGAACGTCGACGCCAACCCCTCCTCGGCGTCGATCAGGCCGACCCCGCGCAGCCCCGGCGTGTCGATCACCGCTCCCCCACCCGGCAGCAGCACCAACTCACGACGCACCGACGTGTGACGCCCGCGCCCGTCCGCCCGGATCCGCTGCGTCCCCAGGACCTCCGTGCCCACCAGCGCATTCACCAGGCTGGACTTGCCGGACCCGCTCGACCCGAGCAGCGCGACCGTGCCGTCGGCGCCGGCCAGCGCCCGCACCTGCGCGATGCCCTGCCCGGTGACCGAGCTGACCACGATGACCGGCACGCCGTCGGCCGCCGACCGTACGTCCTCGGCGATCTGCTCCGCGTCGGGCACCAGGTCGGCCTTGGTCAGCACCATCGCCGGCTGCGCCCCGCTGTTCCACGCCAGGGCGAGCATCCGCTCCAGCTTCCCGATCACCGGTTCCGGGATCAGGCCGACCACGACCGCCGCCACGTCGACGTTGGCCGCCAGCACCTGCTCGCGGGAGGACCCGCCCACCTCGGCACGGCGGATCGACGGACCGCGGGGCAGCACCGACTCGAGCGTCACCGGCCCGTCCGGCCACGGCCGCAGCAGGCACCAGTCACCGGTGCACGGGCCGGCCGTACTGTCCTTGGCCATCTGGTCGAGCAGGTCGGCGCCGAGGCTGACCCGCAGCGGGCCGTCCTCGGTGAGCACGGTGACCAGGCCGCGGTCGACGCGCTGGACGCGCGCCGGCGGAAGGTCGGTGAATGCGAAGGAATCGGACACGATGGCAAGGAGGCTACGTGCGCCGCCCCGCCCTACGCACCCGGTTTTGCGTCCGCCTGGTCGGCGTCTTCCGCCTCGTCGTCGAAGTCCCAGTCGTCGCGTTCGTCGACCTTGGTCGACATCTCGTCGAGCTCGGCTGCCGTGCCCGCACCACGCAGCCGCTCCAACCGGGCCGCCTGACGCAGCCGCTTGACCAGCTCCAGCCGGGCCATCGCCGTCTCCGACTCCGGCCACACCCGGTCGAACGCCGCGTTGAGCGCGGCCCCGATCAGCACCGCGATCGCGCTCACATAGAGCCACAGGAGTACGGCGATCGGCGCCGCGAGCGGACCATAGATCGAGGTCGAGTCACCACCGACGGCGTTCTGCAGGGTCCACCGCAGCAGGAAGCTGCCGAACACCCAGATGGCCAGCGCCAGCGCGGCTCCGGGCACGTCGTGGCGCCACGAGGTACGCACCGGGACCGAGAGGTGATAGAGCGAGGCGACGAAGCCGACGCTCAGCACGATCACCGTCGGCCAGTAGAGCTGGATCAGCCACCCGGCCTGGTCCGGGATCAGGTCGTCGACGAGCTGCGGGCCGGCGAGCACCAGCGGCAGCACCACAACGCCGATCACCAGGCCGACGACGTACAGCGAGAACGACAGGACGCGGGTACGGACGATGCCGCGGCGGCCGGCCAGGCCGTACATGATCGTGATGGTGTCGACGAACACGTTCAGCGCCCGCGACCCCGACCAGAGAGCCAGCACGAAGCCGAGCGAGATCACGTCGATCCGCCCCCCGCGCAGGACGCTGTCGACGGTCGGCTCGATCACGGTCCGTACGCTCTCGTCGGTCAGCGCGCGCGACGCGATCCGCAGGATCTCCGCGCGCAGCGTCGACACCTGCGCGACGTCGTACTGCTCGATGAAGAAGCCGATGCTGCCGGTCAGCGCGAAGATCAGCGGCGGCAGCGACAAGATCGCGAAGAAGGCCGCCTCGGCCGCGAGCCCGGTCACCCGGTAGCGGAACGCGGCGCCGACGGTGGCCGTGATCAGGCGCCAGATCGTGTGCCGCGCCCGCGCCCACAGGGGGGCCCGGGCGTTGCCCGCCCTGCTCGCTTCCACAACCATGGCCATACCGTAACGACATGACGACGCATTCCCGCGTAGCGAGCAACCAGGCACCTCCGCTGGTCGGCCACGACGTGATCGGCTCCGACCTCGCCCTGAGCGAGGCGGTCGTCCGGCATGGCGCGCCCAACTCCCTCGCCTCCCTTGCCGAGCTGGGAAAGCTGGCCGGCAGCGCCGAGGCGCGCGAGCACAGCATGGCCGCCAACACCCACCCACCGGTACTGAGGTCGTACGACCGCTACGGCAACCGGGTCGACGACGTGTCGTTCCACCCGTCGTGGCACTGGCTGATGGAGCGCGCGGTCGGCTTCGGCCTGCAGGCGGCGCCCTGGGTGAGCGACGCCCCGGCGGCACACGTACGGCGGGCCGCTGGGTTCATCGGCTGGGGGCAGACCGAGTCCGGTCACGGCTGCCCGATCTCGATGACGTACGCCAGCATCCCCGCGCTGCGTGCCGACGACACGATCGCCAAGGAGTGGACGCCACGGCTGGCCGCCACGGTGTACGACCCCGGGCTGCGTGACCCGGCCGGCAAGCAGGGCTGCCTGGCCGGCATGGGAATGACCGAGAAGCAGGGCGGCTCCGACGTACGGGCCAACCAGACCGAGGCCCGGCCGACCGCGGCCGACGGCGAGTACACGCTGCACGGGCACAAGTGGTTCACGTCGGCGCCGACCAACGACGTGTTCCTCGTGCTCGCCCAGGCGCCGGGCGGGCTGACCTGCTTCGTCGTCCCCCGCGTGCTCGCCGACGGGACGCTCAACGCGTTCGACATCGCCCGGCTCAAGGACAAGCTGGGCAACCGGTCGAACGCGTCGGCCGAGCTCGAGCTCGACGGCACCTGGGCGCAGCGCCTCGGCGACGAGGGCCGCGGCGTCCCGACCATCATCGAGATGGTCGCGGCGACCCGGCTGGACTGTGTCCTCGGGTCGACTGCGCTGATGCGTCACGCCGTCGCGGAGGCGTCGTGGCACGCGGCGCACCGGACGGCGTTCGGCGGTCTGCTGGCCGACAAACCGCTGATGCAGAACGTACTCGCCGACCTCGCACTCGAGTCCGAGGCGGCGACCGCCCTCGCCATCAGGCTGGCCGCTGCGGTGGACGCCGCCGACGACCCGCGGGAGCAGGCGCTGCGCCGGATCGCCTTGCCACTAGGGAAGTTCTGGGTGTGCAAGCGCACTCCGGCGATGGTGGCGGAGGCGCTGGAGTGCCTCGGCGGCAACGGGTACGTCGAGGAGTCGGGACTGCCGCTGATGTTCCGCGAGTCGCCGCTGAACTCGATCTGGGAGGGCAGCGGCAACGTCAACGCGCTCGACGTACTCCGTGCCCTCGGCCGCTCGCCCGAGGCGCTGGACGCGTGGCTCGCCGAGGTCGGTGCGGCGCGTGGGCAGGACCGCCATCTCGACCGTGCGATCGAGGAGGTGCTGACCTCGCTGGCCGACCTGACCGACCTCGAGGTACGCGCGCGCCGGCTGGCCGCGCAGATGGCGCAGTGTCTGCAGGCATCACTGCTGGTGCGCTTCGCGCCGGCCGAGGTCGCCGACGCCTACTGCGCGTCGCGGCTGGGCGGAGAGTGGGCCGGCACCTTCGGGACGCTCCCCCGCGGGCTCGACCTGGAAGCACTGGTGCGCCGCACGACGCCGACGCCGGTCGGGTGAGAGGGTGCTCGGCATGCGCAGATACGCCATCGAGCTGGTGGGCAGCTTCTTCCTGGTCCTGACCTTCCTGGTCTCCGTGGGCAGCGGTGACCCGTTGGCCGCACTCGCCGTCGGGTCAGTGCTGATGGTGCTGGTCTATGCCGGTGGCGGCGCGCCGGTGCCGCACTTCAACCCGGCCGTGTCACTCGGCGCGGTGGTCCGCGGCCGGCTCGACGCCGCGGAGCTCCTGCCGTACTGGGCCGCCCAGCTGCTCGGCACTCTACTGGCCGCCGTGCTCGCCCGCTGGCTGGTGGCGCTGCCCGAGGGCGTGTCGTTGGCGGGCGACCTGGTCGCGAAGGCGCTCGTCGTCGAGCTGTTGTTCACCTTCGCCCTCACGTACGTCGTGCTGACGGTCGGTGAGCGGGACCGCCGGGGCAACAGCTACTACGGCCTCGCCATCGGCTTCGCCGCCGCGGGTGGCCTGCTCGTCGCCGGGCCGATCTCCGGTGGCGTGCTCAACCCCGGGGTGGCGTTCGGCGGCGCGGTCTCCGGGCTCGGCACCTGGGGCTCGCTGTGGGTGCTGCTGGTGGCGACGTTCGCCGGTGGCGCGCTGGCCGGGCTGGCCGTGCGTCAGGCGAGCTCGAGCCCGGGGTAGAGCGGGTGCTGGTCGAGCAGCTCGGCTGAGGCCGCCTTGGTCTTGTCGGCCACACCGTCGGCCAGCGCGTACTTCGCCTTCGACGGCTTGCCGTCCTTGGTCGTACCCGCCGAGGTCTGGGTGAGTACGTCGACCACGAGCTCGGCCACCCGGTCGAACTCCGCCGCGCCGAAGCCACGGGTGGTGAGGGCCGGTGTGCCGAACCTGATGCCGCTCGTGTACCAGGCGCCGTTCGGGTCGGCCGGCACGGAGTTGCGGTTGGTGACGACTCCGGCGTCGAGCAGCGCTGCCTCGGCCTGGCGTCCGGTCAGCCCGAAGCCGGACACGTC
This sequence comes from Nocardioidaceae bacterium, assembly GCA_050699035.1. Taxonomy (GTDB): domain Bacteria; phylum Actinomycetota; class Actinomycetes; order Propionibacteriales; family Nocardioidaceae; genus WHTB01. The sequence goes on along the minus strand of JBOHDE010000059.1, from coordinate 9,869 downwards.
GAGTAGCACGATGTGGTTGTCGGTGCCGCCGGTGACCAGCCGGGCGTCGCGACGGAGGAAACCGTCGGCCAGCGACTTGGCGTTGTCGGCGACCGCCTGGGCGTAGGTGGCGAACTCGGGTCGACGCGCCTCGGCCAGCGCGACCGCCTTGGCGGCCATCACGTGCGAGAGCGGTCCGCCGAGCACCATCGGGCAGCCCTTGTCGACGGCGTCGGAGTACTCCGGGGTGGCGATCACCAGACCTCCGCGCGGACCGCGCAGTGACTTGTGGGTCGTGGTCGTGACGACGTGGGCGTGCGGCACCGGGTCCTCGTCGCCGGTGAACACCTTGCCGGCGACCAGCCCGGCGAAGTGCGCCATGTCGACCATCAGCGTCGCGCCGACCTCGTCGGCGATCTCCCGCATCTTGGCGAAGTCGATCCGCCGGGGGTACGCGGAGTAGCCGGCGATCAGGACCAACGGCTTGAACTCACGGGCCGCCTTCGCCACCTGGTCGTAGTCGAGCCGGCCGGTGCCGGCGTCGGTGCCGTAGCTGCGCTGGTGGAACATCTTGCCGGAGATGTTGGGCCGGAACCCGTGCGTGAGGTGGCCGCCGGCGTCCAGCGACATGCCGAGCATCCGCTGGTTGCCGAACGTCGCACGCAGCCGCTCCCAGTCGTCCTCGGACAGGTCGTTGACGCCTTTGGCCCCGGCCTCGGCCAGCGCCGGCGCCTCGATCCTGGTCGCGAGGATCGCCCAGAACGCCACCAGGTTGGCGTCGATTCCCGAGTGCGGTTGGACGTACGCGTACTCGGCGCCGAACAGCTCGCGCGCGTGCTCGGCGGCGATGGACTCGACCGTGTCGACGTTCTGGCAGCCGGCGTAGAAGCGGTGACCGATGGTGCCCTCGGCGTACTTGTCCGACAGCCAGCTGCCCATGGTGAGCAGCACGGCCGGCGAGGCGTAGTTCTCGCTGGCGATCAGCTTGAGCGAGGACCGCTGGTCGCGCAGCTCGGCTCGAGTCGCCTCGGCGATCCGCGGCTCGACCGACGCGATCACGTCGAGAGCGGCGTTGTAGGCGGTGCTGGCGGTGGCGCTGGAGGGGGCGCTGGAGGGGGTGAGCGAGTCGGTCATGGGGGCCAGCCTAATGACGCCGTCCAGCACCTCGCGCCGAGGTTGCGCGTATGCGCTAGACCGGTGTCGCCGTCCCACCAACACGACATACGCGCAACCTCGGCGCGAAAGGCGGACTCCTCTTCACCCACCAGACCGACATCGAGGGCGCCGATCCCGGGCGTAGAGCGTCGGTTCCGTGGGTGAAGTCCGGGAACGCCCGACACCTCGCGCCGAGGTTGCGCGAATGTCGAACCGGTGGCGACTCACCCCCACCCGTACCCGATCATCCCCACGCCTGCAGCAGTGGGGATGATCGGGAAAGGCACGGGCCCGTGCCTTTCAGGAGCCTCGAGCCGGCCGACATAGGCGCAACCTCGGCGGGAAGAACAGCGACATACGCGCAACCTCGACGGGAAGGACCGGGTGACGTGGGTCACGCAGCCGTCGTCGAGTCGGCCCAGATCCCGACTGCGATCCCATTTAATGAGATCGAGTCTCATGATACGGGACCGGGAGTTGCCCCGTTGACAGCGCTGACGAAAGATTCTCTGCATGACCGCAGCTGCCGTAACCATTGTGCACCTCGTGACGCGTCGTCACGTGGACCTTGGTCGCACGCGCAGCATGATGTGTCAGCCGGCCTAGACCCGCCCAGCTCACTGCAGCCGGGCGCGCGGTCGCCCGGCAAGCCACTCTGACACTGGCGTCGAGACCGGCCCCCCGAGCGAACGTGCGTCTCCCTGACGAAGAGAGATCCACGGATGACTCCCACCAGCACCGCCACCGCTCCGGCCCGTGCCGCGGCGCGCCCGAAGCGCGGCGAGGGGCAGTGGGCGCTCGGCTACCGGGAGCCGCTCAACGCCAACGAGCAGGTCAAGAAGGACGATGACGCGCTCAACGTCCGGGCCCGGATCGAGACCATCTACGCCCACCGCGGCTTCGACTCGATCGACGGCGCCGACCTGCGCGGCAGGTTCCGCTGGTGGGGCCTCTACACCCAGCGCAAGCCCGGCATCGACGGCGGGCGGACGGGCGCGCTCGAGCCGTACGAGCTCGAGGACAAGTACTTCATGCTGCGGGTACGCATCGACGGCGGCCAGCTCACCGTCGCTCAGCTGCGCGCCGTCGCCGACATCTCGACCACGTACGCCCGCGACAGCGCCGACATCACCGACCGGCAGAACATCCAGCTGCACTGGATCCGGATCGAGGACATGCCGGCGATCTGGGAGCGGCTGGAAGGCGTCGGCCTGTCGACGGCCGAGGCCTGCGGCGACTGCCCACGGGTCATCATCGCCAGCCCGGTCGCCGGGATCGCCGCGGACGAGTTGATCGACCCCACGCCGGCGGTCGAGGAGATCAAGACCAAGTACATCGGCAGCCCGGAGTTCTCCAACCTGCCCCGCAAGTTCAAGACCGCCCTGACCGGGCATCCCAGCCAGGACGTCGCGCCCGAGGTCAACGACGTGGCGTTCGTCGGGGTCGAGCACCCCGAGCACGGCCCGGGCTTCGACGTGTGGGTGGGCGGTGGGTTGTCGACCAACCCCAAGCTCGCCGTACGCCTCGGTGCCTGGGTGCCGCTCGACGAGGTCTCCGACGTGTGGGCCGGCGTCGTCGGCATCTTCCGCGACTACGGCTACCGCCGGCTGCGCAGCCGGGCCCGGCTGAAGTTCCTGGTCGCCGACTGGGGCCCGGAGAAGTTCCGCGAGGTGCTGGAGAACGAGTACCTCGAGCGCCCGCTGCTCGACGGACCCCGCCCGGCCGACCCGCCGCACAACGGCGACCACGTCGGTGTGCACCGCCAGCACGACGGCAGGTTCTACGTCGGCGCCGCCCCCACCGTCGGGCGGGTCGACGGCAGCACGCTGGCCAAGTTCGCCGACGTGGTGGAGGAGCACGGCTCCGACCGCATCCGCACCACGGCCTACCAGAAGTTCCTGGTCCTCGACGTCGCCGAGGACCGGGTCGAGTCGCTGGTGACCGCTCTCGACGGGATCGGGCTGTCGTCGCGGCCGTCGGCCTGGCGGCGCAACACGATGGCCTGCACCGGCATCGAGTTCTGCAAGCTCGCGATCGTCGATACCAAGGACCGTGGTGCCGCCCTCGTCGCCGAGCTCGAGCAGCGGATCCCCGACCTCGACACGCCGATCTCCGTGCATGTCAACGGCTGCCCGAACTCCTGCGCCCGGATCCAGGTCGCCGACATCGGCCTGAAGGGCCAGCTGGTGCTGGACGAGACCGGCGAGCAGGTCGAAGGCTTCCAGGTGCATCTCGGCGGAGGCGTCGGTCTCAATCAGGGGTTCGGCCGCAAGCTGCGGGCCCACAAGGTCACGTCGGCCGGCCTGACCGACTACGTCGAGCGGGTGGTCCGCAACTACCTCGACCACCGCACGGACGGCGAACGGTTCGCGCAGTGGGCCGCCCGCGCCGAGGACGGACTGCTGTCATGAGCGGCCACTCGGTCCCGTTCCACTGTCCGTACTGCGGCGACGAGGACCTGCGTCCGCACGAGGACGGCCACGGCGCGTGGGAGTGCCGTTCGTGCCTGCGGGCCTTCCGGCTGAAGTTTCTCGGACTACTCGCCCCACCAACGATTGGGCAGGTACAGCGATGACCGCGATCGACCTCGGGACACCTCGCGCGAGCGCGCCGGCCCGCAGTGACGACGAGCTGCGCGAGCTGGCCGGCATCGCCGGCCCGGAGCTCGAGCTCGCCCCGGCCGAGCTGATCATCGAGTGGGCTGTCGACACGTTCGGCGACCGGTTCGCGATCACCTCGTCGATGGCCGACGGCGTACTCGCGCACCTCGCGTCGACCGTCGCGCCCGGAGTCGACGTGGTGTTCCTCGACACCGGCTACCACTTCGCGGAGACGATCGGGACCCGCGATGCCATCGAGGCGACGCTGCCGGTCAACCTGGTCACGCTGCATCCGGAGCAGACCGTCGCCGAGCAGGACGCGACGTACGGCAAGGACTTGTTCAGCCGTGACCCTGACCTGTGCTGCGCGCTGCGCAAGGTCGCGCCGCTCGAGCAGGGGCTCGCGAGGTACGACGCGTGGGCTACCGGCCTGCGTCGCGAGGAGACGCGCAACAGGGTCATCGCACCTGTCGTCGGCTGGGACGAGCGCAAACGCAAGGTCAAGGTCTCGCCGCTCGCTCGGTGGTCCCAGGACGACGTCGATCGTTACATCGCGGACAACGGTGTCCTTGTCAACCCGCTCCAGTACGACGGCTACCCGTCCATCGGCTGCTGGCCGTGCACCCAACGCGTCGCCCCCGGCGACGACCCGCGCAGCGGACGCTGGGCCGGCACCGGCAAGACCGAGTGCGGCATCCACGCTTAGGAGGACCATCATCATGACTGCTCCCGCCCTGGTGGCCCTGGCCCACGGCAGCAAGGACCCACGCTCGGCCGCCACCGTGCACGCGCTCTGCGACCGCGTCCGGTCGCTGCGGCCCGACCTGCGGGTCGAGCCGGCGTTCCTCGACCACTCCCGGCCGTCGCCCAGCACGGTGTTCGACCGGCTGGTCAAGGCCGGCTACGACGAGATCGTCGTCGTCCCGCTGCTGCTGACCTCGGCGTTCCACGCCCGGGTCGACGTACCCGGGGTGATCGCCGCCGCGACCGACAAGCACCCCGGCCTGCGGATCCGGGTCAGCGACGTACTCGGCGACGACGTACTCCTCGACGTGCTCGACCGGCGGCTGCGGGCCTCGCTCAAGGAGGCCAGGGCGACCGAGATCGACGCGCTCGTGCTGGCCGCGGCCGGCTCGAGCGACCCGCTGGCCAACGCCTCGGTGGCGCGGCTCGCCCGGCTGTGGGGCGTGCGGCACCACCTGCCGGCCATCGCCGCGTTCGCGTCGGCGGCACCCCCGGCGACCGGGGAGGCGGTGCGCGACTTCCGTCGACAGGGCCGTCGGCACGTGGCCGTCGGGTCGTACTTCATCGCGCCGGGCTTCCTGCCCGAGCGGGCCGAGGAGCTCGCCGTCGAGGCGGGTGCGATCGCGGTGGCCGAGCCGCTGGGCGCCGACCCGGAGGTCGCGTGGCTGGTGCTGACCCGCTACACGGTGGCCGCGGTCGAGCTGGTCCCGCTCCCGGCGTGACAGTTGTGAGACGGTTTCGACCACCGGTGGTCGATTCCGTCTGACAAGGTCAGGCGAGCAGGCGGGCGCGCTGCTCGGCGACTTCGAAGTCGGCCGCCGGCCAGGCCAGGTCGAGCCCGCGCAGGTGCTCGAGCAGCAGCATCGTGACCGCCCAGTTCCGATACCACTTGCGGCCAGCGGGTACGACGTACCAGGGCGCGTCGGTCGAGTTGCAGCGCTCCAGCGCGATCTCGTACGCCTGCTGGTAGTGCGGCCACAGCGCCCGCTCGTCGATGTCGCCGGGGTTGAACTTCCAGTGCTTGGTGGGGTCGTCGAGCCGGGCCAGCAGCCGCTCCCGCTGCTCCTGCTCGGAGATGTGCAGGAAGCACTTGACTACGGTGATGCCGGCGTCGACCAGCCCGGCCTCGAAGTTGTTGATCGAGCCGTAGCGCTTCTCGATCGTCGATGGCGTCGCGAGCTGGCGGACCCGGCCGATCAGCACGTCCTCGTAGTGCGACCGGTCGAAGATGCCGACCATGCCCGGACCAGGCACCCGCTGCTTGATCCGCCACAGGAAGCCGCGCCGCTTCTCGTCCGGCGTGGGTGCCTTGAACGACGTCAGGTCGACGCCCTGTGGGTCCAGCAGGCCGACGCTGTGCCGGACCGTCCCGCCCTTGCCGGACGTGTCCATGCCCTGCAGGACGAGCAGGATGCTGGCCCTCCCGCCACGCCGCCCGTTCGCGTACAACCGCTCCTGCAGCTCGGCCATCTCCGGCGCGAGCAGCGGAAGGGCCGCCTTCCCGGCCGCCTTGTCGCCGTCGAAACCCGGGTGCCCGTTGGCGTCGAAGGACGCCAGGTCGACCGGGCCTGGCGGAAGCCGGAGCAGGTCGCTGACCGATGTGGACGCCCTGGACCTGGTCGACTTCTTCGACTTCTTCGCCATGCCCCGCAGTATGTCCGATCACCCCGCCCGTGAGGAGCCCTCTCGGGCCAGCGCGGTCAGCCGGCTGAGCGCCCGCAGATACTTCTTCCGATAGCCGCCCTGAAGCAGCTCGGGCGCAAAGATCTGGTCCAGGGGTACGCCACTGGCGACGACCGGGAGGTCGCGGTCGTACAACCGGTCGGCCAGGACGACGAGACGCAGCGCCACCACCTGGTCGTGGACCGTGCGCACGTCGGTCAGCGCCACCGCGTCGAGTCCGTCCAACAGAGCGCCGTACCGCGACGGGTGCACGCCGGCGAGATGCCGGGTCAGGTCGACGAAGTGGTCGAGCGAGGTGCCGGCACACTCGTGCGCGAACGCCGCGACCGCATCGTCGGCGTACGGAGGCGGTGCCTGCGGCCGGCCGCGGTGCCGGTAGTCGTCGCCGTCGATGCGGTGCACGGAGAACCGGGACGCCAGGCTCTGGATCTCGCGCAGGAAGTCCTCCGCGGCGAACCGCCCCTCGCCGAGCCGGTCGGGCAACGTGTTGGAGGTCGCGGCGAGCCGTACCCCCTGCTCACGGAGCCGGCCCAGCAGGGACGACACCAGGACGGTGTCACCCGGGTCGTCCAGCTCGAACTCGTCGACGCACACCAACCGGAACCGGCCGAGCTCCTCGACCGCGCTGGCGAAACCGAGCGCGCCGACCAGATGGGTCAGCTCGACGAACGTCGCGAACAGCTTCGGCGCAGGCGCGACCTGCCACAGCGACGCCAGTAGGTGGGTCTTCCCGACGCCGTACCCGCCGTCGAGGTAGATGCCACCCGCCCCGTCGTCGGGTCGCCGGCGGAACCACCGGCCTCGGCCGTCCCGGGCCTCGATGCTGGCCGCGAAGGCCTGTAGCGCATCGACGGCGGCGGCCTGGCTGGCCTGCGCCGGATCCGGCCGGTAGGTCTCGAACCGCACGGCGTCGAACCGCGGGGGCGGCACCAGGGCGGCGACCAACCGCTCCGCCGGCACCCGCGGCTCGCGGTCGGTCAGATGCTCGGGCACGTCCGCAGCCTACGGCGGCGCCGGACTGGCAGGATCGACCTGTGCAGTCTCTCTACCCGACCGACCCGTCCACGCTGACCGACGACGACCTGGCCGGCCTCTACGCGTACCCGGTGGAGCGCACCTGGGTGCGGACCAACTTCGTCAGCACGCTCGACGGCACGGTGCAGGGCCCTGACGGTCGCTCCGGCTCGATCGCCCCGGCGGCCGACCAGCGCCTGTTCGGGCTGCTGCGGTCGCTGTGCGACGTGGTGCTGGTGGGTGCGGGTACGGCACGCACCGAGGGATACCAGCCGGTCCGGGCGCACGAGGTCGACGCCACCCAGCGGCGCCGCCTCGGGCTGACCGCGGTGCCCGCGATCGCGGTCGTCTCCCGGTCCCTCGGCATCGTCGACGAGCTGCTGGACGGCGGCGAGGCGCCGACGCTGGTGGTCACGTCGCGCGCTGCGCCGACGGGTGAACGGAGGCGGCTGAGCGAGCGCTGCCAGGTGGTCGTCGCCGGCGACGACGAGGTGGACGCCCGGACCGCCGTCGACCTGCTGAGCGGGCAGGGCTACCACCGGATCCTGTGCGAGGGCGGCCCGCGGCTGATGCACGACCTGGTGGCATCCGGTCGCTGCGACGACCTGTGCCTCACCATCGCACCCCGCGTCGTGGGCGGCGACGGCTACCGGATGACCCGAGGTCCACTGGTCCAGCCGCCGTCGGCGATGATGCTCCGGCACGTGCTCGAGGACGAGGGCTCCCTGTTCTGTCGCTACACCAAGGTGCGAGGCTGATCCCATGGACCTTCCGGTCAACCCGCCGCTGTCGCCTATGCTCGCCAAGTCGGTCAAGGCCATCCCGGCCGCGGACAAGGTCGAGGGCGGCTACCTGTACGAGCCGAAGTGGGACGGCTTCCGCTGCATCATCTTCCGCGACGGTGACGACGTCGAGCTGGGCAGCCGCAACGAGCGGCCGCTGACCCGCTACTTCCCCGAGCTGGTCGACGCCGCCAAGGAGTCGCTGCCCGAGCGCTGCGTCATCGACGGCGAGATCGTCGTCGCGACCGGCGACCACCTGGAGTTCGAACGCCTGCTGGAGCGCATCCACCCGGCCGAGTCGCGGGTACGCAAGCTGGCCGAGGAGACTCCCGCCCGGTTCGTCGGGTTCGACCTGCTGGCGCTCGGCGACGAGTCGTTCCTCGACCGTCCGCTGGCCGAGCGCCGGGCCGGGCTCGAGTCGGCGATGTCGGCTGTCGTACCCCCGATCCATCTGAGCGTCGCGACGCTGGACGCCGCAGTGGCCGAGCAGTGGTTCGGCCAGTTCGAGGGCGCCGGGCTCGACGGCGTGGTCGCGAAACCGATGACGTCGGCGTACGAGCCGGGCGCCCGGACGATGCTGAAGATCAAGCACGTTCGCACCGCCGACTGCGTGGTCGCCGGCTACCGGCTGCACAAGACGTCGAAGCCCGAGCGCCCCCTGCTCGGGTCGCTGCTGCTCGGCCTGTACGACGCCGACGGCGGGCTGCAGCACGTCGGGGTGTCTGCCGCGTTCGCGGCCGCCCGCCGGGCCGAGCTGATCGACGAGCTCGCCCCGCTGCGGATCGCGCCCGACCAGCACCCGTGGGGCGACTGGGCCAGCGGCGCCGCGGAGGGCGACCGGAGACCGGGCGCGGTGTCGCGCTGGAATGCCGGCAAGGACCTCAGCTGGGAGCCGCTCGACCCCGTCCTGGTGTGCGAGGTCGGCTACGACCACATGGAGGGCACCCGGTTCCGGCACACCGCGCAGTTCAAGCGGTGGCGGCCCGACCGGACCCCAGAGTCGTGCACGTACGACCAGCTCGACGAACCGGTCAGCTACGACCTCGCCGAAGTCCTCGGCGCGCGCTGACGACGCCTTACCGCAACGGTGGCAGGATGGAGTCACCACGTGCGACGACTGCAAAAGGAGCCGCCTCATGTATGACGTTGTCCTCCTGATCGAGAAGGCCCTGAGCAAGCTCGACGTCCAACAGGTCGCGTCCTTGCACGAGTCCATCGACGAGACCGTCCACTACCACGTAATCCTCCCGGTCGAGGACGCCGCGACCCGCATCGAGACGGCGCTGGGCTCGATCGCCGCCAGCGAGGTCCTCGCCACGTCCGCGATGAACTTCCCGGAGACCGACCTCGAGCAGCTGCAGCGGGAGATCCGGGCCGAGGCCGAGGCCCAGCTCAACGCCAGCATGGAGCTGATCCGCGCGACCGGCCATGAGGTCAGCGGCGCGCTGACCCCGATCGACCCGGTCGACGCGCTCGCCTCCGCAGTTGATACGGAGGGCGCCGAGGAGGCCATCGTGATGACCCGCCCCCATGTCGTCGCGGAGTTCTTCCACCTGGACTGGACCTCCAAGGCACGTCGGCGTATCGGCGTGCCCTGCCTCCACCTGCTCGAACGCGAGACCTTCGACGAGCAGGCCGGGCCGGGCGAGGGCGTCAGCGGGCTCTAGCAATCCGCACCCGAACAAGGAGCACCCCATGATTGGTTTCATCATCGCCGGCCTCGTGATCGGCGCACTCGCCCGGCTGATCAAGCCCGGACGTCAGAGCATCGGCATCATCGCAACGCTGCTGCTCGGTCTGGCCGGTTCGGTGATCGGCGGCACCATCGCGTGGCTGCTCGGCACCGGCAGCATCTGGGAGCTGAACATCCTCGGCTTCGTCCTCGCCGTGGTCGCCGCGCTGCTGCTGATCG
>JBOHDE010000058.1:0-18793 GCA_050699035.1 Nocardioidaceae bacterium | reverse complement strand
TCGGCGCTCTCCTCGTCGTCATGGCTCCAGCCGCGCCGCCGAACGCGCTTGACCTCGGCGTCCAACTCGGTGCGGGTGGTGATAGTGCGCGCCGTGCGGCGGGTCAGCTTCCGGCCCACCAGGGTCCGGTTGACGACCGCCGGCGCGGAGTAGGCCAGCAGGGCCTTGCCCAGACCGGTGCACCACACCGCGTCCTTCGTACCCGAGTGGGCGGTGTAACGGACCGGACGGTCGGACAGCACGACGCACACGTGCAGCACCTCGCCGCCCGAGAGCACGCCGAGGTTGACCGTGTGCCCGGCGGTGCCCATCAGCTGTTCCATCCGTGGCTTGGCGATCGTCTCCGGGTCCATGTCCTCGGCGACCCCGGCCGCGATCTCGAGCACCGTGGGGCCCAGGCTGTAGGTCGGCCGGTCATCGACGCGGACCGTGCATCCTTCCCGGGTCAAGATCGCCAGCAGGCGGACCAGGGTGGGCTTCGGGATCTCGGTTCTGTTGTGGAGCTCTTGCAGCGTGACGGGGACTCGTCCTGCGGCGATGGTGCGCAGCACGTGGAGTCCTCGCGTCAGAGACTGGGCGCGATACGCACCGGGCAGCTCCGCGTCGACTCGTGGCATCAAGCTCCCTTCATCGGACGGCGACCTGCTCGCTGACGATCGGCGTCTCAAGCCGGCCGAGGCCATCGACCTCTGCCACAACCAGGTCCCCGTCTCTGAGGTACGTCGATGTCGAGGCGCCGACACCGGCGGGTGTTCCAGTGAGAATTATGTCGCCTGGACGCAGGGTGCATAGTCGAGACGCGAACGAGACTAGCTCAGCCACGGAAAATATCATTTCAGCTGTCGACGACTCCTGGCGGGTCTCGCCGTTCAGCTCGAGCCTGATGCCGAGGCGCTGGGGGTCCGGAATGTCGTCGGTCGTCACCAGCCACGGGCCGATCGGCGCGGACCCGTCCGCCCACTTGCCCTCCAGCCAGTCGAAGAACCCCACATTCGGGCCGTCGTCGCGCTCGTAGCCGAGCGTGAGCGAGCGCAGTGAGATGTCGTTGGACGTCGCGTAGCCGAAGACATGGTCCAGCGCCTCGGTCGCCGCCACCCCGCGGGCCGCTCGACCGATGACGACCGCCAGCTCCACCTCCCAGTCGGCGGTGTCAGAGATCTCCGGGAGTACGAAGGGCGCGCCCGGCCCGATCAGGGCGGTGTCGGGCTTGGTGAACAGCTTGGGCGACGTGCGGGCCTTGTCGACCGGTGTCCCGCCACCCTCGACGATGTGCTCCTGGTAGTTCGTCGCGGCGGCGAGGATCTTTCCCGGCTGGAGGAGCGGTGCCAGGATCTGCACTCCGTCCACCGGCTCCGTGCTGCCGGTCGCGGACACCGCACCGGGATCGGTGACGACGGCCTGGAGGTCACCCTCGCCCAGGACCTCGATCAGGGTGGGATCGTCGACCCGGCCGTGCCCGACCGAACCGTCGGGCCGTTGAAACGTGCATAACCTCATCAGCTTCCTCCGAATGTCTCGATGGTGCGGGACGTCGCCGCGGTCTCGACCGCGTCGACGACCTGCGAGAGGCCCGCGGCGGTGGACAGCGTGGGTTCGAGCCGGCCGCTCGCGGCGAGGAACTGGGCCACCATCGCGTCGACCGAGCTCGGTCCGAACGGCAGGTCATCGACCTGGCGACCGACCACACTCATCGCCGGCCCGGCCAGGTCGAGGAGCAGCTGCCCGTGACTGCCGAGCAGGCGGTAGCGGTGCACCGCCGAGGACACGTCAGGGCGCACCCGGCCGACCAGCGCCGAGACGACGACGTCCGGCTCCAGGTGCATCGAGATGGTCCAGCTCTCGCCCGCACCGTCCGACGGCGCCGCATGGACGGCGTGCGTACGGCCGTGCAGCGGACCGAGCAGCGACTCGACGACGTCGAGCGGGTGGATGCAGAGGTTGCGGAGCTCGCCGAGCGGGTTCGCGCCGTCGGGACCCCCCACGATCAGCTCGGCATGCACCGCGTGGAGCAGCCCGAGCTGACCGGACCGGACGGCGAGGCGTGCGCTGGCGACCGCCCCGTGGAACCGCCAGTGGTGGCCCGCGACCACGGTGGCAGCCGGGAGGTCCCGTACGAGGGCGCCGAGCGCCTTGGTGCCGAACAGCGTCGGTTTGTCGAGCAGCACCGGAAGGTCGCGCTCGGCGGCAGACGCGAGCAGCGTACTGACGACGTCTGGTGCCGGGCAGCCGACGACAGCACGGCACGAGTCGAGTGCCTCGGACAGGTCGTCGACCACCGGGACCCCGAAGTCGCGACCCAGCGCCTTCGCCCGCCCGACCTGCGAACCGGACTGCTGGCCGTCGTCCCAGACGCCGACGACCTCGACGTCAGGGCTCCGGGTGAGCGCGGGCAGGTACATGTCGCGCTGATGGTGCTGCGTGCCGGCCCCCCAGCAGCCGGCGACGAGGACCGGCACCGCGTGCATCGACCCGGCCGTCGTCATCCGCCCACCCGGACCAGGTCACCGGTGCGCGCCGACCGCTCGACTGCCTCGGCCACCGCGATTGCCTCCACCGCGTGCTCGGGCGGAGGTGCGACCGGTCCGGACGCGCGGATCGCCTGCTCGAACACGACCAGCTGACGACCGAACGGCGAGTCGCCGACCGCGGTGAGAGGGCCGCTGCCGTCGTCGCTGAGCCGGACGATGCCGTCCGAGCTCCAGGTACGAAGCAGGGTGCCGCGGGTGCCCTGGACGACGATCTCGAAGACGCTCGCCGCACGCGGCCGCTCACCCCGGCTGATCTCACAGACCGCCGCCGCACCAGACTCCGTCTGGAGCGTCGAGCAGAGGTAGTCGTCGATCCGCAGGGCTGCTGCCGTGAGGTGCTGAGCACACGTCCAGGCCGACTGGACGGGCGAGTCCAGCCACCAGCGGGCCAGGTCGTACAGATGCACCCCGTTGTGGAAGGCATGGCCGCCGCTGCGGGCCGGGTCGAGCACCCAGGCGCCCCAGCCGCCCCAGATCCACCCGCCGGTGATCGCCAGCCGCATCGATCGCACCGTGCCGATCCGGCCGGACTCGATCGCCTCCTTGACCGCGATGGCGTACGCGCTGTGGCGATGCGTGTGACCGACCAGCAGGGTCAGGTCGCGGTCGGCGTATACCTTCGTCAGCCGGCGCGCCTCCGACGAACTCAGCGCGAGGGGCTTTTCCATCAGGAGATGACGCCCGGCCTCAGCCACCTGCTCGGCCAGCGTCACGTGCGTGTCGTTCGGTGTGCACACGATCACCGCCTCGACGTCCGCCCGGCCGAGCAGCTCCGTCAGGTCGGTGGCCCTGGCCGCGCCGAACCGAGCCGCCATCGCGGCCGCCGCCGCCGTGTCCAGGTCGAACACGGCGCTCAGGCGCAGCCGCGGATCCGTGGCGATCGCCGCGGCGTGGGACTCGGCGACGAACCCGGCGCCGACGATCCCGATGCCGAGCGGGCTGTTGCCGGTCAAGACAGCTGCTCCAAGGACGTGTACGTGTTTGCGAAATCAGATTTCGCAACTGAGCCTAGAGGTCATAGTACGGCCCGTCCAGCCCGGGCCGCGTGGCGTTGACATGAAACGGAATTTTGTGTTGAGTGTCGTCGAGTCGCGCGGCCAGGTCAGGAAGGGTCGTGGGACAGTCATTCTCGCATGATCGGATGTACGTGATCGATCTCCTGCTTCGTGGCGGCCTGGTCGTCGACGGCACCGGGGCCCGGCCACGCGTGGCCGACGTAGGCGTCGACCGCGGCCGGGTCGTCCTGCAGGAGCCCGACAGCACGGAGTCGGCGCTGGTCGAGCTCGACGTCCATGACCGGGTCGTCTCGCCGGGGTTCGTCGACATCCACACCCACTCCGACCTCACCGTGTTGTCCGCACCGAGCGCCCGCAGCAAGGTCGCCCAGGGTGTGACGACCGAGGTGGTCGGCAACTGTGGTCTGGGGCTCGCTCCGTTGCCGCCGGGGAGCTCGGTGGACCCGATCCGCGCCGCCGTCGGCTATCTGGACCTCGATCCCGGTGTGCAGGTCTCGTGGCATCGCCTCGCGGACTACCTCACAGCGGTCGCGGCCGCCCGCCCCAGCGTGAACGTGGCGGCGTTCGTCGCCCACCTCCCGCTGCACGGCGGAGTCGTCGGGCTCGGCGACCAGCCCGCCGGTCCGGCCGAGCTGGACGTGATGTGCGGGCTTCTCGACGAGGCGCTCGGCGACGGCGGAGTCGGGCTCTCGACCGGGTTGGCGTACGCGCCGCTGTGCTTCGCGGACGAGCGCGAGCTGCTGGCCCTGGCCTCGGTGGTCGCCCGCCGAGGAGCGCTCTTCGCCTGGCATCTCCGTGACTACGGCGACGGGCTGATCCCGTCGGTCGAGCAGGCGCTACGAGTGGCGACCACGACCGGCTGCCGTACCCAGATCTCTCACCTGGTCTCCGTCGGACGACGCAACTGGGGAGCCGTGGTCCAGGCGCTCGACCTGGTCGACCGGGCGCGCGCGGACGGGCTGGACGTCGGGGTCGACCTTTACCCGTACACCGCCGGTAGCGCCCCGCTCAGTCAGCTGCTGCCCGCCTGGGCGCAGGACGGCGGCATCGAGGAGACGCAGCGGCGGCTGCGGCAACCCGCGGTGCGTGACCGGATCAGGTCGGCCTGGGTGGACCGCCCGCTCGGCTGGGACGAGATCGTGCTGAACTGGCTGCCCGACTCCGCATCTGCGATGGTCGGACGGACGGTCGCGTCGGTCGCGGACTCGCTCGGGTCGACCGGCGACGACGTCGCGCTCGACCTGCTCCGCGACTACGGCGGAGCGGCGCTGATGGTCGCGTACGGCCGCAGCGAGGACGACGTCCGCACGGTCCTGCGGCATCCGGCCACGGTGGTGGCGTCGGACGGCCTGGCGCTGGATCCGGACGGGGTGACCGGCACCGGCCTGCCGCACCCGAGGTCGTACGGCTGCTTCCCGCGGTTCCTGTCCCGGTATGCCGGTGACGACCTCGCCGACGCGATCAGGCGCTGCACCTCCGCGCCGGCCGAACGGATCGGGATGACCGACCGGGGCACGTTGGCGGTCGGACTGCCGGCCGACATCGCCGTGCTCGATCTCGCCCGCCTGGATGACCGGGCGAGCTACGAGCGGCCTCACACCTTTCCCAGCGGGGTCGACCTGGTGCTGGTCGCGGGCGAGGTCGTCGTGCAGGCTGGCGAGCACACCGGCGCCAGGCCCGGCACCGCCCTGCGCAGACCGAGGGAAGGAGCGCAGTCGTGATCGACGTCCACACGCACAGCATGCTCAGCGCGCACTGGGGCACGGAGTGGGACGACCACTGGAAGCCGGTGTACGGGACCGACGCCGAGGAGGTGACCGTCGAGAAGTACGACGAGGCGATGCAGGGAGTCGACCTTGCCCTCGTCTTCGGGCTCAGGGCAACTGCCGCAGGCGTCGCCACGCCGAACGAGTACATCGAGCGTTTCTGCGCCCAGACCCGGACCAACACGATCGGGTTCATGGCGCTCGACCCGTCCGACGACGACGTACTCGACCAGCTCGCCGACGGTGTCGCACGGGGGCTTCGCGGCATCAAGCTGTACCCGGTGCTGGCCCTGTTCGACCCCAGGGACGAGGCGTACGACCCGTTCTACCGAGCCGCCGACGACGCCGGGCTGATCATCTTGTGGCACATGGGCGCGACCCCGAGCCCGGTCGGCGACCTGTCGGTCAGCCAGCCCCTGGTCGTCGACGAGGTTGCCCGGCGGCACCCCGGGCTCACCCAGATCATCGCGCACCTGGGACACCCGTGGCAGCGGGAGACGGTGGTGACCCTGCGGAAGAACCGGCGGGTGTTCTCCGACGTCTCGGCGTCCTGGGCCCGGCCGTTCGACGGCTACCGGGCGCTGGTCAGGGCGCAGGAGTGGGGGGTGGTCGACAAGCTGCTGTTCGGCTCCGACTTCCCGATCTGGACCCCCGCGGAGGCAGTCGCCGGGCTGCGGGCGCTGGCCGACATCAAGCCGGCCGGGCTCCCCGCCATCGAGCCCGACACGATCGGCTGGCTGCTCGACGGCGACCCTCGAGCGGCTCTCGGGCTGACGTCATGACGACCGCTCTCCCGCTGCCGCTCGAGCAACTGCCGACGCCGTCCCTGCTGGTCGATGTCGACCGGATGCAGGCCAACATCGAGCGGGTGGCGGCTGACCTCGACCAGGCGGGGGTACGACTCCGGCCGCACGTCAAGACATCCAAGTGTGTCGAGGTGGCCCGGCGCCAGGTCGCCGCCGGCGCCGTCGGTCTCACCTGCTCCACCCCGGCCGAGGTCGAGCTACTCGCCGGGTCGGGGTTCCACGACCTGCTGTGGGCCCATCTCCCGGTCGGCGCCACCAAGGTCGGGTTCGCCGTCGCCGCGGCCCGAGACCATGACCTCACCGTCGCGCTCGACTCGGTCGAGGCCGCGCGACCGCTGAGCGTCGCGGCGCTCGCCGCCGAGGTCGACGTCGGTTTCCTGCTGGAGGTGAACACCGGGCAGGCGCGGGCCGGCGTCGAGCCCAGGCTCGCGGTGCCGCGGGCTCAGCAGCTGCGCGCCCTCGGCGGGCTCCGGATGCGCGGCGTGATGACCCACGAAGGTCACCTCTCGACGTACGGGGACGACCGCGACGCGCTGACCACCGCGGCGCGAGGCTGCGGCGAGACGCTGGCCGCCGTCGCCGCGGACATCCGGTCGGCCGGCCTCGACTGCGAGACCGTCTCGGTCGGGTCGACACCAGGTCTCACCTCGTCGCCGTACGCCGACGGCGTCAACGAGGCGCGACCCGGCACCTACGTCTATTTCGACGCCAACCAGGTCAAGCTGGGCAGCGCGTCGTACGACGACTGCGCGCTCACCGTGCTGACCCGCGTGGTGAGCACGCAACGGCCCGGGACGGCCATCACCGACGCCGGCCTCAAGGCGATGAGCGCGGACTCTCTCGCACCGGACCGGGGTGCGGGAGTCGTCTGCGGCGCGGACGGGACGCCGTTGCCGGACATCGAGTTCTGGACCGCGAACGAGGAGCACGGGTTCCTCCGTGGTCCGGGCGTCGCCGACCTCGGTGTCGGCGACCTGCTGCGCGTCATCCCCAACCACGCCTGCGGCACGGTCAACATGTGGAGCCGCGAGTACGCCGTCCGGGCCGGCGTCGCGCACGAGCAGTGGGCGATCAGCGCCCGCCACTGAATCCGCCACCGACCCCGCGACTCATTGATCCCACCACCGACCCCGCTACTCACTGGGAGCCAGCACAGTATGAAGATCATGACGATCTACGCCCACCCGGCCGACACGGTCACCAACTGCGGCGGCACCCTGGCGCGCCACGCGGACAACGGTGACGAGGTGGTCGCGCTGATCCTCACCCATGGCGGACGGATCCATCCGAACAAGTACGCCGAGGAGTGGCGCAAGGATGACCCCGACGAGGAGGTCGTGACCTCCGAGCTCAACGACATCATCGCGAACAAGAAGGACGAGCTCCGCCGCGCCGCCGACATCATCGGCATCGGACGGTTGGTCACCTTCGACCTCGACGACGCGATGAGCACCGTGCACGAGGACGTGGTCGACCGGACCGCCGAGCAGATCGCGGTCGAACAGCCCGACATCTTGATCTGCGACTACCCCCTGCACCCCGCCATGACGGCCAACACCCATACCGCGGCGACGATGACCGCGTTGGCCGCGCTCGGCCGGGCGGGCACGTACCTGAAGAACCTCGACGGCCGCGCCGAGGTCAACGTCAAGCAGGTGTTCTTCACCTCGCTGCCGGTGTTCGCGCACGACGGGCTGAGCACCTACGGCGTCCGCAACGACGTGTTCGTCGACATCACCCCGGTGGTCGACCGGAAGGTCGCCGCGATGGACTGCTTCGACAGTCAGGGCTACTCCGGTCCGTTCGCGCGGAAGCTGATCGAGTCCAACAACGGCGAGTTCGGCCGAGCGGCCGGCGTGAACTTCGCCGAGGCGTACTACCGGCTCAACAGCGAGACGCACGCGTCGCTGCCGCTCACCGAGGCGGCGCTGGCCGCAGACCCCCTGACCCGGCACGTCGCGTACTCGCAGGTCAACCTGCGCGAGCGGCATCCCCTGCCGTGACGGCGGCGGGCCTGGGGTACCCGCTCGACGCCGACCTGCTGCCGGGGCTGGCGGCGATGCCGGTCATCGACATCGCCGACCCGGTGGCGGCGCGCGCGGTGGTCGCCGAGCTGGTGGCGCGGGCGCCTGCGACCGACCAGACCGGGCTGACGGTGCGGGATGTGCGCGCGCCGGGTGCCGACGGTGCGCCCGACGTCGCCCTCCGCCTCTACCTGCCCGACGGCACCGGCGGTCCGGTCCCGGCCGTCTTCCACATCCACGGCGGTGGGTACGTCCTCGGCTCGGTCGACCTCGCCCACCCACGCTGCGTCGAGCTGGCGCGCGCCCTGCCCGCGGCCGTCGTGGCCGTGGAGTACCGACTGGCTCCGGAACACCCGTTCCCGGCCGGCCTCGAGGACTGCTACGCCGGCCTCACCTGGCTGACCGAGCACGCGACGGAGCTCGGGATCGACCCGGGGCGGATCGCGGTCCACGGCGAGAGCGCTGGTGGGGGTCTGGCCGCCGCCACCGCGTTGCTCGCCCGTGACCGCGGCGGCCCGCGGCTCAGCTTCCAGCTCCTCGCCGTGCCCGAGCTGGACGACCGGCTCAGCACCCACAGCATGACCATCTTCACCGACACCCCTCGGTGGAACCGGCCGAAGGCGATCGTCAGCTGGGACGCCTATCTCGGACCGGGTCAACGCGGGACCCGCGAGGTCTCCCCTTACGCCGCTCCGGCCCGAGCCGACAACCTCTCCGGGCTGCCCCCGGCGTACGTCAGCACCATGCACTTCGACCCGCTCCGCGACGAAGGCATCGCGTACGCCGCGCGGTTGATCGAGGCCGGGGTGATGGTCGAGCTGCATCACTACCCGGGGACGTTCCACGGCGCAGCCGCGATCGCCGAGGCGGAGGTGTCGCAGCGGCTGCGCCGCGAAGAGGCGGCGGTCCTGAGCCGCGCGCTGTACGGGTAACGCCCTCACTCGCCGCCGCGCTGCTCCACGTCGTCGATCAGGAAGTGGTCGTACGTCGAGGTCGTCCCGCTGGAGGTGAACCCGTGTCCGGTCAGCGCGGTGACTCCGGGCGTCGTCGGGCTGACCGTGCCCACCGACGTGCCGTTGAGGAAGACCTCGGCGGCCTCGAGCGTCGCCTCCACCCGGATCGTGTGCCACTGCTTCTGGGGGGCGGCCTTCGGCGCGGTGAGCTTGGTCCACGTGCGGGCGGTCGCGTCGTACCAGCCGATGCTGCCGTCGCTGCCGACGTTCAGCTGGTACGCGGGCACGCCGGTGTCGTTGGCCGTGTCGCCCTTGGTGACGAACGCGAAGCTTCGCGCGTAGCCGATCGAGTTCACTCGGAACTCCAGGGTCTGGCTCGGCTCGGGCGCGCTGACCCAGTGCGCCTGGGCGATCTTGTCGTTCCACGCGTCGACCAACCGGAACACGTGGCGCGAGTCATCGACGTCGAAGTCGGTGACCGACGCGCCGACGGCATCGGTGTAGCCGCGCGGCACCTGGTCGACCGGGTCGTTCTCGAACGAGTCGACCGTCGAGTACAGCTCGACCTCGTTGAGGAAGGCATGCAGGTCGGCCTCCTCGTTGTCGTCGTCCACGGTGATGCGGACCTGCTTGGCCCGCGCGTCCTCGATCGGGAAGTACCTCATCGCATAGGACGTGATCTGACCGGTCTCGACGATCGTCGTCCAGTGCTCGCCGTCGACGGACGCCTCGACGGTCGCCGCGGCCGGCTTGCCCGGATGCAGGCTGAGGCCGGCTTGGTTCAGCGTGTACGTCCGGTCCAGCGTGAGCGTGTACGTTGCCGGCCCGGTGCCGCGACGGGCGGCCGACGACGCCCAATCGGTTGAGCCGTCGATCGGCCCGACCGGGCTCATCTCCGGCAGGCCGTCCTTGCGCGCGTGCATCGTCGTGTCGATCGCCACGGTGCCCTCGGCGTACTTGCCGAGCAGGTCGATCTTGCCGACGCCGGGACCGACGATGTCGACGAACTTCTTCCAGACCCGGTAGTCACCGTCGGTGTGGAAGCCCGCATCGGTCTCCGGGCAGCCCCAGGACGGTGCACAGTTGTCACCCACGACGATCACCCGGTTGGACGCCACCGGCGCCTGGCCACCGTTGCCGGACGAGCCGTGGAACCGCTGGAACGACGCGACCACGGTCGGGTGGTTGACGTACGTCGTCTGCGCCTGCTCGAAGCTCTTGCCCAGCCCGTCGGGCGAGATCGCGATCCAGTTGTCGGGTCGGCCGAAGGTCAGCGTCATGATGCCGTTCGGCAGCAGCTGCACGGTGGGCATGACACCGGTGGTCGGAGCCGGGTCGCCCGAGGCTGTGGTGATCGTGAGCGGCACCGGCCGTGACCAGGTCTTGCCGTGGTCGGCCGACCGGTTGGTGTAGATGGGGCCGACATTGGCTCCACCCGGGGTGCCGGTGCGGTGCACGGCGACGAGCTCGCCGTTCGCGGCGTACGCGATCCCCGACTCCCCCATCCACCGCCCGTCGGTGAAGGTCGCGACCGTCGCGAACCGCTTCCAGGTCCGTCCGTTGTCCGTGCTGCGGGCCAGCTCGGTGCGGTATCCCGGGTCCTCCGGGTAGCTCGTGTAGTAGGTGAGCAGCAGCGACCCGTCGTTGGCGTAGAAGATGTCGCGGTGGACCCGTACACCCCGGTTGAACTTCTTCGGGTCGAAGGCCTTGTCAGTGGTGAACGTGGCCAGCTGGCGCTTCCACGTCTTCCCACCGTCGTCCGACCGACGGGTGATCAGCTCGACGGTGTGCTCGTCGACCACCCGCTCGGGTATGAACTCGACGCCGAG
Source organism: Nocardioidaceae bacterium (assembly GCA_050699035.1). Lineage (GTDB taxonomy): Bacteria > Actinomycetota > Actinomycetes > Propionibacteriales > Nocardioidaceae > WHTB01. The sequence continues at coordinate 7,871 of JBOHDE010000058.1, read as the reverse complement.
CAGGTCGCCGTCGCGAAGCTTGCCGTAGAACCCGGAGCCGGAGTCCTGGTCGATCCCGCTCGGAAAGGTGAAGCCGCCGTCGTGCGAGTGGATCATCGAGGCGAGGTTGTCCACCTGGGCGACGTCCTCGTTCGACTGCCAGGTCATCTGGACATGTCGCTGCGGCAGACCGTCGTCGCCGACCATGTCGAACGCCTCGACGAACGAGTTGCCGCCGATCACTCCCGGCGGAGGTTCGTACACCGTGCTGTAGGGATGCTGGCCGATCACGTAGCCGCTCGGGTCACCGCCGTCGGTCGGCGACGCGAGGTCGGCACTCGCCCCGCCGGGGACCACCAGTGCGGCAGCTCCGACAGAAGCTGCTCCCAGAAACGCGATGACCAACCTGTTCATGGTGCGCCTCCCAAGGCTCAGTCCAGAACAGGAGACCTAAAATGTCGTTTCATGTCAAGCCTTCGACGTACGCATGACCGAACTGCCCGCATTCGCCGGTGCGAATGCATGTGCCTGAATCTCGAGATGTCGAACACGGGTGACCGACTCCTCGAGATGGCGTTCGGGCGCCCGCGCGGTGTACTCAGCCGGATCGGCGGGTGGCTGATGGCGAGGAGCAACGGCGCGACCGAGCTGAAGGTGGTCGAGCAGTCGCACGCCGGCTCGAACGACACCGTGCTCATCGTCGGCCCCTGGTACGTGGTCGTTTGCCTGGGTGCCTGCCGGCCACGACATCACCCTCCGAACCGACATTCTGAGCCCGGAATCGGGCCCGAAAGTGGCGGTTCGAGGGGTGAAGTCACCCAGGCACGCCGAGATCGGCCCGGGTCGTCGTCTGCCGACAGGTGTCCGCAGAATGCAGGCGGGTCCAGCCGCCGGCACCCGGTCACCGCCCACGAGCGGCGGCGCCAGCCGCCACCCCAGTTACGTGGCAACTGGCCGGCGGCGCAGGCGGATCGGGTCAGTCGCCCTCTAGCTCGGTGACGCGGTTGCGAAGCGCCCGGTCCTGCTCCCACCGCTGGGTGACATCGCGCAAAATGGCGGCGATGCCGACGATCTCACCACCGTCGCGGAGGATGGTGATGGAGAACTCCAGCGACACTCGGCTCCCGTCGGCGCGGACGCCGGGGACTGACAGCGGTTCCGTGCCGTACTTCGTCTCGCCGGTCGCCATCACCCGGTCCCAGCCGTCCCAGTGCCGTTGCCGCAGCCGCTCGGGGATGATCAGCTCGAGGGACTGGCCGATCGCGCTTCTCGCTTGATGACCGAAGAGACGCTCCGCGCCGGCGTTCCACAGCCGGATGACCCCGTCGCGCCCGGCGAAGATGATCGCGTCGGACGACTCGGCGACGATCCGTTCCGCCAGCCCTTGGTCCAGCCCGTCCGTCATCGCCGCTCCCGTCACTCCCAATTTATATCGTGTCACGATATTAGAGTACGGGTCAGCCGGACGTCGAGCGGGTCGGGCATAGGTCGCCGCTGCGCGCCAATCCTGAGTGTTCGGGGACATCAGTGCGGGTGTTGGGATGGATGATCATCTCCGAACCCCGAGCGGTGTCGGGGCAACTGAGAGTTACCGACGCCAGGGCGTGCGTAGGTCTCAGTTGCTTCGATGAGGATCCGTGCGGGTGAGGCCGGTAACCGCCCGGCCCCGCCCGCGGACGCCTCACTTGTACAGGACGGCCTGGATCTCCGCGTCCTCGATGTTGGACTTGTCGTACCAGTAGAAGCCGGTGTCGATCGTCTTCGGCAGCTCCTCGCCGTCGATCGCCTTCATCGCGGCCTTGACCAGCTCCTCCCCCATGCCGACCGGGTTCTGCGTGATCGCGCCGGCCTCGAGGCCACTGGTGATCGCGTCGATCTGCGCCTGGCCGGAGTCGAAGCCGACGATCGTGATGCCGTCCTTGCCGCTCTCCTCGACGCCCTTGACCACGCCGATGGCCGAGCCCTCGTTGGCACCGTAGATGCCGGCGACATCCGGGTTGGCCTGGATGATCGACTTCGTGATGTCGGCGGACTTGGCCTGGTCGCCGCCGCCGTACTGCACCGGCAGCAGCTCGATGTCCGGGGCGTTCGACTCCATCCACTCGACGAAGCCGTCACGACGGTCGATGCCCGAGCGGCTGGTCTGGTCGTGCACGACGATGGCGACCTTGCCCTTGTTGCCGACCAGCTCGGCCATGTGCTTGGCCGCCTCGGCCGCCGCCGCCTTGTTGTCGGTCGCCGCCGTGGTGACCGGGACGTCACCTTCCACCCCGGAGTCGAACGCGATGACGGGGATGTCGGACGACTTCGCCTGGTCGAGCAGCGGTGCGGCCGCCTTGCTGTCGAGAGCCGCGAACCCGATCGCGTCGGGGCTCTTGGCCAGGGCGTTGTTCAGCATGGTCACCTGGGCCTCGACCTCTGCCTCGGTGGCCGGGCCCTCGAACGTGATCCGGGCTCCCTGCTTCTCGGCCTCCTGCTCCGCGCCCTTCTTCACCGCCTGCCAGAACTGGTGCTGGAACCCCTTCGAGACGATCGCGATGTACGGCTCGTCGCCGCCGTCTCCGCCACCGCCACCGCCGCCGTTGCCGTCCGACCCGCAGGCGCTGAGCCCCAGGGCGACTGTCATCGCAGCCACTGCCGCTCCGACTCGACTCAATCTCATCTTCCAAACTCCCTTACGTGGTGTGGCTGCCGGGCGGTGACCACCCGGCGCGGGACTGCAGGCCAGAGCGCAACGGCGGTGTCAGACCTCCTTCTTCCGGATCATGTCCGCGTAGACGGCGACCAGGATGACGATCCCGAGGATGACGTTCTGCCACTCCTGCGGGATCGACATGATCTGCAGGCCGTTGTTGAGAACGGAGATGATCAGGGCACCGATCAGGGTGCCGACGATCGACCCCTTGCCCCCGGCGAGCGAGGTGCCACCGATGACCACCGCCGCGATCGCCTGCAGCTCGTAGCCCATCCCGGTGGCCGGCTGTGCCGAGCCGAGCCGAGCGGAGATCATCACACCGGCCAGCCCGATGAACAGGCCGGCCAGGGTGTAGATCACGATCTTCCAGGTGCGGACGTTGATGCCCGAAAGCGCGGTGGCCTCCTCGTTGCTCCCAATGGAGTACGTGTAGCGGCCGAGGACCGTCTTGCTGAGCAGGATCGCCGAGACCACGACGGCGGCCAGCAGCACCAGGACGGCGTTCGGGAAGTCGACGCCGGGAATCAGGTTGCCAGTCGAGATCTTCACATAGCTCGGGTCGTCGGTGAAGTAGATCGGTGCGCTGTGCGAGATGACCAGCGCCAACCCCTGTGCGACCAACATCATCGCCAGCGTCGCGATGAACGGCGGGATCTTCATGATGGCGACGTTGAACCCGTTGACGAGTCCGATCAGGCCGCCGAACAGGATCGCAGCGAGGACGCCGAGCCCGACCGGCAGGTCCAGGTTCACGATGAACACGCCGGACATCACGGCGCACAGCGCCATGCCCGTGCCGATCGACAGGTCGATGCCGCCGGTGATGATCACGAACGTCGTGCCCAGCGCCAGCGTGCCGATCACCACGGTGGAGAACAAGATGCTGGTGATGTTGGAGTAGCTGAAGAAGCTGGAGCTGGCGATCGAGAAGAACCCGGCGATCACGATCAGGCTCGCAAACGCCAGCAGCTGCTGCAGCCGGTCCCGCACCGCGGAGCTCAGGCCGCGTGCAGGCGCCGGCTCCACCGAGACGTTGGCCGTGGTCATCGTTGCCCCACCTCTCCTTCGCTACTGCCCGGGGACGGCTCAGAGCCGCCACCCGCCAGAGCCGCCTCCGGGAGGAGGCCGAGCTCGACCGCGTCCTCGACGTTCTCGTCGGGACGTAGCGTCGCGTAGTGCATGACGTTCTCCTGGGTGGCCTCTGACTGGCTGAGGACGCCGCTGACCCGGCCCTCGGTCATCACCAGGATCCGGTGCGCCATCCGCAGCACCTCCGGCAGCTCGGACGAGATCATGATGATCGACTTGCCCTGTTTCGCCAGGTCGTTGAGGAGCGCGTAGATCTCCTCCTTGGCACCGACGTCGATACCTCGGGTCGGCTCGTCGAAGATGAGGATGTCGCAGTCCTTCACGAGCCACTTGGCGATGACGACCTTCTGCTGGTTGCCGCCCGACAAGAACTTGGTGGTCTGCCGTACCGACGGCGTCTTGATGCCGAGTGCGCGGACCGTCTCCTGCGCCTTCGCCCGCACTGCTTTGAAGTCGACGAAGCCGAGCCTGGTGAACCGCTCGCTGAGCGACGTGAGGGCGATGTTGGCACTGACGTCCTGCTCGAGCAGCAGTCCGAGCTGTTTACGGTCTTCGGACAGGTACCCGATCCGATGCTTGGCGGCGTCGGCCGGGTGGCGGAGCTTGACCTCCTTGCCGCGCAGCCGCACCACCCCGCCGTCGACCTTGTCCGCGCCGACCAGCGCTCTCGCGACCTCGGTGCGACCCGCACCCATCAGCCCGGCGAACCCGAGGATCTCCCCCTTGTTCAGCTCGAAAGAGACGTCAGTCAGCAGCTCCTTGGTGCTGAGGCCCTCGACGCTGAGCACGACGTCGCGGTCGTCCCGTACGCCCTCGGGCTTGGCCTCGCTGCTGATCGTCCGCCCGACCATCAGCGAGATGACCTCCTTCATCGTGGTGGTCGCGGTGTCGAGCGTCTCGACGTACTTCCCGTCCCGGATCACCGTGACCCGGTCGCTGATCTGCTTCAGCTCGTCCATCCGGTGCGAGATGTAGATGACGCCGGTGTCGGGTCGCGTGAACCTCCGGATCAGGTCGTGCAGCGTCTGCACCTCCGCGTCGTTCAGCGCCGCAGTCGGCTCGTCCATGATCAAGACCTTGGCGTCGTACGACAGGGCCCTGGCGATCTCGACCATCTGCTGCTTGGCGACCGTGAGGTTGCCCACCAGCTGAGTGACCTTGAGCGGCAGCCGGAGCCTTTCGACCAGTGCGGCGGCACGCTGGTTCAACGCCCGCTCGGACAGCAGGAAGCCACCGCTGCGCGGCTCACGGCCGATGAAGATGTTCTGCGCCACGGTCAGGTGCGGCATCAGGTTGAACTCCTGGTGGATGACGCTGATGCCGGTCTCCAGCGCCTCCTTCGGACCGCTCACCGCCAGCGGCGACCCGTTCAGCCGGAACCGGCCGGCGTCCGGCTCGTAGATGCCGGACAGCAGCTTCATCAGCGTCGACTTGCCGGCGCCGTTCTCCCCGACCAGGGCGAGCACCTCGTGGTGGCGCAGGTTCAGGTGCATGTCGTCGAGTGCCTGGACGCCCGGGAAGCCCTTGCTGACGCCCTCGACCTCGAGCAGGTAGTCCGTCATGTCAACCACCCCCCGCCGGATCGGCGACGACGCCCTTGCGTACGACCACGTTGCCGTAGGTACGGGTCTCGCCGGTACGGATGACGAGGTACGCCGTCGCCGCCTCGGCGTAGAACTCGTGCCGGTCGAGGAACCGCACGCCGCCCGGGTCCACGTTCGCGGCCGCCATCAGCGCCTCCTGCACCGCAAGCACGCTGCCGTCCGCGGACGTCATCAGGTCGACGGCCGGCGCGTCGTCGAGCGGGAGCACCGTGCACACCGCGCGGAGCAGGTCCGGCGACGCGATCCCGGGTACGACGAGCAGCCGGTCCGCGAGCCGGTTGGCCGGGAAGTGTGCGTCGGCGAGGCAGACCGCGTCGGAGTGGCCCATGGCGTCGAGACCAGCGAGCAGGTCACCGGTGAGCAGCGGATCTATTCCGTGTAGCACCAGCAGCTCCTGAAATCGATTTCTGCACCGTACGCGCGGGCGTTCGAGGCGTCAACGACGCACGCCGCCCACCGTGCTTCGACTGACCGTTCACAGCACTACCAGTCCCTCGGCGTCCAGCCGCTTCCACAGCTCGGCGGGTACGTCCACGTCGAGCCGGGCGGCGTTCTGCCGCACCTGCTCGGGCCCGGCTCCGCCGACCACGACCGAGCGCACCTCCCGCTGCTGCAGCGGGTACTGCAGGGCGGCGACCGGCAGGGGTACGTCGTACTGCGCGCATACCTCGGCGATTCGACGCGTGCGCGCGAGCAGGTCGCTGGGCACCTGGTGGTAGTCGTACCGCGATCCGGCCGACGGGGCGTCGGTGGCCAGCAGGCCGGAGTTGAACACCGCGGCCGCGACGATGCCGACCTGGTGTGCCCGGCACGCCGGCAGGACCTGGTCAGCCACGGACTGGTCGACGAGGGTGAGCCGACCGGCCACCATCAGCAGGTCGACGACTCCGGAACGCGCCGCGGCCAGCAGCGCCTCGGTGTCCATCGAGCCGACCCCGATGGCGCTGACCAGGCCCTCGTCGCGCAGTGCGGCCAGCGCCGGCAGTCCTTCACTGAGCCCGCGCTGCAGGTCGTGCCGCTCCGGGTCGTGCAAGAAGAGCACGTCGACCGCGTCGAGCCCGAGCCGTTCCAGTGATTCGTCGAGGCTGCGCCGCACTCCGTCCGCGGTGAAGTCCCAGACCCGCACCAGGTCGGCGGGCACGGCGAAGTCGTTGGCGTCGTCGAGGCGTCCGGCGCCCTCGGGGTAGGGGCGGAGCAGCCGACCGACCTTGGTCGACAGCACGAACTCGTCACGGGGCTTGGTGGCGAGGAACGCCCCGAGCCGCCGCTCGGACAGCCCAAGCCCGTAGTGCGGCGCCGTGTCGAAGTAGCGCACCCCGCTGTCCCACGCCGCCTCGAGGGTCCGCCACGCCTCGTCGTCGGTGAGGGCTCGGTAGAGGTTGCCGACGTTGGCGGCGCCGTAGCCCAACCGGCCGAGCGTGAGCTCAGTCATCGGCCCGGTACCTGTGCGCGGCGACCGACTCCGGGAGCATCTCGGCTCCGGTCCCGGGCGTCAACGGTGCGTGGTAGCGACCTCGTCGTACGTCAACCGGGACGACGAAGTGCTCGTGCAGGTGGTCGACGTACTCGATCATCCGGCCTTCGTTGCTGCCCGACACAGCCACATAGTCGAACATCGACAAGTGCTGCACGGTCTCGCACAACCCGACCCCGCCGGCATGCGGGCAGACCCGGACCCCGAACTTGGCGGCCAGCAGCAGGATCGCGATGTTCTCGTTGACCCCGGCGACCCGGCTGGCGTCCAGCTGCAGGATCTCCAGCGCCCCGGCCTGGAGGAACTGCTTGAACATCACCCGGTTGGCGACGTGCTCGCCGGTCGCGACCGGGATCGGAGCGATCGCGCGCGCCACGGCGGCGTGTCCGAGCACGTCGTCCGGGCTGGTCGGTTCCTCGATCCAGGCGACGTCGAACGGCGCCAGCGCCTTCATCCAGTCGATCGCCACGGCGACGTCCCACCGTTGGTTGGCGTCGACGGCGATGCCGATGTCGGGGCCGCACACCTCGCGAGCGATGCGTAGCCGACGTACGTCCGTAGCCTGGTCGGCCCCCACCTTCAGCTTGATCTGCCCGAAGCCGTCGGCCACCGCCTGTCGGCAGAGCCGGGCGAGCTTGTCGTCGTCGTAGCCCAGCCATCCCGGGGTGGTGGTGTAGGCCGGAAAGCCGTTCTCCAGCAGGTCCTGCTCGCGCAGCGCCCGCCCGGGCTCGGCCTTCTCCAGGATCTCGAGCGCCTCGTCCGGGGTGAGCGCGTCGGTGAGGTAGCGGAAGTCGGTGAGGTCGACGATCTGCTGCGGACTGAGTGAGGCGAGCAGCTGCCACAGCGGCTGGCCGGCCCGCTTCGCCTTGAGGTCCCAGAGGGCGTTGAGTACGGCACCCACGGCCATGTGCATGATGCCCTTCTCCGGGCCTAGCCAACGCAGCTGCGAGTCGTGCACCAGCCGGCGCCAGAAGCCGCCGAGGTCATCGAGCACCTCATCGACGTCACGACCCACGACGTAGCTCTCCAG
>JBOHDE010000057.1:0-19113 GCA_050699035.1 Nocardioidaceae bacterium | reverse complement strand
TCAGCTACGTCGGCCTCATCCCGACCGACTACTACCCCGAGGACATGTTCCCGGTCGGCGACCAGATCGTCGTGGCCAACCGCCGCGGCATCGACGCGCGTGGACCGCTCATCACGTTCAACAAGGGGTACGGCACCACGCCGGCGACCGGCCACGGCACGCACGGCACGACCGCGTCGCTGACCCGGTTCACCCTGCCGAGCGACCTCGAGATCAAGGAGACCCACACGCCTGCGGTGTTCGCCCAGAACGGCTGGGGCGACTCGGACACCGACGTCAAGCACGCCACGGGCAAGAAGGCAACGGCCGTCCCGGTGCCGAAGCGGATCGGCGACCCGTCGACCATCAAGCACGTCTTCATGCTGGTCAAGGAGAACCGGACCTACGACCAGGTCCACGGCGACATGCCCGAGGGCAACGGCGACCCGACACTGGCACAGTTCGGCGAGGATGTGACACCGAACATCCACGCGCTGGCCCGCCAGTTCGGCCTCTACGACAACACCTACGACACCGGCACCAACTCCGCCGAGGGCCACAACTGGATCATGCAGGGTGACAACCCCGAGTACACCGAGTCCAGCGCCGGCGAGTACGTCCGCAGCTACGACACGCAGGAGGACGTCCTGGGCCACCAGCGCTCGGGCTTCCTATGGACGGCTATCCAGGACGCCGGCCACACGGCCAAGAACTATGGCGAGTTCGTCTACGCCTCAAGCGGCAAGCCGGCCGGCTCGACCTGGCAGCAGTACTACTGCGCCTACCAGGGCGTCGAGGACGGCGGCGACCCGGCGCAGCTGACCACCCCTCAGCTCAAGGGCAACTACGGCTCCCCGATCCCGTCGCTCAACGAGATCACCCTTCCGACAGCACCGCCGTACGACATGCAGATCCCGGATCTGTACCGCTACCAGATCTGGAAGCAGGACTTCGAGACGAACGGCCCGGACGACTTCAATATGGTGTGGCTCTCCGACGACCACACCGGTGGACCGGTGACCCCGCGGTCGAACGTCGCCGGTGGTGACCTCGCGATCGGCAAGATCGTCGAGACGATCTCGCACAGCAAGTACTGGAAGAACTCCGCGATCTTCGTGGTCGAGGACGACAGCCAGAACGGTCCCGACCATGTCGACGGCCACCGCGCCCCGATCCAGGTCATCAGCCCCTGGGCCGTACACGGCAAGACCATCTCGACGTACTACTCGCAGATCAGCATGGTCCGCACCATCGAGCAGATCCTCGGTGCGGACCCGCTGAACCAGAAGGTCGCCGCGGCGACTCCGATGTACGACGCCTTCCAGTCGAAGCCGGACTTCACGCCGTACACGGCATTGGCGAACCGGGTCTCGCTCACCGAGCACATCGCGACTCCGCCTGCATGCGGTCTCGACACACCGACCGGGCCGAACGCCGTGGCTCCAGCACCGGGCGTTCCCAGCAAGTACGTCTCCCACTCGCAGGTGTGGGAGAAGTGGTCCTCGAAGCAGCGCCTCACCGGCAAGTGGGCGCAGGCCGACTACGCCAACCCGGAGCTGTTCAACCGGTGGACCTGGTACCAAACCCACCACTGGGACCTGCCGTACCCGGGCGACCCGAAGATCTACCTCCCCCACGAGGTGCCCGGCGCCGCCCTGCCAGGCACAGAGGTCGAATAACCCCCATCCTCACAGGCTGATCCCACAGAAGCAGGCGGCCCACCAGGAGAACCCCGGTGGGCCGCCTCCGTCGACTGACGACCCCCTTGCCGGTTTGGGGGTGCCGTGTATCAGACGCGTGAGCAAATTCAGTGTTGAGAAGCAGTGAGCCCCAGGTCGGATGTGCGGTGACCTGGGGCTTTGCTTGCGCGCTCGGAGGTGCGCGCTCGGAGGGATTCGAACCCCCAACCTTCTGATCCGTAGTCAGATGCTCTATCCGTTGAGCTACGAGCGCTGGGCCAGGTGAGTTTAGCGTGCGGTTTCGGGGAGACGAAATCGGCGCCGGCGCCTACGCAGCCAGGTCAGGCCTGCATCCAACAACTGTCCGGAGATGGTGCGCCGGCCGCGAGATTTGGTGCAATCTTCGGACAGTTGTTGGGTGATGCAGCGGGCGTCGGCCTCAACCCGACCCACCCCCACCCGTACCCGACCATCCCCACTCCTGCAGGCGTGGGGATGGTCGCGAACGGCACGGTCCCGTGCCGTTCCTGGGTGGCCAATCGGCCACGCCGGGCCATGCTCCCCTTTTGCCTCCGGACGTACCAAAGAGTGTCCCGCGAAACGCATAAAACCCCAGGTCAGAGCGGGTTTTCGGCTTTGTGAGCCACTTCACGACCCCCCGATTAGCGCGGCCTGAGAGTCCGGTCCTATGGTGTCTGCAATTGCGCGCCCCGCAGCGTTGCGGATCGTCGTAACTCCACATCAATTCGCCGCCCTCGGGCGGCTGTCGGTGACATCCTGGGAGCCAGGAGATCACCGCGATGCGCGAGAGGGAACAGGTACGCATGACTGCTGAGACTGTGCCAGGGACAGCCACCCAAACGACAGCGCCGACATCGCATCCGAAGATCTTGGCCTGGGTCCAGGAGATCGCCGAGCTGACCCAGCCCGATGCCGTCCACTGGTGCGACGGCTCCGACGAGGAGTGGACCGCCCTCACCGAGGCCCTGGTCGAGTCCGGCACGTTCGTGCGGCTCAACGAGGACAAGAAGCCCAACTCGTTCTGGTGCGCCTCCGACCCCACCGATGTCGCGCGGGTCGAGGATCGCACGTTCATCTGCTCGGTCGACGAGGCCGACGCCGGTCCGACCAACAACTGGGTCGCCCCGGACGAGATGAAGGCCACCATGACCGAGCTGTACCGCGGCTCGATGCGTGGCCGCACGATGTACGTCGTGCCGTTCGTGATGGGCCACCTCGAGGCCGAGCACCCGATGTTCGGCGTCGAGATCACCGACTCGGCGTACGTCGTCGCATCGATGCGGGTGATGGCCCGGATGGGCGCCGACGTGCTGCGCCGGATGGAGGAGCTCGACGCCGGCTACGTACCCGCGCTGCACTCGGTCGGCGCGCCACTCGAGCCGGGCCAGGCCGACGTGCCGTGGCCGTGCAGCGACACCAAGTACATCGTGCAGTTCCCCGAGGAGCGGATGATCTGGAGCTACGGCTCCGGGTACGGCGGCAACGCGCTGCTCGGCAAGAAGTGCTACGCCCTGCGCATCGCCTCGGTGATGGCCCGCGACGAGGGCTGGCTCGCCGAGCACATGCTGATCCTCAAGCTGACCTCGCCGGCGGGCAAGGTCCGCTACATCGCCGCCGCGTTCCCTAGTGCCTGCGGCAAGACCAACCTCGCCATGCTCGCGCCGACCATCCCCGGCTGGAAGGTCGAGACGCTGGGCGACGACATCGCCTGGATGCGGATCGGCGAGGACGGCCGGCTGTACGCCGTCAACCCGGAGTTCGGCTTCTTCGGCGTCGCCCCGGGTACGAACGAGAAGACCAACCCCAACGCGATGCGCACCATCGAGGTGGGCAACTCGGTCTTCACCAACGTCGCCCTGACCGATGACGGCGACGTGTGGTGGGAGGGGATGGAGAACGAGCCGGCGCACGCGACGTCGTGGAAGAAGCAGGACTGGACGCCCGACTCCGACGAGCTGTCGAGCCACCCCAACAGCCGCTACTGCACGCCGATCAAGCAGTGCCCGATCCTGGCACCCGAGTATGACGACCCCAAGGGCGTGCCGATCGACGCCATCTTGTTCGGCGGCCGCCGTAAGACCACAGTCCCGCTGGTGACCGAGGCCCGCGACTGGGTGCACGGCACGTTCATGGGTGCCACGTTGTCGTCGGAGACAACGGCAGCGGCGACCGGCGCGGTCGGGGTCGTGCGACGCGACCCAATGGCGATGCTGCCATTCATCGGCTACCACGCCGGCGACTACTTCAACCACTGGATCACCGTCGGCAAGGACAACGACGCCGCCAAGCTGCCGAAGATCTTCTACGTCAACTGGTTCCGCCGCAACGACGAGGGCGGCTTCCTGTGGCCAGGCTTCGGTGAGAACTCCCGCGTGCTCAAGTGGATCGTGGAGCGTCTCGACGGCGACGCCGCAGCGTTGGAGACGCCGATCGGTCACGTGCCGACGGCCGACGCGCTCGACACCGAGGGTCTCGACATGACCGACGAGGAGCTCGCCGCCGCGCTCGACGTCGACGTCGAGGAGTGGAAGCAGGAGCTCCCGCAGATCTCCGAGTGGTTCGGCAAGTTCGGCGACAAGCTGCCCGCCGTCCTGTGGACCGAGCTCGACGGACTGCGCGCACGGCTCGGCGCCTGACAGACGAATAGCCCGGCGTTGCGTTAAGGGGGCCGTCCGCGACTCACGAGTCGCGGGCGGCCCTTCGTCGTACCGTGCCTTCTCGCTGACGCCAAGTCTGTTGCTTGGCACGGTTGCCGCAGATCTGCATCGAGCACCACTTGCCCGAGCGCGCGCGGGAGTGGTCGTAAAAGGCCCACCGGCAGGTGTCGTTGACGCACACCTTGAGCCGCTGCCAGCTGCCTGCCGCCATCGCGTCGACGACCTGCTCGAGCAGCACCCCGGCCGCGCCCGGCACGCCTGACGCGGTCGCGCGATGGGCCCAGCCGGCGTCGGCGGTGAGGGTGAGCGACATCTTCGCGTCGCGGACAGCCTTGTTCATCGTCTGCACCGCACCCGGGTCGATGGCGCCGCCGTCGTGGTTGGCCGACAGCGCATCGCGGAGCGCCTCCCGCAGCGCCACGACCCTCGCCACATCCCGCGACTCGGCCGCCTCGTCCGGCCCCAGCAGCCGCGCCGAACGAAGCCAGGCGGTCAGCTCATCCGCCGTTGCCAGCGCATCCGTACCCGCCTCGACATCTCGAGTGTTCACGAACTGCCGGACCAGCTCAAGACGTCCGGGTGCTTTCACGGTCACCGTCGTCATGGTGACCATCCTAACCTTCTTGCTCTTGTCACTGGTTATCCGTAACCTCTATTTGTGTGACAGAGGTTATCCCTCCACAACCCACCGTCGAGCCGGCGCGAAGCAGCGCCTGGGCGACTCCCAACTTCCGCAGGCTCTGGCTCGGGTCGACCGCGTCGTGGTTCGGCTCCGAGATCGGCGAGCTCGCCATCCCGCTGCTGGCGATCATCACGCTGTCGGCGAGCGCCGCGGAGGTCGGTCTGCTGCGGACCGCGCAGTTCCTGCCCTTCCTGCTCGCCACCCTGCCGCTGGGCCTACTGGTCGACCGACGGGCCCGGCGTCCACTGATGATCACCGCCGACCTCGGCCGGTTCGTGCTGATCGCACTCATCCCGCTGGGCGTGTGGGCCGGGCTCACCCAGATGCAGCCGCTGTACGTCGTCGTGTTCATGGCCGGCCTGTTCACCGTGCTCTACCAGCTGGCCGACTTCGCGTTCGTGCCGAGCGTCGTTCCGCCCGCCGTGCTGATCGATGCGAACGGCAAGCTGGCTGCCGCCCAGTCGGCCAACGAGATCGCCGGGAAGGGAGTCGGGGGTCTCATCGTCGGCGCTCTGACCGCGCCGTTCGCCGTGCTCATCAACTCCGGCACCTACCTGTTCTCCGCGCTCAACCTGATGCGGATCACGGTCGACGAGCCGGTCCCGCCCCGCCCGAGCCCCCGCCGCTCGCTACGCCACGAGGTCGGAGAGGGTCTCGGGGTCGCCCTCCGAAACCGCTACGTGCGTCCGCTGCTCGGCGAGGCGACGACGTTCAACTTCTGCAACGAGATCTTCATCCTCGGCCTGCTGCTGTACGCCGTGCGTGACCTCGCGCTCCATCCCGCGCAGATCGGCCTGGTCTTCACCGCCGGCGGGCTCGGGTCGTTCCTCGGCGCCTGGTTCGGCGCCCGGGCAACAGGTCGCTTCGGGTACGGCCGGGTCCTGCTGGTCACCCTCGTGCTCGGCAACACGGCGCCGGCCGGCGTCGTGTTCCTCGGCGGGTCGGACGCGGCGATCCTGGCGACCCTATGCGGGCTGTTCCTGGTGATGGGCGTCGGCATCGGCATCGCCAACGTGCACGCCGTCAGCCTCCGACAGACGTCGGTGCCGGCCGAGCTGCGGGGGCGGGTCAACGCGGCGTACCGGCTGATCTCCTGGGGCGCGATCCCCCTCGGCGCCGCGCTCGGTGGCGCGCTCGCGTCAGCCCTCGGCGGGCACTCGGCGATGGTCATCGGTGCGCTGGCGATGCCGAGCGCGACGCTCTGGGTGGCGGCGTCCCGGGTCCGTGGGCTCGCCACCATCTACGACGCGCACGACTGATCAGATCAGGCCCCCGCCGTACTCACGGACGGCGAAGGCCTGACAGACAGGGCGGAGGTGGCGAGATTTGAACTCGCGAGAGGGGATAAACCCTCAACCCGCTTAGCAGGCGGGCGCCATAGGCCGGACTAGGCGACACCTCCACGCCAGCCCCTGCGGACAGAGGCAGCGGGGGACAGGCTACCGGCCGGGCCGCGGGCGCAGCAAAACGCCCCAGACCTACGTTAGACGCCGGTAGCCGTGCGCCGCATCGAGCCGTCGTCGTACCTCTGCCTCCACCTCGTCGCCGGGTGCGTCCAGCATCCAGAGGGGTACGGCGGTGTGCCGCCCGTTGGCATGCTGGAAGAACATCACCATCCCGTCCTCACCCTGCTGGCTGGAAACGTTGCTGATGCCGGCCCACTCGCCTCGGTTAGGCCCGGCGACCTGCTTCTTGAACGCCCGGTAGCCGTGCTCGTCGAGCTGGAGCAGCGCCGGGGGCAGGGCGAGCGACACGGCGGCGAGTGCCATCAGGACCACCAGCACGGTGGACACGATGACGCCGATCGTGCTGAGGATGCCGGGCGCGAACTCGAGCGCCAGCACAGTCAGCACGACGATGACCGCCGCGATGATTGAGAGCCGGCCGAGCGACCGGGCGAAGTGGCCGCGACGCATCCGATAAACGGAGTGCTTCGTCGGGCTATCGGGCACAGAAGTCACGTAGTGCAGGGTACGCCGAGGCTCTCAGCGAATTCTCATGCCACCATCACTGGACTTCGGGGCGGTCACTGGCGCACCATCATTTCACCGCCGACTAGGGGGTGTGCCCGATGCACGAGGTCATGACCGCAATCCGCTCCGTAGAGCGCGCGATCACCAGCGCACCGCACTCGCCTGGATGGCGCAGGCTGGTCGGCAACCGGCTGACTGGCCTCCGCGGCGCCTACATTCTCTATCTCGAGCACAGCATGGGCAGCTCGGCGGCCACCGTCGATGACAGCCCCTGGCTGAGCGCTCGGACGCTGCGCCTGCGCCGCGACCAGGCCAAGATCGCCGACGAGCTGGACCGGTTGATCGACAGCTGCAGCCAGCATGGCGACGCCGAGGCGCTGCGGCACCAGGTCGTCGACCTGCTCGGCCGCGTCGTCCGCTCCCGGCAGCGCGAGATCGGCCTGATCTACGAGTCGATCGACGTCGACCTCGGCGGCGAGCAGTAGCGCTCACCAGCGGAGAGGGCGGGATTCGAACCCGCGGCTGACATCACTGCCAGCGACCGCTTTCAAGGCGGTTCCGATTGGCCACTCCGGCACCTCTCCCCGGCGCCGACCTGTGGCCGGCGCCGCCGCCGATTCTTGCACCAGCGGCCGCGCGCCGCCGTACCCGACCTCGGACCGTCAGCGGAGGACGGCGAGGATGTCGCCCTCCTGGACGACGTCACCGGTGGACACCTTGACCGCGTCGACGACGCCTGCCCGCTCGGTGAGCACCGGGATCTCCATCTTCATCGACTCGAGGACCACGATGGTGTCGCCCGGCACGACCTGGTCACCGGGTGCGACGACGATCTGCATCACGTTGGCCACCATCTCGGCGACGATCTCGTGCGCCACTCGACGTCCCCTCTCGACAGCCCACCCGTCCGGGTCAAGGCGTCACGCTACACCGCGGCGCTCACACCAGCGGGCGGGTGCGTGACGGCTCGGGGCGAAGAGGCTTGGTGCGCTCGGCCCGCCGGGCTCGACGTCCACGTGGTCCGGTCAGCACCATGTCGAGACGCCAGATCGCGAAGCCGATCACCAGCCCGAGGGCCACCGAGTAGACGCTGCCGAGCACCGCGACGCCGACGTCGACACCGGGCGCGGCGAGCGACGTGGCGATCCCGGCGGTGCCCAGTGCGCCGAACCCGCACAGCCACCAGCCCTGGCGTAGCTGCGAACGCGTGGCGAGACCCCACACCAGCGCCGGGAAGCCGACCAGCAGCTCGAGGGTCGGCGGCATGGCCCCCAGCCTGGCCTCGGCGGTGCGCCGGGCGTCCGCGAGACCGTCCACCAGTCCCGGGCTCCCCCAAGCACGGAGCGCCTCGCTGTAGGCCAGGCCGACGACGATCACCGCGACCGCCGCGATGATGGTCGCGCCGCCGCGCTTCCCAAGGCCGCTGACGCCGCCGCCGATCCGCCGGGCGAGCCACAGCATGGCCAGCATCGCGAGCAGCGAGACGATGTTGGTGAGCATGGTCGGGCGCACCGGAGCCTGGTACGCCGCTGCCGCCACGGCGCCGACCGAGGCCACCATGATCGCGATCACGTACTCCCGGACCAGGGCGCCCGGACGGTGCGCGGGACGCGTGCCCGACACAGCGAGTACAGCGGCGGCGAAGCAGGTGAACGCCACCATGCCCGACTCGAGCCATGGCCAGTCGCCGAGCACCGACGCCACGCCGGCCGTGGCGGCGAACACGGTCGATGTGACGATCCGGCCGCCCACCCGCAGGGCGGCCAGCGCCGTCAGGATGGTGGTGATGGCGACCGCGCCCGCTTGGGCCGTACGCGGCGGCAGCGACACCGGCGGCTCCACGAAAGTGGTCAGCGCGGCGGCGACGCCGAGCACGGTGACACCGCCGACCAGCAGCCAGCCCATTCGGGTGAAGAGCCGAGACAGCACCCCCGGTGTGGGGGTCGGGATCGGCGGCGGGGAAGGCGCGCTCATGACGTGCTGCTCGGTTCGCACCGGGGGATTATCGCAAGTCCGCTCACGAAACGGAGGGGGCGATCTCGAACCTGCGATGACGGAGGGACGGGTTGCGCTCGCGGGCGGCCGCGACCTCCTCGGCAGTGATCACCGTCGAGGCGACACCCTCCTCGTCTCCCAGCCCCGCCCGCGTCACGCCCATCGGGTCGATGACGGCGCTGTGACCCGAGTAGGTGCGGCCGCACTGGGCCGCTGCCACGACGTGACAGGTGTTCTCGATCGCGCGCGCCGCGAGCAGGGTGCGCCAATGGTCCACCTTGTACGGCCCGGCCACCCAGGCGGCGGGTACGAGGAGAACGTCCGCGCCGGCGTCGACCAGCACCCGGGACATCTCCGGGAACCTCAGGTCGTAACACGTCATCAGGCCGACGGTAAGGTCGGCGACCTTCGCCACCACCGGCGTCGGCTCACCGGCCACCAGCCGGTCGGACTCCCGGTAGCCGAACGCGTCGTACAGGTGCGCCTTCCGGTAGCTGGCCCGCATGCCGCCGGCGTCGACGACGACCAGCGTGTTGAACACCCGGCCGGGCTCGTCGGACTGCTCGAACATGCCGGCAACAAGGGTCGTGCCGTGGGTGTCGGCGAGCCGTTGCAGCAGACCGACGAACGGCCCGTCGAGCCGCTCCGCCGCCGGCACCAGTGGGTCGTCCGGGCGGCCGAAGTCGTGCATCGCCGCCTCCGGCACGACGACCAGGTCGGGGCTCACGTCACGGCAGGCGGCGGCGACGAGCCGCTCGATCGTCGCGGCGTTGACGGCCTTGTCGGTCGTCGCACTCATCTGCACCACTGCCACCTGCATAGCGCCCAGTGTGCCAACCCCCCGCCGCGCCCTGACACACTCGGGTGGTGACGACGTTTGACGCCGTCGTGCTGACCGGCGGGCGGGCCGAACGGCTCGGCGGCACGCCGAAGGCCGACCTGGTGGTCGCGGGTACGTCGCTGCGAGACCGTGCACTCGCCGCCGTGTCGGGCGCGGAGCGCGTGCAGGTGGTCGGCCCGGAGGTCCGTGGCGGCCCGGTCGCGGCCCTCGCGAGCGCGCTGCCTCGGGTGGGTGCGCCGCTGGTCGTCGTACTCGCGTGCGACATGCCGTTGCTGGGCGCACCCGCGGTGGCCCGGCTGGTGGCAGCGGTGGGTGAGGGGGTGGGCGAGGCGGACGGGGCGATGCTGGTCGACGACGGTGGCCGGCAGCAGTTCCTGGCCGCGGCGTACCGGACCGCTTCCCTGCGCTCGGCGATCGGCGCCCTCGACGACCCGGACGGCGCGTCGATGCGTGCTCTGGTCGGGGGGTTGCGGGTGCACGAGGTGACCGCGCAGGCTGGTGAGGCGCTCGACTGCGACACGTGGAGCGACGTCCGACGGGCAACCGCGCTGCTGGAGGAACGATGAGTCTGCAGGAGTGGAACGACCGGCTGGCCGATGCGCTCGGCGTCGAGGTCGAGGTCGACATCAACGCCGTCCTCGACCTGGCCCGCGATGCCGCGCATCATGTCGAGCGCCCGGCGGCCCCGCTCACCACCTTCCTGGTCGGCTACGCCGCGGCGATGCGGGGCGGGTCGGCCGAGGACCTCGCCGACTGCATCGACCTCGCGGCCGACCTGGCCACCGCCGAGGACTCCTGACCCCGACCCGGCCGACATACGCGCAACCTCGACGCGAAGAAGGGCGGCTGACTCCCCCTCGCGCCGAGGTTGCGCGTTTGTCCCGCCCGGCTCGCCGGTTGGGGTGCCTCACTAGGGTGGTCGGCATGCGTGCTGTCGTGTGCTCAGAAGCAGGTGGCGTCGACGTCATGTCGGTGGCCGAGGTCGACGACCCGTCGGCGGCCGACGGGGAGGTCGTGCTCGACGTAGCCGCCAGCTCCGTCAACCGGGCCGACCTCTTGCAACGGCAAGGCGTCTACCCGCCGCCGGACGGGGCGTCCGAGGTCTTGGGCCTGGAGTGCTCCGGTGTGGTGTCGTCGGTCGGCCCCGGTGTCGAGGGATGGGCCGTCGGCGACGAGGCCTGCGCGCTGCTGGCCGGTGGCGGCTATGCGTCGAAAGCTGCCGTGCCCGCGGGCCAGCTGCTGCCGATCCCGAAGGGGGTCGACCTGGTGACCGCGGCCGGGCTGGCGGAGGTGACCTGCACGGTCTGGTCCAACGTGTTCATGGTGGCCGGCCTGCAGCAGGAGGAGTCGTTGCTCGTCCATGGCGGAGCCGGCGGCATCGGCACCACGGCGATCCAGCTGGCCAAGGCCCTCGGGGCGCGCGTACTCACGACGGCCGGTTCGGCCGAGAAGCTGGACCTCTGCCGCGAGCTCGGCGCCAACGTGGCGATCAACTACCGCGACGAGGACTTCGTCGAGGTCGTACGCCGGGAGACCGACGCGGGCGTCGACGTCACCCTCGACAACATGGGCGGGAAGTACCTCGAGCGCAACGTCAAGGCGCTCGCCCCTAACGGCCGGCTGGTGATCATCGGCATGCAGGGCGGCGTGAAGGGCGAGCTCAACATCGCGGCGCTGCTCAACAAGCGCGGCGCAGTGATGGCGACGTCCCTACGCAGACGCCCGGCCGAGGAGAAGGCCGCGATCGTGGCGAGCGTGCGTGAGCACGTCTGGCCGCTGGTCGAGTCCGGCGACGTACGCCCGATCGTGCACACCACCCTGCCGCTGGACGACGTACGCGAGGCGCACCGGCTGATCGAGGCCGGCGAGCACACCGGCAAGGTTCTGCTGACTGTCTGACCGCTCCCGGGCGCCTCTGCCTAGAGTGGGGCGTATGACCGACCAGCCACAGCAGCCGCCCGAGCAGACCGACGCCGACGCGGAGGAGCCGCGGGTCGTCATCGTCGGACCCGACGGCATGGCCGTCTCGGGGGGCCACGACGACGACGCCGAGCGCTCCGTCACCGACCTGGTCGAGCAGCCGGCCAAGGTGATGCGGATCGGCAACATGATCCGCCAGCTGCTCGAGGAGGTGAAGTCCGCGCCGCTCGACGATGCCAGCCGGCAGCGGCTCGCCGAGATCCACCGGGCGTCGATCAAGGAGCTCGAGCAGGGCCTGGCCCCGGAGCTGATCGACGAGCTGGAGCGGCTCAGCCTGCCGTTCACCGAGGACACCCCGTCCGACTCGGAGCTCCGGATCGCTCAGGCCCAGCTGGTCGGCTGGCTGGAAGGGCTGTTCCACGGCATCCAGACCGCGATCTACGCCCAGCAGATGGCGGCCCGTGCGCAGCTCGAGCAGATGCGCCAGCTCCCACCGGGAATGGGCGCACAGGCCGCCGAGCAGAGCGGCCCACCCACGCGGCCAGGCCAGAAACCCGACCCGACGTCCGACCAGGGCCCCGGCGGGGGCATGTACCTCTAGCTCACCGTCGCCTTGACCCTTCGGCTCGCGACGTCGTAGACCCGTCGAACAGCTGCTCCAGCACCACCGCCACGCCGTCGGTCTCGTTGCTGCCGCAGACCTGGTCGGCGGCGGCCAGTGCTTCCGGGTGCGCCGTCTCGACGGCATACGACGTGCCGGCCCAGGCCAGCATCGGCACGTCATTGGGCATATCGCCGAACGCCACCACGTCGTCGGCGTCGACGCCGCGTTCCGCACACACCGCCGCGAGCGTGCTGGCCTTGGACACCCCCACCGCCATGATCTCGACCAGTGCGTCCGGGCTGGAGAACGTCGCCACGGCGGACTCGCCCACCACCTCGATGGCACGGCGTTTGAACGCGTCGGGCTCCATCTCCTCGTGCCGGGCCAGCAGCTTCGCCACCGGTTCGGCGAGTAGCTCGTCGAGCTCGGCGCGCGGCGAGCCACCGGGCACCGGCCAGCGCTCGACGAAGATCGGCTCCCGCCCGAACTGCATCCTGCGCTCGATCGCGAACGTCACGCCGGGCAGCTCCGTGCGCAGCGTGCGCGCGACCTGCAGCGCGACCTCGCCCGGCAGGGCGTGCTGCTCGACGATTAGGCGGGTCGTCACGTCGTACACGAGTGCGCCGTTGGCGCAGATCGCGAGACCACGCACCCCCAGCTCGTCGGCGACGAGGTCCGTCCAGCGCGGTGGCCGACCGGTGACGATGATGACCGTGGCGCCGGCCTGTTCGGCGAGACGCAACGCGGCCCGGGTGCGGGCGGACACCGAGCCGTCGTCACGCAGCAGGGTGCCGTCGAGGTCGCTCGCGACCACGCGCGGAGGTGACATGCGCGCAGTCTGTCAGGCCCTGAGTACGCCGTTCGGCTACCTAGTCTCAAATGAGTACGCCACGGGGTGCGGCGAGCCGTCCCTGGCGGGTGTGATGGAGCCCGACACCGTGGCCCGGGACTGACGATTCGGGCTGGAGCCGTCATAATCGCCCAGGGAAGCCGTCCCACCCACGACTTCCACACCTCGAGCACTGTGCATGGGGGACAGATGCCGGTCGACTTCATCGCGGACGCGAAGAACAAGTCGACACCCGAGCCTGCCGTGACGCCCTGCTCGGTGCAGATCGACCTCTACCTCGACCCGCTGCTCGAGGAGCCACCGGTCCAGTCGACCGCGGACAAGTCGACCTGGCAGTCGTACCAGCGGCTCGTCGAGCAGGCCCGGAACGCGTGCGCGGGCTGCCCACTGCTGGTGGACTGCCTCTACAAGGCGGTCGTGCAGACCGACATCTCCGGGTACGTCGGGTGCACCACGCCGAAGGAACGGGCGAAGATCCGCCGCCTGCTCGGCATCAAGGTGGAGACCGAGGACCTCGACGCGGCGGCCGGCGCCCGCGGTACCCGCCGGCCGGTCGACCACGACGACGTGCTGCGGGCCCGGGCGGCGTACCCCGACGACAGCCTCGAGACGCTCGCCACCCGGCTCGGCTGCTCGCTGTCGACGGTCAAGCGGCACCTGCGGCGGGACCGCAACGACGACGCGCCGAGCGCTCGCAAGACCTCCGCCCCGACCGTCGAGGACGTGCTGGACGCGTTCGAGCAGGTGGTCGACCGCCGCCGTAACCGCAGCGCCTGACCCGTTGAGTGTGACAGGGTCAGAACCAGCGGGCCAGCTCGACCGCGACCCCGTCGTCGACCAGGGTGGCGGTCACGTCGTCGGCCGCCTCCTGCACCGACAGCGGGGACTGGCCCATCGCCACGCCGCGGCCCGCCCAGCGCAGCATCTCGATGTCATTGCGCCCGTCGCCGATGGCGAGCACGTCGGCCTGCCCGACGCCGACCTGCTCGGCGATCCGGGCCAGCCCCGACGCCTTCGACACACCCTCCGGCGCCAGGTCGAGCCAGGCCGTGTAGCCGACGAAGTAGTTGGTGCCGTGCAGGCCGAGGCGCTCGGCCAGCTCCACGAACTCCTCCGCCGACTGCGACGGGTCGCGGATGATGACACGCGTCACCGGGTCGGCCACCAGTTCCTCGACCGACTCGATCCACATCTCGCCGGTGATCTCCCCCTCGGGGAACGGCCGGTTGACCCGGTAGCCGCGGCCGATCACCTCCACCGCCACCAGTGCGTCCGGCACGTGCTCCAGCAGCAGCTTGACCGTCTCGCGGGCGTCGAACGTCACCGCGCCGTCGATCTCGACCGGCCAGTAGGAGAACGTCACGGCGCCGTTGCTCGCCACGACGTACCCGCCGCTGAGGTCGAGCGCCTCCAGGATCCGGGTGATGCCGAACGTCGAACGGCCCGTGGACAGCACGACGTGCACCCCGGTGGAGCGGGCGACGGTGACGGCGTCCCGTACGGCCGGGGCGATGCGCTCCTGCGCGTCAAGCAGCGTGCCGTCGATGTCGAGCGCCACCAGCCGGGGGCGGAACCCCTTCGTCATGCGCTGACCGGCTCCAGCACCTCTCGACCGCCGAGATGGGGCTGCAGCGCCTTCGGCACCCGGACCGAGCCGTCGGCCTGCTGGTGGGTCTCGAGGATCGCGACGATCGTGCGCGGGATCGCCACCAGCGTGCCGTTCAGGGTGGCGATCGGCTTGACGCCGTCGGCGAACCGGCCACGGGTGTCGAGCCGGCGGGTCTGGAAGTCGAGGCAGTTCGACGTCGACGTGAGCTCGCGGTACTTGCCCTGGGTCGGGATCCACGCCTCACAGTCGAACTTGCGGCTCGCCGACAACCCGAGGTCGCCGGCCGCGGTGTCGATCACCCGGTAGGCCAGGTCCATCTTGTCGAGCCACTCCTTCTCGATGCCGAGCAGCCGCTCGTGCTCCGCGTACGACTCCTCGAGCGTGGTGTAGGTGAACATCTCGACCTTGTCGAACCAGTGCACCCGGAAGATGCCTCGGGTGTCCTTGCCGTACGAGCCGGCCTCCCGGCGGAAGCACGGGCTGAACCCGGCGTAGCGCAGCGGCAGCGACCCGGCGTCGAGGATCTCGTCGGCGTGGTACGCAGCGAGCGGCACCTCCGACGTCCCCACGAGGTAGAGGTCGTCCTTCGGCAGGTGGTAGACGTCGTCGGCCGCCTGGCCGAGGAACCCGGTGCCGTCCATCGCCCGCGGCTTGACCAGCGCCGGCGGGATGACCGGGGTCAGCCCGTGCGCGTCGGCGTGCTCCATCGCGGCGTTGACCAGGGCGAGCTCGAGCTGGGCGCCGACGCCGGTGAGGAAGTAGAACCGGGCGCCGCTCACCTTGGCACCACGCTCGATGTCGATCGCGCCGAGCATCCGGCCGAGCTCCATATGGTCGCGCGGCTCGAACCCCTCGGTCGAGAAGTCGCGTGGCGTGCCGACGTGCTCCAGCACGACGAAGTCGTCCTCACCACCGGCCGGCGCCTCGTCCGCGGCGACGTTGGGCAGCGCCGCCCACAGCGCCCGGAAAGCCGCGTCGGCCTCGCCCTGCGTCGCCTCCGCCGCCTTGACCGCGGTGGACAGCTCCTTGGTGCGGGTGAGCAGCACCTGCCTGTCCTCCCCCTGGGCCTGGGGGATCTGCTTGCCGAGCGCCTTCTGCTCGGCCCGCAGTCGCTCGAAGTCCGCGATGGTCGACCGCCGCAGCTCGTCGGCCGACAGCAGCTCGTCGACCGCGTCGGGAGAGGCGCCCCGCTTGATCTGGGCGGCACGTACGCGGTCGGGGTCGTCACGGAGGATGCGCAGATCGATCACAAGTCGAGCCTATCGGGCATCCGCCGGTAGCCTGGGCGATCGTGCTGATCGATCGCCGTGCCGGAGTGCTCGCCATCGCCGCCGCAGCTCTCCTGGTGCTGCTGTCGGCGCTGGTCATCGCGCCCTGGCAACCGTTGGTCGACTTCGACCTCGCTGTCCTCCGCTCGGTCGACGGCTGGATGCACGACCACGACGGTGTCGCCGCCGCCGCCCGCTGGGTGTCCCTCTGGCTGCAGCCGACGACGTGGCGGATCGCGCTGCCGTTGCTGGCGCTGTTCCTGTGGCGCCAGGAGTACCGGGGCACGGCGATCTGGATCGTCGCCGGCACGGCTCTGGAGGCGTCGACCGTCGCGGTGATCAAGCGCGCGGTCGGCCGCGACCGCACCGTGTTCGCCGACCCGATCGACACCACCAGCGGGTTCGCCTTCCCGTCCGGACACACGTCGGGTGCGGCGCTGGTGGCCGGAGTCACGATCGTGCTGGCGTCGATGTTCCTGCGCCGGCGCTGGCACCGCATCTCGGCGTACGTCGCGGCGGTGGCGTTCGCTGCCCTGCTCGGCCTCGACCGGATCCTGCTCGGCGTGCACCACCCGTCCGACGTGGTGGGCAGCTATCTGCTGGTGACGCTGATCCTGGCCGGGCTGGCGGCGGTCATCGAGGGTGCCGTACGACGTCCGCAGCCGGCGGCGCTGGCCCGGCTGGCCGAGCCCCGCAAGGCCCGGCTGGCCGTCGTACTCAACCCGATCAAGGTCCTCGACGCGCGCGCGTTCCGGGCCAGCGTCAACGCAGCGGCGGAGCACGCCGGGTGGGACGCGCCGCTGTGGTTCGAGACGACGATCGACGACGCCGGTCGCGAGATGACCCATGCCGCCCTGACCGCGGGTGCCGACGTCGTGGTCGCGGCCGGCGGTGACGGGACCGTGCGCGTGGTCGCGTCCGAGCTGGCCCGGACCGGCGTCGCGCTCGGCATCCTGCCGGCCGGCACCGGCAACCTGCTGGCCCGCAACCTCGGCCTCCCGCTGCAGATGGACCCCGCCCTCGCGGTGATCCTCACCGGACAGGACCGCGCGATCGACCTGGTCCGGATGACCGGCGACGGCATGGACCCCGAGCGGTTCGCCGTGATGGGCGGGCTCGGCCTCGATGCCGCGATCATGGCGGGCGCGCCCGACCAGCTGAAGCAGAAGGTCGGCTGGCCCGCGTACTTCGTGTCCGGTGTGCGCCACCTGCGCGACCCGGCGGTCCGGGTCGAGATCACGGTCGACGACGGGCCGACGGTGAAGCACCGTGCGAAGACCGTCGTGATCGGCAATGTCGGCACGCTGACCGGTGGCATCCCGCTGCTCCCCGACGCCGCACCGGACGACGGCCTGCTCGACGTGGTGGTGATCGCGCCGCGCCGCTTCCTTGGCTGGTTCGGCCTGCTGTTTCGCGTGCTCACCCGCCGCCGGCGGATCGACGAGCGGCTCAACCGGATGACCGGGCGGCGGGTGGTCGTGAAGGCTGCGCACGACACGCCGCGGCAGCTGGACGGCGACGCCTGCGGCTCCGGCACCGAGATCGAGGCCGAGATCGAGCCCGGCGTACTCCTGGTCCGCGTCCCCCGCTGAGTGGGGGGTGGCGTCAGGTGTCGCCGTGGGCCAGGTCGACGGCCTCGGTCTCCTCCGGCGACAGCTGCTGGTCGCAGGACCAGCCGGCGATGTTCTTGGCGTACGTCCGGGAGTCGCTGCGGCCGTGGATGGAGGTCAGCACGATGCCGTTGCCGTTGTCGTCGAGGACCGCGACCGACCAGGACAAGTGCCCACCCATGTCACCGAACGCGTCGTACCGCACCACGGCGAGGTGCCGCAGCGCGTCGTTGACCTCGAGCCGGAGCGCCTCCACCTCGTTGCGGAGCGCCCCGACGTCGACCGGCAGCGGCGCTGCCTTGCGGCTCCGTTGCCGGCGCTGCGGCCTGCGCCGGGACCGGGCTCGCCGCAGCGCCGCCACCCCGACCAGCAGGGCAAGCAGCGCGACGCCCAGCGCGACGAGGGCGACCCAACCCGTGACCTCAGCAGACATCCCGGCGAGCCTAGCGGCTCGACGGACCCGGCCTCAGAGACCCCCGCGCAGCCGGGTCAGCCAGCTCGCCGCGTCCCGGAAGTCGGCGTCGGCCGTGCCCAGCCGCAGGTCGGTCTTGACCCCGTCGACGCGGGGGTACGACCCGAGAAACCGGACGTCGGCACACATCCGCCGCAACCCCATCAGCACCTCACCGACCCGCTGGTCGGCCACATGGCCTTCGGCGTCGATCCAGAAGCAGTAGCGGCCCAGACTCACCCCGGTCGGCCGGGACTCGATCCGGGTCAGGTTGACCCCGCGTACGGCGAACTGCTCGAGCACCTCCAGCAGGGCGCCGGGGTGGTCGTCACGGATGAACGCGACCACCGAGGTCTTGTCCGCACCTGTCGGCGTCGGCGGCGGCGCGGGCCGCGACACGAGCACGAACCGGGTCACGCCGTCGGGGTTGTCGCCGATGCCGTGGGCCAGCACCGAGAGGCGGTAACGCTCGGCCGCGATCGGCGCCGCGATCGCCGCGTCGTACGGCGACCCGGGCTCGGCCACCATCGACGCGGCGAGCGCCGTGGACGTCGCCTGCACGACCTCCGCCTCGGGGAGATGCTTGGCCAGCCACCCGCGGCACTGCGCCGCCGCGTGCGGATGGGTGACCACGGTGCGTACGGAGAAGCCGTCGGTGCCGGGCCGCCCGAGCAGCGCGAACTGCACCGGGACCGTCATCTCCCGCGTGATCACCAACGGGTCGCCGACGGCCAGCTCGTCGAGCGTCACCGGGACGGCGCCCTCGACGGAGTTCTCCATCGGCACGACCGCGCCGTCGGCGTCGGACTGGCGGACGGCGTCGAGCGCGCCGGGCACGGTCGGGAACGGCTGCAGCTGCGCGCGGGTCGCGGCGGGCAGGGTCCGCAGCGCCATCTCGGTGAACGTCCCCTCGGGACCGAGGTAGGCGTAGCGGGCGGGTGGGATTCCGGGCACGGGCCCCAGGGTAGAGGTCG
>JBOHDE010000056.1:0-19315 GCA_050699035.1 Nocardioidaceae bacterium | reverse complement strand
GAACCGGCCGCCGTACCCGGCAGATGGTCGGTCACGACGTCCAGGCCGTCGAGCAGGTTGGCCACACCGCGCAGCAGGTTCTCGACGGCGAGCACCCAGACCAGGCCCAGGCCGACCCCGAGTGCGGGGCCCTTGGCGAGGGTGCCGATCAGCGCACCTCCGATCATCCACATCGCGGCGATGAGCACACCGCCGCCGAGGGCAGGGGCGATGTCGCCGAGGCCCGGCCACACGATGGTCTGCGACTCGGTGGCCGCGACCAGGGTGGACAGCCCGAGGTCGAGGACGAAGGTCAGCGCCACGATGGCCACGATGGCCAGCACCAGCGCGACCAGGCTGCCGGCGGTCGTCGCCAGCCGGCTCGGTCCCTGGGTGAACACGGTCTTCCAGGTCCCCCAGCCGTACCCGCTGCCGATCGCCAGCGCGCCGAGGATCATCATGATCGCCCCGCCGAACATCGGCAGCCCCTGGATTGCGGAGATCGGCGCGGCCGCCGGGAGCATCTCGGCCAGCAGCAGCTGCTTGGGGATGCCCTCCCCGCGCGGCGTCGTCGATCCGGTGGTGTAGGACAGGTAGTTGAACACGTAGACGAACATCACGTTGAGCAGCAGCCAGGCGCCGGTCATCACCCACAGGGCGGGCCACTTGCGCAGCCGCAGCAGCTCGGCGCGGGTGCTCGCGAGCACGGCGTTGACGGTAGTCATCGGAGCGCCTCCTCAGGCGTCGTCATCTCGAAGAAGACCTCTTCGAGGGTTCGTTCGGACGGTCGGATCTCGTGCACGCGGGCACCGGCCTCGACCAGCGCGCGGGTGACGACGGGTGCGTTCTCGGTGCCGGTCTCCAGCCGGAAGCCGTCGTCGACGACCTGGACGGCGTCGTCGCCGGCCACCCGCATCGCGACCGCGAGCGCCACGTCGGCGGGCTCGGCCCGCACGAACAGCGAGGTCGCACCGCGCAGCTCGGCCACGGTCGCCTCGGTGAGCAGGCGGCCGTTGGAGATGACCCCGACCCGGTCGCAGATCTCCTGCACCTCGGTGAGCATGTGGCTCGACAGCACGACGGTCTGGCCGCTGGCGGCGAGGTCCACGACCAGGCGGCGCATGTCGCTCATGCCGGCGGGGTCGAGGCCGTTCGTGGGCTCGTCGAGGATCAGCAGGTCGGGGTTGCCGAGCAGGGCGGACGCGACGCCGAGCCGCTGCTTCATGCCCAACGAGTACGAGCGGAACGCGTCCTTGCCGCGCTCGATCAGGTCGACCCGCGCCAGCGCCTCCTCGACCGACTCGTCGCCGATGCCCTGGTAGCGGGCCATCACCCGGAGGTTGTCGCGGCCGGACAGATAGGGATAGAAGCCGGGCCCCTCGA
Organism: Nocardioidaceae bacterium; assembly: GCA_050699035.1. Classification (GTDB taxonomy): domain Bacteria; phylum Actinomycetota; class Actinomycetes; order Propionibacteriales; family Nocardioidaceae; genus WHTB01. Next base: position 17,953 of record JBOHDE010000056.1, on the reverse strand, counting down.
CCAGCGCGCCCACGCGGCCGTTGACGGCCGGGTCGCCGGGGTGTCGGCCGAGGACGGTTGCCCGGCCGCTCGACGGGCGGACCAGCCCGAGCAGCATCCGGAGCGTCGTCGTCTTGCCGGCGCCGTTGGGGCCGAGGAAGCCGTAGACCTCGCCGCGACGAACGGTCAGGCTTACGTCGTCGACAGCAGCGCGGTCGCCGTACCTCTTGGTCAGGTGTTCGGTACTCACGATGGTTGCAGTCATGAGAAGAGCGTCGCCGGACCGGCCCTCCCGCGTCGTCAGCGTGGTTGCGGCTCCGCGCGTACGCAAGATCGCGTACGACGGTTACGCGCGCGCGGGAACGACCCGGAGCCGTCGAACGCCCTATCGTCGTTGACGTGACCACCAGGATCGACCGCGTCTGGCAATGGCTGCTCGACGCCCGGCTGCCGGCCCCGCTGCTGCTCTTCGCGTTGGCGGGGACGGCTCGGGCCGCGGCCGGCGAGTCGAACTGGCTTCGTCGACCCGACGAGCTCGCCTACACTCTGGTCGCGCTCGCCGTGTTCGCCCTCGTCCTGCGCCGGCAGGCCCCGGTCGCGATGCTCGTGCTCAACGGCGCAGCGGTCGCGACCTACCTCGTGATGGGCTACCCCTTCGGGCCGATCCTCTTCACCGTGCCGTTCGTGGCCCTGTCGGTCGCGATGCGGTGGCCGCTGCGCCGTGCCGTGGTGGCGGTCGGCATCCTCTTCGTCGCGATCTTCTCGGCGCTGGCGGTCAACGCGGTGCGCCAGGAGGAGACCGCCGACTGGACGTTGGGCCTGCTGTTCGCGCTGGCGTGGCTCGCGATCCTGTCCGCACCGGTCGCGATCGGTGCCGCGGTCCGGGTACGCCGCGAGGCGGCGGCCGGGGTCCGTGCGGAGCAGGCGCGTCGGGCGGTGTCCGAGGAGCAGCTGCGGATGGCGCAGGAGCTGCACGACGTCGTCGGCCACGGGCTCGCCGTGATCGCCATGCAGGCCGGGGTCGCGCTGCATGTGCTCGAGCGCGACCCGGCCAAGGCACGGGAGGCGCTGGAGGCGATCCGGAGTACGAGCAAGGACTCGCTGGACGGTCTGCGCGCCGAGCTGGCGGTGCTGCGTACGCCCGGCGACGCCGCCCGGCAGCCGACCCCGGGTCTCGACGACGTCGAGGTGCTGGTCGACCGGATCCGCGCCGGCGGCGTCGATGTCGGCCTGGCGATCGACCCGGACCTGTCCGACGTACCCACCGAGGTCGGCGCCGCGGCGTACCGCATCCTGCAGGAGTCGCTGACCAACGTCTTGCGGCACGCCGACACGCGGTCGGCCGATATCCAGGTTCGCGGCGAAGGCACCGACCTGCTGCTCGATGTCACCGACTCGGGTCGTGGCGGCACGGTCAACGGCGACGGCTCCGGGATCCGCGGCATGCGGGCGCGCGCCGAGTCGGTCGGCGGCAGTCTGGACGCGGGACCCCGGCCGACCGGTGGATTCGCCGTACGTGCCCGGCTCCCGCTCGTGCCAGGATCGGGTGCATGAGTGACGTGATCCGGGTCGTCGTCGTCGACGACCAGGCGCTGGTGCGGATGGGCCTGCGCACCCTGATCGAGTCCGAGGCCGACACTGAGCTGGTCGGCGAGGCGGAGGACGGGCGCGAGGGGGTCGAGGTGGTGCGGGCCACCGTGCCCGACATCGTGCTGATGGACATCCGGATGCCCGTCCTCGACGGTCTCGGCGCGCTCCGCGAGATCACCTCCGACCCCGCGCTCGGCGAGGTGCGGGTGATCATCCTGACCACGTTCGAGCTCGACGAGTACGTCTTCGAGGCACTGCGTCACGGCGCCAGCGGGTTCGTACTGAAGGACTCGGCACCCGCCGACCTGCTGCAGGCGGTGCGCGTGGTGGCCGAGGGCGGCTCGCTGCTGTCGCCGTCGGTGACCCGGCGGGTGATCTCCCAGTTCGCCGGCCGGGGCGGGCCGGTGACGACGCCGCATCCCGAGCTGAAGCGGCTGACCGAGCGCGAGCGCGAGATCGTCGGCTGGGTGGCCACCGGGCGGTCCAACGACGAGATCGCCGCCGAGCTGGTGGTCAGCCCCGACACCGTACGCACCCACGTCAGCCGCGCGATGCTCAAGCTGCACGCCCGCGACCGGGCGCAGCTGGTGGTGTTCGCGATGCAGTCCGGGATCACCGCGCCCGACTGAGCCGGCACCACACCGACCGGGGCGTTCGCAGGGTCTGGACGCCGCCCGTACTGTCCGTACCGACATTTCGCCCACGGGGGATGACGAGTTGAAACTCCTGACCAGATCAAGGCTGGGCCAGCGCGTCCTGTCCCGGGCCCAGCGCAAGGGCGTGGACCTGGCCCGACTGCCGTTCGTGCCGCGTGCCCTGGCCCTGCCGCTGCAACGCGACGGCGTCGACCCCGTCGAGCAGCTCCGGCACACCCGGGAGGCGGACCCGGTCACACGCCTCACCCGGATGTTCGGCATGAACATCTGGCTGGTCACCGGCCACCAGGCCACCCGGGCCGTGCTCGCCGACGCCTCCCGCTACAGCAACGACATCCGGCACCTCGTCGACCGCAACGCGTCCGAGCCCGAGCGCGACATCGGCGGCCTGGGGTTCACCGACCCGCCCGACCACACCCGGCTGCGCCGCATCCTCACGCCGGAGTTCACCATGCGCCGGCTCGGACGGCTGAAGCCCCGGATCCAGCGCATCGTCGACGACCAGCTCGATGCCGTCGAGGCCGCGGGTCCGGTCGCCGATCTCGTACCCCTGTTCGCCTTCCCCATCCCGTTTCTGGTCATCTCCGAGCTGCTCGGGCTGCCCGACGACGACCGGCAACGCTTCCAGCGCCTCGGCCACGCCCGCTTCGACGTATCGCAGGGCGGCATCGGGTCGCTCGGTGCGGTGTCGGAGTCGCGGTCCTTCTTCATCGACGTCGTACGGCGGCAGCGCGCGCACCCCACCGACGGGCTGATCGGCCAGATCATCGAGCAGCACGGCGACCACGTCGACGACATCGAGCTGGCCGGGCTGGCCGACGGGGTCTTCACCGGTGGGTACGAGACGTCGGCCAGCATGCTGGCGCTCGGTGCACTCGTCCTGCTGCAGGACAAGGGCGGTCTCGCCGCCCTGCACGACGACGACGCGGTCGGCCCGATCGTCGAGGAGCTGCTGCGTCACCTTGCCGTCGTCCAGATCTCGTTCCCACGGTTCGCCCGCGAAGACCTGGTGTTGTTCGGCCACCGGGTGTCGGCCGGCGATGTGGTCGTGTGCTCCCTGAGCGGGGCCAACCGTGACGCCGCGCTGGGACTTGGCATGGAGGGGTTCGACGCTGGTCGGCCACCCACCTCGCACCTGGCGTTCGGACACGGGCTCCACCGGTGCATCGGTGCCGAGCTGGCGAGGATGGAGCTCCGGGCGGCCTTCCCCGCGCTGGCCCGGCGGTTTCCCGGGCTGCAGCTCGCGGTCGACCCGGCCGACCTGAGGTTTCGCGAGTTGTCCCTCGTCTACGGCGTCGAGTCGCTGCCCGTACGCCTGCGCTGATCCCATCGTCGACTCCGTCGATGAGCCGCGTGCAGGAGCCCTGACTGCGCGAGCAGGGCTCCTGCACGAGCCGAGGGGGGATCGGCTCCAGCGATGTCGCATCACGGGGGGTTCGCGACGCAACGTGGTGAGACTACCGACGGATAGTGAGCGTCCGTGCCGGAATCGAGAAACTTGTCGCGGAGGTACCTACCGCCGCTCGGCCGCCTCCCTCGGTTGCTGATGGACCGACACGGAGTCCAGCTGCAGTGCCGGGTCGAGCGGCGTGGGTGCGGGCGGGCCCGTCTCGGACAGCCGGGGGACCTCGGCGAGCTTGTCGACCTGCTCGTTCAAGGCATCGAGTACGGCGCGCAGCTGGATCCGCGCGACCCGGGCATACGTACGCACGTACTCGATCTCGGGAACAGGCGTGTCGTAGCCCTTCATCGGGCTGACCGGTGCCGCGGCACCGGAGCGCCGGACCGCGGCCTCGGCGGCCTGATGGGCCTGCTTCATGATGTCGCGCTGCTGCGCGCGGGTGGTGGCCATCAGGTCGCGGGCATGCTCCACGGCCTCGGCGATGAGGATGTCGGCCACCTGCTGAGCCTGGCTGAACAGCATCACCGCCTGGTCGCTGATCTCCTCGCCGCCTTGCGGCCCGCGGGGAGAGTCGGACCGGTTGGCCAGCTCCTCACGGAGCCGGTCGACCTCCTGACGGGCGGCAGCGGTCTCCCGCTCGGCCAGCTGGATCTGGTCGGCGACCGTGGCGAGGTAGGCGGTGACCTCGTGCTCGTCGAGGCCGCGCCGGCGGACCGAGAAGGTGGCCTGCCGGATCGCGTGGGCGGTGAGGTGGGCGGACTCGGGTTCGATCATCACTGGTTATCACCTGCTGCGACTGGTGCGGCGGAAGGGTGGTGGTTGCCTCCGGTGAACTCTTCGTAACGAATGTCCGTCGGTGCGACGCCGGCGGCGGTGAGCTGCTCGACGGTATGTCGCACCATCGCGGGCGACCCGCACACCATCACGAGGCGCCCGTCCCAGCGTTGCGCGTGCGCGGCGACGGTGCCGACCAGGCCGCACGAGCCCGGGTAGCTGGGGTCGTCGGACACCACCGGGGTGTAGCTGAACCAGGGGCGGGAGGTGAGCAGCGACAGGTAGTCGTGTTCGTACAGGTTCCACGCCATCCGTGAGCCGTGGAACAGGTGCACCCGGGGCGCCTTGCCCTCCACCTCCCAGCGTCGGTCGAGCTGTTCGAGCACGGCCCGCAGTGGGGCGAGCCCGGTGCCGCCGGCGACCATCAGGAGGTCACGGTCCGGCGGGTGCGGCAACGTCAGCCGCTCGCCGATCGGCGCGCCGAGACGGACGGTGTCACCGGGCTGCAACGAGCGCACGACCGCGCCGCTGACCTGGCCCCCGTCGATCGGCTGCACGTGCAGCTCGACCGAGCCGTCGGACCGTGGAGCGTTGGCCGGGCTGAAGTAGCGCCACAGCCGCGGCCGTTGCGGGACCTCCATCGCGAAGGACTGGCCCGGTGCGTAGCGGAACTCCTCGCGTGGGCGAAGCTGGACGACGGTCACGTCCAGCGTGCGACGCTGTACGTCGGTGACGTCGGCCGACCACCAGGCGGGGGTGTCGCCCGACTGCTCGGCGGCCTGGACCATCACCTTGGCGATCAGGCCGTACGCCGCGGCCCAGTCGTTGGCCAGGCTCTCGGTCCAGGCCGGGCCAAGGAAGCGGCGAAGCGTCGCCAGCAAAGACCCGCCGACCGCGGTGTAGTGGTCCGCGACGACGGAGAACCGGCGATGGTCCTTGCCGAGCTGCTGGATGAACGGGGTCACGTCGTCGATCTGGTCGACGTTGCTCACGATCTGGCCGAGAGCGCCGACCAGCTTGTCGCGTTGCGCCGTCATCGAGATCGGGAACAGCTCGCGCAGCTCGGGATGGGACAAGAACAGGTGCGAGTAGAAGTAGAGAGGTACCTCGTCGCCGGACTTGGCGACCAGCTCCCAACTCTCCTTCAGTGCGGCGGTATCCATCCGGTCTCAGTTGGCCGCGGCGGTGACCACGTCGTCCTCGACGACGGCAAGCACCTCCGTGACCCGGCCGATGATGTCCGGGGGGACCTCGGCCTCGCTGAGGGCGGCCACCAGGTGGCCCTCCACACGACGGTAGTCCGCGGTGCTGATCTGCATCCCGGCGTGCGCGACCTTCAGCTCGCGCCCGGGATAGTCGGCCGGTCCACCCAGCACCTGGGCGATCAGCAGGACCTGGTGCCGCTTGAGGCGGGTCAGGTCAGCGTCTTTGAAGAATGGGGCGAGCTGTTCGTCAGAAAGGACCAGCTCGTAGAAGCGGTGGACCACGCGGCTCACGGCTGGAGCGGCGCCAATCCGGTCGTAGTCGCTGGGTTGATGTGTGGGCAGCACAGAGTCACCATGCTCGGCCATCGGGTCTCCCTCGTCTCGTCAGGCTTCGCAGTTAACGCGCATTGGTATCAGCCGCCGGACGTCGCCCGCAAGACCCCGCGCACACCCAACGGCACGAATGCCCGATTTTGCTGCGCAGGCGGGAAAGACAGCGTCCCGAACACCCGGCATGCCCGGTTAGCGACCCATTCGCGAGGTCTCACCCTGAGTCACGACCGCGGCGGAGAGGTGCCCCTGGGAAAAATGAGCCCGGCGATCGCTCTCTCAACAGTTCCCGTCGGTCGCGTGTCATGTGGTGGGCGTGACGCCGCGGGGCCGATGACACGCGACTGCCGGCGGCGGTGACCGGGCGCCGGCGGGCGGACCCGCATGCATTCTGTGGACACGTGTCGGCAGACGACGCCTGGCCGATCTCGGTGCGGATGGGCGACTTCACCCCTCGAACCGTCACTTTCGGCGCCGATTCCGGGCTCAGAATGTCGGTTCGGAGGGTGAAGTCGTGGCCGGCGGGCACGGACAAACATTTCCCCGGACGCCGGCGCGGCGCCAGCCCCCCGAATGCTCGCGCCGAGGTTGCGCGTATGTCGTCCCCTTGTGTTGAGGTTGCGCATGTGTCCGCCGCCGGCGACCGAGTCGCCGTCAGACCGGATTGGCCGAGCAACTGAGGGTTGCGCACGCTCTGGCGTCGATGGCTCTCAGTTGCTCCGCGGTCCGATGAGGTCAGCGACGCTGGGGAGACTTACCTACCCCAGGGCGCACGCGATGTTCCCCAGCCCCCACCAGCGCCCGCATTCCAGCAAGTTCGCCGAGTCGACCCGGCCGACATTCGTGCAACCTCGGCGGAAAGGGGTACCCGCCCCTGCGCGGGCGATCAGGTTCAGCCGTGCGTGGCATGCCAGGGATGGACGCTGCGCAGCTGGTCGGCGAACACGCACAGCCAAGTGCACGACACGACCACCATGGTGCGCTCGACGATCCCTTCCCAAGCCGGAGTCAGCTCGCCGGCCAGCACGGCGAAGAGCGCCAGAGTAGACAACCCACTGATGATCGACGGCAGCCGCAGGTGCGTCCAGCCGCGCTCGCGCCGCAGGCTGCTGCCGACCACGAGCTGCGCGACGCCGGCGAACACGAACGCCGCGACGCTGGCGACGTCGTGCACAAGGTGGTGGCTGGTCATCAGACCGGCTCGGACGAGCTGCCCACACTCAGGCAGCTGGACGCTGCAGTCCTGCCTGGCCAGCCCGGCCGCACAGACCGCAATCCCGCACAGCACCACCGTCACCGCCCCGGCGCGGCCGAGGACGCTGTGCAGCGAATGGTGGAGGCCGACACCGAGGGCCATCACACTGAGGCCGAACAACAAGAACGCGGCGACCATGATCCAGGCGGCGTTCGCGTCGATCGCCGCCAGCGCGCTGATGTGCTCGCGGCGGGCGTCGTACCGCGGCTGCAACCAGGCGCACACCAGCCAGGCGACGGTGAACAGCAAGGTGCCGATCAGGGAGGGGTTGCCGGCCCAGCTGGCCGCCGGCCGGAGGCTCTCGACGGCCGTGGACGTGCGGCGCCCAGGTTGCGTGGAGGGCATGACGATGTCTGCCTTTCCTGTGCTCGGTTGGGCTTCCACCCCGGGCCGACGTCGCTTCGCGGATATCGACAACCCTCGTACGTAAGTCGGACCCGTACCCGAACGGCGGGCCAGCAAACGCCGGTATGACCGGGTTCACGGACCTTTGCCGTACGCCTGATTCTCCTGTGGGTATTGGTATTTCTGGGACAAGGGCGCGGTCGCTCGCCCACAGCGGGCTACTCGATGCCGAGGTACGCCGAGATGACGCGCTCGTCGGCCAGTAGGTCCGCGGCGGGACCTGAGTGCGCCAGCGACCCCGTCTCCAGCACGTACCCGAAGTCCGCGGCCCGCAGCGCCCGCCGCGCGTTCTGCTCGACGAGTACGACGGTGGTCCCGGACGCCCGGATCTCCTCGATCACCCGGAACACGTCGTCGACGATCCTGGGCGCCAGCCCCATCGACGGCTCGTCCATCAACAGCAGGCGCGGCTTGGCGACCAGGGCGCGGGCGATCGCGAGCATCTGCTGCTCACCCCCGGAGAGTGAGCCCGCGAGCAGGTGCCGGCGCTCGGCGAGCACCGGGAACCGTTGGTACATCTCGGCGATCGTGGTCGCCGCGGTTTCCCCGCGGTGCCAGCCGCCGAGCTGCAGGTTCTCCTCGATCGACATCGTGGCGAGCACCTCGCGGCCTTCGGGCACCTGGACCAGGCCCGCGTCGACGAGGCGGTGTGCCGGCCACCGGGTGACGTCCCGGCCGGCGAAGAGCACCTTCCCTGCCCGGGACCTGACCAGGCCGGCCACGGCGTTGAGCACCGAGGACTTGCCGGCGCCGTTCGCGCCGACCAAGGTGATCAGGCTGCCCTCGGGAGCCTCGAAGGACACATCGCGCACGGCGTGCACCCGGCCATAGGAGACGCACAGGCCCTGCACCGAGAGGATCGGGTCAGACACGCTGCTCCCCCGTCTCCTCGGACCCCAGGTAGGCCTCGATGACGGCCGGGTCGTTCGCCACCGCCACCGGGTCACCCTCGGCGATCACCTCGCCGAAGTTGAGCACCATGACCCGGGAGCAGGTCTGCAGCACCATCCGCACGTTGTGCTCGATCAGCAGGATGGTGATCCCGTCGTCGGCCAAGGACCGGATCAGCTCGGAGAGCCCCTCGGCCTCCACGTGGTTCATCCCCGCGACGGGCTCGTCCAGGATCAGCAGGGTGGGGTGACCGGCCAGGGCACGGGCGATCTCGAGCCGACGGCGGTCGCCGTACGACAGGTCTCCGGCGTTCAGCGCGGCTCGGTCGGCCAGTCCGACGCGGGCCAGCTGGGCGCCGGCCTGGGCGAGGGCCTGTCGCTCGTCGCGCCGGGCCGAGGGCAGCCACAACAGCCGGCGCAGCAACGTCGGCCGGCTGACCACGTGAGCCCCGACGAGTGCGTTCTCCAGCACCGAGAGGCGCTCGAAGAGCTTGGAGTGCTGGAAGGTGCGGCTCACCCCTGCCGAGGCGAACCGGTGCGCGACGGCCACCTTGCCGAGCCGCTGACCCAGCACGGTCCCCCCGCCGCTGGTGGGCTCGGTCAGGCCGCTGATCATGTTCACCAGCGTCGTCTTGCCGGCGCCGTTGGGGCCGATCAGCCCGAGCACCTCGCCGCTGTGCAGCTCGAGGTCGACGTTGCGTACGGCATGCACGCCGCCGTAGTCCTTGCCGATCCCCTGCAGGGTCAGCACCGACGTGCCCGGAGCCGGGAGGTCTGGCAGGTCCGGTGGCGCGACGGACGGGTCGACCTTCGGCTTGTGCAGCCGGGGGATCAGGCTCGAGAGGCCGCCGGGCAGGAACAGGATCACCACGAGCAGCAGGGCGCCCGAGAGGAACGGGCGGATCCATCCGGCCTCGATCCCGATCGCCCGCTGGACCTCCGGGAGCAGGGTGAGGAAGCCGCTGCCCAGCAACGGTCCGATGAACAGCAACGAGCCGCCGACGACCGCGGTCACCAGCCCGTCGACCGCCGCCCCGAACCCGAAGTCGTCGGGCACGATCAGCCTCGAGAAGTACGCGATCAGGACGCCGTACATGCCGGCGACGGCACCGGAGGCGACGAACGCGATCATCCGGTACCTGCTGACGTCGACGCCCATCGCGCGGGCGGCCAGCTCGTCCTCCCGGATCGCGGCCAGCGCGCGGCCGAGCCGGGAACCTCCGAGCCGCCAGAACCAGTAGGCGACGAGCAGCAGCGCGGTCCACGCGATCGCGGGGGTCACCAGTTTCGGCACCATCGTGCCCTGCGCGCCCCCGGTCCAGGACAGGTTGATCAGCACGATCCGTACCATCTCGCCGAAACCCAGGGTGGCGATGGCCAGGAAGACGCCGCGTAACCGCATCACCGGCAGGCCCAGCAAGAACGCGACCACCGCACCGACGAGCATCCCGACCGGGATCCCGACGACCAGCGGCGAGAGCACACCGGCCACCGGCTCGTCCGGGACGACGACGGTGGCACCGAAGCCGGCCAGCGATGCCATCCCGGCCTGGCCGAGGCTGAGCTGCCCGGCCATCAGTACGGCGTAGTAGGAGTACGCGAAGATCGCCGCGAGTGCGACCAGCGTGATCGTGGCGGAGTAGTTCGAGAGCATCAGACCTCGCGCACCCTTCGCGCGCCGAACATGCCCTGGGGCCGCAGCAGCAAGATGCCGAACAGCAGGCCGAACGCGACCACGTCGCGCCACGAGGAGCCGACGTACTGCACGGCGAACGCCTCGGCCAGCCCGAGCACCAGCCCACCGACCATCGCACCCTTGAGCGACCCCATGCCGCCGACGATGATCACCGCGAGTCCCTTGAGCTCGATGTTGAAGCCCATGGTGAGCTGGGCGCTGTTCACATACAGGGCCAGCAGCACGCCGGCGACCGCCCCGAGTGCCGAGGAGATTGCGAACGTGGTCGCGGTGACCCGGTTGACGTTGACCCCGAGGACCCGCGCGGCGTGCGGGTTCTCCGCGACCGCGCGCATGCCGCGGCCGAGCCGGGTCCGCGTCACCAAGAACGCCAGCCCCAGCATCAGCGCGATCGACACCGCGAGGATCACGATCTGCAGCAGGGTGACCCTGACCCCGGCCAGCTCGAACGCGGTGTCCGGGAACGCGTCAGCGGGGAACCGCCGGGTGTCCGGTCCGTACCTCGCCTGCAGCAGCGCGATGACCATCCCACCGAGCGCGATCGATGAGATCAGCCCGGCGAAGTGCGCGTCGTGGCGGTCCTTCAGCGGGCGGAACGCCAGACGCTCGATGATCAGCCCCAGGATCGCGCCGAACAGCAGCACGGCGGGGATGGCCAGCCAGATCGGCAACCCGCCCGCGACCACGAGCTCGATCCCCACGAACGCGGCCGCGGTGAACACCGCCGAGTGGGCGAGGTTCAGCCGGTCGAGCACACCGAAGACCAGGGTGAACCCGATCGCGAACAGCGCGTAGAGGGAGCCCGCGAAGAGACCGTTGAGGATCTGCTGCATGACCGGTCGTCCGGTCAGTCCAGCACGGTGAACTTGCCACCCTCGACGATCTGCACGACCGCGGCGTGGTCCGCGTCGCGGTTCTCGTCGATCGAGAAGGTGCCCAGGGCGGTCGGCACGTCCTTGAGCTTGCCGAGCTGCTCCTTGATGTCGTCGCGCTCACCGGAGCAGCCGGCCCGGACGGCCTGGTCGACCAGGATCAGGCCGGTGTAGGCCTGGGCCGCGAACTGGTCGGGGTCGCTGCCGTGCTTGGCCTTGAAGGCCTCGAGGAACTCCGCGTTCTCCGGGCCCTCGGACGCCGAGTTCCAGGCGGCGCCGACAACCACGCCTTCGGCGGCCTCGCCGGCATCCGCCATCAGCTGCGGTGAGTTGAACCCGTTGCCGCCGATGATCGGGGCGTCGATGCCGAGCTGACGGGCCTGCGTCACCAACGGGATCGCGGCCTCGATCAGACCGGACACCACGACGGCGTCGGGCTGCTCGGCCTTCGCGTCGGTGAGCAGGGTGCGGAAGTCGGTGTCGGCCTTGGAGAACGTGAGGGTCTTGGCGATCTCCACGCCCTCGTCCTTGAGCGCGCTCTCGAACGCCTTGAAGCCGGACTCCGTGAACGCGTCGTCGTTGCTGTACATCACGACGACCTTCTCGAGGCCCAGCGTCTCCTTGGCCTTGGCGATCGTCTGTGGGATCACCGCGGCCTCGGTCAGCGAGTTGCGGAACACGTAGTCACCGATCTCGGTGATCCCCTCGGCGGTGTTTGAGATGCCGAGCACCGGGACCGACTCCTCCTGCGCGATCGGGTCGGTGGTCTTGGCGGCGTTCGACAGGGTGGGGCCGAGGATCACGCTCACCTGGTCCTGGGAGATGAACTGCTCGAAGACCGTGATCCCCTGCTTCGGGTCGGTCGCGTCGTCCTCGACGGTGAGGTCGTACGTGACGCCCTCCGTCTCGGCGACCTTGTCAAGGGCGACCTCGAGGCCCTTTTTCTGGGACTCGCCGTAGCTCGCCGCCGCACCGGTGAGGCTCAGCGCTGCGCCGACCGGAATGGGATCCTCGATCACGCACGAGTCACCGGAGCCCTTGCCAGCCAGGGCGCCGGACCCGCCGCCGGACGAGCCCCCACCGTCACTTGCACAGCTGGTCGCCAGCAGTGCCATCGCCGCGGTCGTCACGGGCAACATCCTGATTCGCATCGTCTGTTCTCCAAGGGTCGGCTCGGCTCGCTCCGCCCGCCGAGGAAGGCGAGCCGGGCGTCGCGCACATTCGGGCAACACCGGATCATGGCACGGCCACGGGCTCACTGGTGGGCGGGCTCGTACTGACAACTCAGGTCGACGAGGTGATTCACTCCACGACGACCGGCGGCACGCCTTCGTCGTCGAGGAAGTGCGACTCCTCGCGCCGGCGCGGCAGCATCAGTGCTGGGACCATCGTCAGCACCACCAGCACCCAGGCGATCCAGTAGGTCTGCGCGAACGCCTGCGCCGCGTCCGCGAGGCCGCTCGCGACGAAGTCGGCCGCGATCCCGAGCTGGGCGAAGATGTCTGGCTGCGTGTTGGACAGGATCGCCGCGTCAGCCTGGGTGATTCCGCCGTCGAGGCCGGGGATGTTCTCGGTGCCGGGGACGACCGGTGAGCTGTTCAGCTGGTTGGTCAAGATGACGGCCATGGTCGCGACGCCGACCGAGCTGGCGACCTGCTGGGTGATGTTCAGGATGGTGGAGCCGCGGGCGACCTCGTGGGCCGCGAGCGTCTTGATCGCCGCGGTGAACAGCGGCATCATCGTCGCCCCCATGCCGAAGCCCATCACGACCAGCATCGGGATGAGGACGGCGTACGACGTGTCCTCGGTGATCTGGGTGAAGCCCAACATCCCGAGGATGATCAGGAGCAGACCGAACGGCACGATCCGGCCGACCGGCATCTTGTCGACGAGGCGGCCGGCGATCGGCATCGTCACCATCGCGCCCAGGCCCTGAGGCGCCACCAGAAGACCCGCCGCCAGGGTCGACTCACCGCGGATCTGCTGGAAGTACGTGGGCACGAGCAGCAGGCCGCCGAAGAATGCCGCGGCGAAAAGGAACATCGTGATCACCGACACGGTGAGCTCGCGGTTCTTGAACAGCCGGAGGTCGAGCAGTGGGTGCTCGGGCCGGAACGAGTGCCAGACGAACGCGACCATCAGGGCGACGCCGACCAGCATCGAAACCCACACGCGGGGAGCGGAGAAGTCACCTTCCTCCGCCGGCAGCGACGAAACCCCGAAGAGGAACAGCGCCAGGCCGGGCGACATCAGCGCCATGCCGAGGAAGTCGAACGACTCGGACGGCTCCGGGGTGTCCTTGGCCAGCACGAGCGCCGCGTACACAATAGCGATCACGCCGAGCGGGAGGTTGATCAGGAAGATCCAGTGCCAGCTGGCCTCCTCGATCAGCCATCCACCGATGATCGGGCCGAGGATCGGGCCAAGCAGCATCGGCACGCCGAGGATCGCCATCAGCCGCCCGATCCGGTGCGGGCCGGCGGCCTTGGTCATGATCGTCATGCCGAGCGGCATCAGCATGCCGCCGCCGAGGCCCTGCAGCACCCGGAAGGCGATCAGCACGTTGATGTCCCATGCCGTGGCGCAGAGGACGGAGCCGAGGGTGAACAGCGCGATTGCGGCGATGTACAGCCGCTTCGTGCCGAACCGGTCCGCCGCCCAGCCGGTCATCGGAATGACGGTCGCGAGTGCGAGCGTGTATGCCGTCACCGTCCAAGCGACGTGCGAGTACGCGATCTCGTTGCCCTCGGTGCCGAACTCGGCCTGGAACACCGGCAAGGCGACGTTGACGACGGTGATGTCGAGGATCGACATGACCGCGCCGAGCACGACGACGCCGGCGATCTTGAGGACGGGCCCGTCGATGTGGTCCGGGTACTCGGTTTGCGTAACTGGCGTAGCCACCGCCACTCCCCTCCGTGATGCTTGGTGACGCACCGCAGACAGCCGCGGCACCCCCTTAAGGAGAGGCTAACTCGCACAGTTGTCAGACGGAATCGACCACCTGCAGTCGAAACCGTCTGACAACTGTCACGCGTGCGAGCGGGTCAGCGGGGGACCAGGACGATCCGGGTCTCCGTGTTCTGCTCGACCGCGGACCGGCTGTACAGCAGCGGGAAGTACTCGCCGGCCGCCCACCGCGGCGCCAGGTCGCGGAAGTGCTCGCTGTCCGGGTTGCCCGACTGTCCCGGGGTGTTGACGGCCAGCGAACGGTCCCACTCGCCCACGTCGATGACCTGCCGGTACGACGCCCGGCCGCTGGCGATCGGGGTGTTGCCGGATCCGGGGATCGCGAACGGCCCGTTGTTGAGCGACGGGTCGATGGTGCCCATCGGGTGGTCCATCCGGACGGAGTTCCCGGCGTACGACCACTGCGACGAGTCGGACCCGAGGTCGGCCTGCGCCTTGACGTACGCCGAACGCAGCGACGTCAGCAGCACCTCGTCGCGGGTGGCCTCGCCGCCGTCGAAGTACTCGCCGGGGTTCCGCAGCGCGTCCATCACCACCAGCCAGTCCACGCTGCCGAACAGGCCGCGGTCCTCGGGTGCGACCAGCTCGGCCTTCACCGCCGCGTTGAGCGCGGACTCCCAGTAGCGCAGGTAGAACTGGGCGTGTGGCGACCCGAGGGTCTCAGCACCGTTCCAGGGGCGGATGAACTCCAGTGCCTCACGGGTCGAGGCGTCGTCGGACTCCAGCGGCTCGAGCAGGTCGAGCAGCTCGCGCGCCCGGACGTCGCTGACGTCGTTCTGCAGCCGGCCCGCGTCCTGCAGTGAGTGGTTGTCGTCTGCGCTGAGCGCCTCGACGATCCGCTCGTGCCGCATCGGCGCCGACCACTCGTACGACGTGACCAGGTCGCTCGGGTGGTCGTCGGGCAGGTTGAACTGGTTGGCGGTCGCGAAGAAGCCCTGCTCGGGGTTGAACACCTCGGGCAGCTCGTCACCGGTCATGAAGCGGTCCCACTCGTAGCGGCCGTCACCGGGCACCGGGAGCAGCCCGTCGTAGCCGATCCGCTTCGGCGCGAAGCCGCCCGGCTTCCAGCCGATGTTGCCCTCGACGTCGGCGTACACCTGGTTCTCGCCGGGCGCGCCCCAGCGGGTCAGCGTGTCCCGGAACTCGTCCCAGTTCTGTGCCCGCATGTAGCCGATGCTGGCGAAGTACGCCGAGGTGCCGGGGGACGACCAGGTGCTCCGGACGGCGTACGCCTGGTGCTTCACCTCGTCGACGTAGACGACCGGCCCGTGCCGGGTGTACTGCAGCTGCCCGATCTCGGTGCGGCCGTCGCGTACCCGGATCCGCTCGCGGACGTTCGTGAACGGCTCCCACCCGTCCTGGTAGCGGTAGCGGGTGTTGTCCTGGTTCAGGTCGTACACATAGAGGTCCTGCGCGTCGATCCCGAAGATGGTCAGGCCGAACGCGATCGACTCGTTGTGTCCGATGGAGATGCCGGGCAGGGCGGGCTCGCCGGCCCCGATCACATCCAGGTCGGGTGACGACAGGTGCGTGATGTAGCGCAGCGACGGTGTCTGCTGCGCCCGGTGCGGGTCGTTGGCGAGGATCGGCCGTCCGGTGCTCGTGCGGTCCCCGGACACCGTCCAGTTGTTGCTGCCCTCCTCGAACGCCTCCTCGGCGGGGCGCTCGAAGGCGAGCGGTCGGTCGGCGTCGCCGGTGAACCGGACGGTCTGGGTGGCCAGGTCGTAAACGTCCTTGACGTTCTCTGGCAGGCAGGGGTCGAGCCCCTCCGGGACTTGGGTGGTGTGGTCGGGCTCCAGCCGCTTGCGCAGCGCGTCGAGGTCCAGCCGGCCGGCGCAGGCCAGCTCGGCCCGGTTGATCTCGGCGGAGAGGCCGGACACGAGCGCGTGAGTACGGATCCGTACGACGTCCTCCGGCGCCCACTTCTCCGGCAGGTAGTCGAGCATCCGGAACTCCGGTGGCAGTGCAGCCGGGTGCTTCTTCAGCCAGTCGATGTAGGCGTTGACACCCTCGGTGAACTGCGTGGCGATCTGCTCGGAGTCCTCGCCGTACGCGTCCCACTCGTCCTGCATGTCGCCGCGGTAGAGGAACAGCCGGGCGGCCCGGTCCTGCTCGACGTACTGCGGGCCGAACGCCTGCGCCAGCCGGCCGAGGCCGCGGCGGCGCCACAGGTCGATCTGGAACAGCCGGTCGCGGGCGGCGTTGAAGCCCTGGCCGAAGAAGACGTCCTCGTTGCTCTCGGCGTAGACGTGCGGGACGCCCCAGGTGTCGACGTTGATGGTGACCGGTTGGTCCAGGCCGGCGACCGGGATGACCTGGTCGGCGGCCGGCTCCGCGGCCGGCTCGACCGCTGAGCTGACGGGTGCGGCTGGGGCGACAGGAGCGGCCAGCGCGGCCGCGAGCACAGCTGTGCCCGCGATGGTGGCGAGACGACGGGTGGAGATGCGGGTGGACATGGTTCCTCCCTCGACGACGGGTGGCGACGGGATGCGAGCCAGCGCATACTGTGTGCATTCCTACGCTTCCGGAGAGTGAAGGTCCAGGGACTCAGCGGAATGTCTCGGCCCTCGGATCCCGAGCCGCTGAGTGGGTCGCGTGATGCCTCGGCCGGCCTTCGGTCGACTTGTCAGGCAGTTCGTGCGTTCCGGCGCACGGATCGTCTGACAACCGGCCGTACGCCACGGAATATCCGTCAGCCCGGCCCCGTTCCATCGTTAGTAATTGACTGATCAACCACTGGAGCTGGGATGCAGTTCGGGATCTTCACCGTCGGGGATGTCACGACCGACCCGACGACGGGGCGTACGCCGTCGGAGCACGAGCGGATCAAGGCGACCATCGAGATCGCGCTGAAGGCGGAGGAGGTCGGCCTCGACGTGTTCGCCACCGGCGAGCACCACAACCCGCCGTTCATCCCGTCCGCGCCGACCACCACACTGGCGTTTATCGCCGCGCAGACCGAGCGGATCATCCTGTCGACCTCGACCACGCTGATCACGACTACCGACCCGGTACGGATCGCCGAGGACTACGCGACCTTGCAGCACCTGTCCGACGGTCGGCTGGACCTGATGCTGGGTCGTGGCAACACCGGTCCGGTCTACCCGTGGTTCGGCAAGGACATCCGCGACGGCATCCCGCTGGCGGTCGAGAACTACCACCTGCTGCACCGGCTGTGGCGCGAGGACGTCGTCGACTGGGAGGGCAAGTTCCGCACGCCGCTGCAGTCCTTCACCTCGACGCCGCGACCGCTCGACGGCATACCCCCGTTCGTCTGGCACGGCTCGATCCGCAGCCCCGAGATCGCCGAGCAGGCGGCGTACTACGGCGACGGCTTCTTCCACAACCACATCTTCTGGCCGAAGGAGCACAGCGCCCAGATGGTCGACCTCTACCGGCGGCGGTTCGAGCACTACGGCCACGGCAGCGCCGACCAGGCGCTCGTCGGCCTCGGCGGCCAGGTCTTCATGCGCCGGGACAGCCAGGATGCCGTCCGCGAGTTCCGGCCGTACTTCGACAACGCCCCGGTGTACGGCCACGGCCCGTCGCTGGAGGACTTCACCGCGCAGACCCCGCTGACCGTGGGCAGCCCTCAGCAGGTCATCGAGCGGACACTCGGTTTCCGGGAGTACGTCGGGGACTACCAGCGCCAGCTGTTCCTGATGGACCACGCCGGGTTGCCGCTGAAGACCGTCCTCGAGCAGCTCGACCTGCTCGGCGAGGAAGTCGTACCCGTGCTGCGCAAGGAGCTCGACGCCCTACGGCCCGCGCACGTCCCCGCTGCGCCGACCCACCAGAGCCTCGCGGCCTCATCCGAGCTCGAGCAGGTGACCCGATGAGCAGCACGCGCCGGATCGCCGTCGTGACCGGCGGGCTGAGCCAGCCGTCGTCGACCCGGCTGCTGGCCGACCAGCTCGCGGCCGCAACGG
>JBOHDE010000055.1:0-19326 GCA_050699035.1 Nocardioidaceae bacterium | reverse complement strand
GGGTCAGGTGATGGTGAGGAGCTTCTGCTGCTCGGCGGCTGCTCGGGAGGTGGCTGCCCGGCGCTCGGCCTCTGCGTGGACGCCGCCATCGTGCTGCTGCCACCAGGCTTGGCCTTCGGCCGGCAAGGTGTGGATCGGGTCGTAGTACTCGTACAGTCGGGTCAGCGCGTCGGCGTCCTCGCTCTCGATCGACGTGCGGTAGTTCTTCGTCCAGTACGAGATGCCGCGCTCCCGGTCGTACTCCGCGAGCTGGTGCACCCACCGCTTGCCGACGAACGGCACGTCACAGACGATGCGCGGCGTGGCGAAGCCCGGCAGGTAGCCCATGATGTGGTGCTGCAGATGTTGCGCCTTCGTCACCGACACCCGCCAGTGCTCGCTGAACGGGATCATGTCGCACATGTAGAAGTAGTACGGCATGATCCCGGCGCCGTCGAGCAGGGTGAAGCACAGGTCGAGCAGGGCGTGCGGCTCCGCGTTGACGCCCTCCATCAGCACACCCTGGTTGCGGACGTCGCGGATGCCGGTCTCCAGCATCGCGCCCGTCGCCCGGGCCACCAGCGGCGTCACCGAACTGGCGTGGTTGACGTGGGTGTGGATCGCGATCTGGGAGCCCCGCGATCGGGCCTTGGTGGCCAGCCGCTCCATCCCGGCCCGGATGTCGTCCTGCAGCCAGTGCTGCGGCAGCCCCATCAGCGCCTTGGTGGCCAGCCGGATGTCGCGGATGTTGTCGATGTCGAGCAGCTGGGACACGTAGTCCTCGACCCGTGCCCACGGCATGTTCGCGACGTCGCCTCCGGACACCACGACGTCGCGCACGGTGGGCGTACGGCGGAGGTACTCGATGTGACCGGCCAGCCGGTCGGCGGGCTTCAGCTCGAACTTGAGCTTGTCGATGACCGGTGTGGAGTTGCCGACCAGGTCCATCCGGGTGCAGTGCCCGCAGTACTGCGGACAGGTCGGCAGGATCTCGGCGAGCACCTTCGTCGGGTAGCGGTGGGTCAACCCCTCCGCGACCCACATATCGTGCTCGTGCAGCGAGTCCCGCGTCGCGTGCGGGTGGGACGGCCAGTCCGTACGACGGTCGGAGAACACCGGGATCATGTAGCGGCGGACCGGGTCGGCGTACAGCGCCTCGGTCAGCGAGCCCGGCCCGGCCGGCACGGCCGGTGGCCCCATCGTGTTGACCATCTGCGGCGGGACCAACATGGACATGGTGGCCCGCTCGGCCTGGTCGCGCTCCAGGTCGGCGTAGAACCGGTCGTCGACCAGGTCGCCGAACACCGCGCGCAGCTGCTTGACGTTCTTCACGCAGTGCGCCCGCTGCCACTGCGCGGACTCCCACTCGGCCGTCGTGACGTCACGCCATCCGGGCAGCCGGGTCCAGTCCGGCTCGACCAGCTCGACCCGCTGGTACGGGTACGGCTGCTCGAGTCGTGGGCTGCGCTCGCTCACCGGTTCTCCTCGTTCTGTCGCGCCTTGTGTTGCATCTTGGGACAATGCCAGACTACGGGACATCATCCGGCCGCTCTAATGTAACGCCGGACAATGTACTGCCATAACGGACCTAGAACGGGAGGACCGCCCGCGTGTCGCGCCAGACCGCCGGAACGCCCACCGGACTGCACCGCGTACGAGAGCCGACCGGCGTGCTGCCGCAGGCCGCCGAGGTGCTCGACACCCGGCGCGACCTCTGGCCCGACGAGGTGCGCGTCGACGTCGAGCGGCTCAACCTCGACGCCGCGTCGTTCCGGCAGCTGCACACCGCGTACGGCGGAGACGGCGACGCGGTCCGGGCCGAGGTGCTCGAGATCGTCGGCCGGCGCGGCAAGATGCACAACCCGGTCACCGGCTCCGGCGGCATGCTGGTCGGCACGGTCGCCGAGGTCGGCCCGGAGTCTCCGCTGGGCCTCACCGTCGGCGACCGGGTCACGACCCTGGTCTCCCTGACCCTCACCCCGCTCGTGATCGAGGACGAGCTGGCCGACTGGGACGGGCAGTCCGAGCAGGTGCCGTGCAAGGGGTACGCGATCTTGTTCGGCCGCTCGATCGCGGCCCGCATCCCCGACGACCTCCCGACGCCGCTGGCGCTGGCCGTGATGGACGTCTGCGGCGCACCCGCGCTGACCGCTCGAATCGTGCAGCAGTACGTCGAGCGCGGCGTGCCGCCGGTCGTCTGTGTGGTCGGCGCCGCCGGCAAGAGCGGGTCGTTGTCGCTGGCGGCGGCCAGGCGGGCCGGCGCCACCCGCACGATCGGCGTGGTGCCCGACCGGACCGAGGCCGACCTGCTCGCGGGTACGTCGCTCACCGACGCGGTCACCGTGGCCGACGCCCGCGACCCGGTGGCGCTGGCCGCCGCCGTGGCAACCGCCGGCGGGCCGGCCGACGTGACGGTCGTCTGCGTCGACGTACCCGGCAGTGAGCACGGAGCGCTGCTAGCCACCCGCGACCGCGGGACCGTCATCTTCTTCTCGATGGCCACGTCGTTCAGCGCCGCCGCGCTCGGGGCCGAGGGGCTCGCCGCCGACGTGACCATGTTGATCGGAAACGGGTACGTGCCCGGCCACGCCGCGTACGCAGTGGACCTGCTGCGCAACGATTCCGATGTTCGGGCACTCTTCGAGCGGCGGGTCGAGGCAGGATGAGGTCGTGACCTCGAGCAACCCCGTCCGCCGCCGTACCCTCCTCGTCGGCGGCAGCGTCTACGCCGCGTCCGACCCGCACGCCACCGCGATCGCCCTCGACGGCACGCAGGTGGTGTGGGTCGGTGACGACGACGGCGCCGAGCGCTACCGCGGCGAGGCCGACGAGGTCGTCGAGCTGGACGGGCGGCTGGTGGCTCCGGCGTTCGTCGATGCCCACGCGCACCTCGCGCAGACCGGGTTCGCGCTGTCCGCCGTCGACCTGTCGGACTGCGCCAGCCTGACCGCCGCGCTCGACGCTGTGGTGGACTACGCCGGGACCCACGACGGCTCCCTGCTGCAGGGCTTCGGCTGGGACGAGACCCGCTGGCCAGAGGGACGGCCGTTCACCGGTGCGGAGGTCGACCGCGCCGTCGGCGACCGCCCGCTGTACCTCGGCCGCGTCGACGGGCACTCGGCCGTGGTGTCGTCCGCCCTGCTCGCCCGGATCCCGCACGTCCGCCACGTCGACGGCTTCACCGACGACGGCCGAGTGGAGCGTGACGCCCACCACGTCGTACGCGGCACCGTGCACGCCCTCCTCAGCGCGCCGGAGCGGCGTACGGCGATCCAGCGGGCGCTCACCCTGGCCGCGTCGCGGGGGATCGCCGCCGTGCACGAGCTCGGGGCGCCGCACCTGTCCGTGACCAGCGACTTCGCCACCATCCGGTCGCTGCGCGGCGGCCCCGAGGTCTACGGCTACTGGGGCGAGCTGGACGAGGCCGCGCTGGCCCGCGACCTCGGCTGCCTCGGCGCCGCCGGCGACCTCAACGCCGATGGCGCGATCGGGTCGCGAACGGCGGCGATGACCGCGCCCTATGCCGATGCCGACACCTCCGGCCACCGCTACCTCGACGTGGAGGACGTTCGCGACCACGTCGTGGCCTGCACCCGGGCCGACCTGCAGGCCGGCTTCCACTGCATCGGCGACGACGCGGTGGCGACCGTGCTGGCGGGGTTCCGGGAGGCCGAGCGGGTGGTCGGACGCGACGCACTGGTGTGGGCACGGCACCGGCTCGAGCACGTCGAGATGATCGATGCCGGCGGCATCGCCACGATGGCCGACCTCGGCATCGTGGCGAGCGTGCAGCCGGTGTTCGACGCCTGGTGGGGCGGCGGCGAGGGTCTCTACGCGCTCCGGCTGGGGGAGCGGCAGCGGGCGATGAACCCGTTCGGCTCGCTGGCCCGGGCCGGCGTGGTGCTGGCCTTCGGCTCCGACACCCCGGTCACCCCGTTCGACCCGTGGGCGGCGGTCCGGGCCGCCGCCTTCCACCACACGCCGGAGGAGCGGATGACCGTACGCGCCGCCTTCGGTGCACACACCCGGGGCGGCTGGCGGGCCGTCCGCCGCGACGACGCGGGCGTGCTCGCTCCGGGCAGCGACGCGACGCTGGCCGTCTGGGCGGTGCCGGGCGGCCTCACCGTGCAGACTCCCGACGCCCGGGTCGCCTCCTGGTCGACCGACCCGCGGGCCGGCGTACCCGTCCTGCCCGCCCTGGAGCCAGGGGAGGACCTGCCGACGTGTCACCGCACCTACCTGGCGGGCGACCTGATCCACGACCACGAGGTGCCGACCCGATGAGCGCGCCGAACAAGCTCGACCTCGACCCGGTGACCGTGCGCAAGGCGCGGACGCTGGCGCGTCGGGTCGGGCGGCCGATCGTCAGGCTGGCGACCCAGCACACGACCGTCTCGGTGGAGCGCGCGACGCTTCGCCTGGCGGGGCTCACCGGCGCCGACACCGAGGGCATCCCGTGGGTCAACCGGCTGCTGGACGCCGTCCGCGGCGACGTCGGCCTCGAGCACGGCGTCGCGCTGCCGGTGTGGGACGCCCTGGTACGGGGCGAGGCCGAGGACCTCGGCACGCTGGCGCAGAAGGCGTCCGCGGGGTCGGTGCGGTTCCGGCTCCCGGACGGCCGCGACGCCACCCGGTCTCGCTCCGCGGCCAAGAAGTCGGTCGGCGCCGGCATAAAGGCGATCGACGCGCGACGGCGCGAGCGCGAGCGGCTGATCAGGCGGTGGGGCGACGCGCCGCGCCAGCCGTGGATCTACCTGATCGTCGCGACCGGCGACATCTACGAGGACATGCCGCAGGCGCAGGCCGCGGCCCGCGAAGGCGCCGACATCATCGCGGTGATCCGCTCCACCGGGCAGTCGCTGCTCGACTACGTACCCGAGGGCGCGACCCGTGAGGGCTTCGCCGGCACGTACGCCACTCAGGAGAACTTCCGGCTGATGCGCGCGGCGCTGGACGAGACCAGCGCCGAGCTGGGCCGCTACGTGCGGCTCACCAACTACGCGTCCGGCCTCTGCATGCCCGAGATCGCGACACTGGCCGGCCTGCAGCGGCTCGACATGATGCTCAACGACTCGATGTACGGCATCCTCTTCCGCGACATCAACCCGGTGCGCACGTTCGTCGACCAACGGTTCAGCCGGCAGGTGCACGCCCGCGCCGGCATCATCATCAACACCGGCGAGGACAACTACCTCACGACGGCCGACGCGGTCGAGGCGGCGCACACGGTGACCGTCAGCCAGCTGCTCAACGAGTACTTCGCCAAGGAGGCGGGCCTCGAGGACTGGCAGCTCGGCCTCGGCCACGCGTTCGAGATCGACCCGGCTGTCCCGGACAGCTTCCGGCTGGAGGTCGCGCACGCCCTGCTCGCCCGCGAGCTGTTCCCGGACGCACCGCTCAAGTGGATGCCGCCGACCCGGCACATGACCGGCGACGTGTTCCGCGGCTACCTGCTGGACGGGTTCTTCAACCTCGCGGGCGCGCTGACCGGCCAGGGGATCTTGCTGGTCGGCATGATGACGGAGGCCGTCGTCACGCCCTGGCTGTCCGACCGCGACCTCGCCCTGCAGAACGTCCGGTACGTCCTGGACGCCGCCGGCCGGCTGCAGGAGGACTTCCACCCGGCGCCCGACGGGTTCATCGCGCAGCGCGCCCGCCAGGTGCTCGGCGAGGCGATCGAACTCTTGCAACGGATCGTGGACGAGCCCGGGCAGGAGGGGCTCCTCGATGCCATCGCCGACGGCACGTTCGGCCTGATGCGTCGTCCCGCCGACCGCGGCAGGGGGCTCGACGGAGTTGCCCGGAAGGCCGACGGCTACTTCAACCCGGCCACCGAGATCCTCGAGGCACCCGCGAAGGAGCGCAGCCGATGAGCCGGGAGACGACGATCGTACGGCCGTACGGCGACACCACCGGCGACGGCATGGTGCAGGTGTCGTTCACGCTGCCGGTGCCGCACAGCAAGCGTGCCGAGGGCGCCGCGGCCCAGCTGGCGAAGAAGATGGGGATCGACCCCGTGATGGTCGTCCACGCGAAGCCGATGGGTGAGGGCTTCACGTTCTTCGTCGTGTACGGCCAGGTCAGCCACCTCGTCGACCTGTCGAAGGTCGAGGTGGTCG
Organism: Nocardioidaceae bacterium; assembly: GCA_050699035.1. GTDB lineage: Bacteria > Actinomycetota > Actinomycetes > Propionibacteriales > Nocardioidaceae > WHTB01. The sequence goes on along the minus strand of JBOHDE010000055.1, from coordinate 13,228 downwards.
AGCGGGACTACCCGCTGCTGTCCCCCCGGGAGGTCAACCTGGCCATCCGCAAAGGGCTCCGCCGCCGGCTCGTCGTCGTCGGCGGGTGCATCGGCACCGACGCCCACACGGTGGGCATCGACGCGATCCTCAACGTCAAGGGCTTCGCCGGGGAGAAGGGTCTCGAGTACTACCGGGAGCTCAAGGTGGTCAACCTCGGCGCCCAGGTGTCGGTGCCGCAGCTGGTCGACAGCGCCCGCGCCGAGCGGGCTGACGCGGTGCTGGTCAGCCAGGTGGTCACCCAGCGCGACGCCCACATCCACAACACCTTGGAGATGTCGGCCGCGTTCCGCGAGTCCTACCCGTCGGGTCGCCAGCCGCTGCTGGTGATCGGCGGCCCGCGCTTCGACGAGACGATGGCAGGGGAGCTTGGCGTCAGCCGGGTCTTCACCCGGGGTACGACGCCCGGCGAGGTGGCCAGCTACGTCGTCTCCGCGCTGCTGCCCGACCAGGTGGCGGCGCTGACCGAGGCAGCCGACGAGAGCAGGAGCGCATGACCGAACCGACCTCAGACCCACGGCTCGGCCTGACCGTGACCCACCGGCGCTACGTGCCGTACTCCCATGCGCACTACGCCGGCAACCTGGTCGACGGGGCCTACCTGCTGGGCCTGTTCGGCGACGTGGCCACCGAGGTGTGCATCCGCACCGACGGCGACGAGGGCCTGTTCGCGACGTACTCCGACGTCCAGTTCCGTGCCGCCGTACGGGCGGGTGACGTGCTCGAGGTAGTCGCGACGGTGACCCGGGTCGGCACCCGAAGCCGTGAGCTCGACCTGGTCGCCCGGGTGGTCTGCCGTGGCCGTCCCGGCCGCTCGGAGTCGGCCGCCGAGGTGCTGCCGGAGCCGCTCGACGCCGTCACCGCGACCGGCGTGGTCGTGGTCCCGCCACCAACGTGACGAGGTGTCGGCGTGTCACCCGCGACACGCCGACGACGCTGGAAAATGCGGGTGAAATCCGGATGTCCAAAGGGCCGCTTTGACCTGCACAAATAGGAAAAACTCGCAGGTCAAGCCGGGGTTGACAGGCACCTCTCGGATCGCAAGAGTGCCGGTGTCCACCGAGCAGGCCGCAACCGTCGGGCCAGCGTCCAGGTGGCTGCGGTGATCGGGGCGAGCGACCACGTTCCTGGATTGTCGCAGCAAGCCTGGTCGCGGCCAGGATGGGTGGGGTGCGACTCGGATCGAGCCCGGCGCCCAGTAGACAACGGACACCTAGCCCGCAGCCAGTGAGCGGGTGTTCGGTCCGAAGGGTCCGGGCTCCTTCCGTATCCTGACCGGGTCCGTACCGCTTCGCTCCTCACCCCTAGGACCCGCGTGCGATCTGCACTCCTGGCCGGCCTGCTCGGCGTCGCCCTGGCCCTCGCGATGCCGCCGCTCGGGTGGTGGCCGCTCGCGCTGGTCGCGGTCGCCGGGCTCGGCCTGCTCTGCCGCGACGCGTCGCTGCGGGCCGCCGCCGTCCGCGGGCTGCTGTTCGGGTTCACCTTCGTGCTGGTGGCGGCCTGGTGGCTGTACTCCGTCGTCCCGGGCATCCAGTTCGCCATCGCCGCCGTCGAGGCGCCGTTCTACCTGGTCCTCGGGCTCGCGCTGGCGGCGACTTCCCGGCTGCCAGGCTGGCCGGTGTGGGGCGCGTGCGCCTGGGCGGGTGTCGAACTCGCGCGCGGGCACCTGCCGTTCGGTGGGTTCCCCTGGGCGCGGCTGGGGACGCCGTTCGTGGACACCGGCGTCGTCTCCTGGGCCCGCTACCTCGGCGAGGGTGGGCTGACCTTCGTCGTCGCTCTGGCCGCGCTGCTGCTAGCCGCCGCGGTGGTCGACCGGCACCGGCTGCTGGTCGCCCTGCCCGCTGCCGTCGCGGCGCTGGCTCTGCTGGCGGCAGGGTGGGTGCTCCCGGTCGGCCTGCAGGGCGCCGACGGGCGTACGGCGACCGTGGCCGTCGTGCAGGGCGACACGCCCGGCGAGGGGATCGACTCGATGGCCGAGCCGCGGGTCGTCCTCGAGAACCACGCCGCGGCGACCCACGACCTGGCCGCGGACATCGAGGCCGGCCAGGCCGAGCAGCCCGATGTCGTGGTGTGGCCCGAGAACTCCAGCGACATCGACCCCCTGCTCGACGCGGACGCCGGAGCGCTGATCCAAGACGCGGTGGACGCGGTCGGCGTGCCGGTGCTCGTCGGCGCCGTCACCCGCGGGCCGGGCGACGACCATGTGCAGGGCACCGGCATCGTCTGGGAGCCTACGACCGGCCCTGGAGAGACGTACGCCAAACGGCGGCTGGTGCCGTTCGGGGAGTGGGTGCCGCTGCGGGCTGCGTTCACGCCGATCGTGCCGCTGCTGGAGCAGGAGATCCCGCGGGACTTCTTTCCCGGCGACGGCCCGGGGGTGCTGGACCTCGGCGACGTCCGGGTGGGCGCGGTGATGTGCTTCGAGGTGGCCTACGACGACGCGATCCGCGATGTCACGGCCGAGGACGTCGACCTGCTGGCCGTGCAGACCAACAACGCGACCTACCTCGGCACCGCCCAGCTCGAGCAGCAGTGGGCGATCACCCGGCTGCGAGCCGTGGAGTCCGGGCGGGCGGTCGCGGTGGCCGCCACCACCGGCATCAGCGGCTTCGTGCGGCCGGACGGCAGCGTGCTCGACCGGACCACGTCGCGCTCGCAGCAGGCCCTCGTCGCCGAGCTTCCGGTGGGGGAGGGGATCACGCCTGGCATCAGGCTCGGCGGCTGGCTCGACCTGACGGCCGCCGGTCTGGGTCTGGTCGGCATCGCCGTCGGAGTCGTACGGCGGCGCGCCCGGGAGCGGGGATGACCGAGACCTTGGTCGTCATCCCGACGTACAACGAGGCCGGGAATGTCGAGTCGGTCGTCCGTCGGGTCCTGACGGCAGTGCCGGGCGCCGACGTCCTGGTGGTCGACGACGGCTCGCCCGACGGCACCGGCGCGCTGGCCGACACGCTGGCCGCAGCCGAGTCCCGGGTGCACGTCCTGCACCGGCCGGGCAAGGGCGGGCTCGGCCGGGCGTACCTGGCCGGGTTCGACTGGGGGCTGCGGCGGACGTACGACGTGCTCGTGCAGATGGACGCCGACGGGTCGCACCTGCCCGAGCAGCTGCCGTCCCTGCTGGCCGCACTGGCCGACGCCGACCTGGTGCTCGGCTCCCGCTGGGTGCCCGGCGGCAGCGTCGAGAACTGGCCGCGTTCGCGTGAGGTGCTGTCGAGGGGTGGCAACCGGTACGCCCGGATGGCGCTCGGGCTCGACCTGCGGGACTCGACCGGGGGCTTCCGGGCCTGGCGGCGGGCGGCGCTGCAGGCCGTCGACCTGGACGGGGTCGCCTCGCAGGGCTACTGCTTCCAGGTCGACCTGGCGCGGCGCGCGGCCCGGGCGGGCATCCGGGTGGTCGAGGTGCCGATCCGGTTCGTGGAGCGGGTGCGGGGCGAGTCGAAGATGAGCAACGCGATCGTCGGCGAGGCGATCTGGCGGGTCAGTGTGTGGGGAGTGGGCTACCGACTGCGGCGGGTGCGGCCCGGGCTGCGCCGTTTGGGTGCCAGGAGATACTGAGGTCATGCGGTGGTTGATGCTGGCGGTGGCCTTCCTGCTCGTCCCGGTCGTAGAGATCTACGTCATCATCCAGGTCGGGCAGGCGATCGGCGCGCCGTGGACCATCGCGCTGCTGCTGTTCGAGAGCCTGCTCGGCGCCTGGATCGTCAAGCGGGAGGGCCGCCGGGCCTGGGCCGGGCTGCAGGGCGCCCTGACCAAGGGCCAGCTGCCGCACACCGAGGTCGCCGACGCCGCGCTGGTGTTGGTCGGCGGCACGCTGCTGCTGACGCCGGGCTTCGCGACCGACGTGGTCGGGTTCTTCTTCGTGCTCCCGCCGACCCGGCCGCTGGCGCGGCGGCTGCTGGGCTGGTTCGTCGCCCGCCGGGTGGCCCGGTCGACGGTGCGGGTGTTCGGCGGTCCCGGGACACCTGGTCCGCCTCACGGCTCTGATCGGGGGTCTGATCGGGGACCTGGTGTCGTCACCGGCCAGGTGGTCGACGACGACCCGCACTCACCGAACCGACGCTAAGAGCGCTTCTCGCGCCGAGGTTGCACGTATGTCGGCCGGCGCGAGGCCCCGGAACGGCACGGGCCCGTGCCGTTGCCGATCATCCCCAGCCCTGCAGGCATAGGGATGGTCGGGTACGGGTGGGGGTGAGTCGCGACCGGCCCGACATACGCGCAACCTCGGCGCGATGGATCGCGAACATACGAGCAACCTCGGCGCGAAGTCGCCGGCTGCGTGGAACCGTACGGTCAGGCGCTCTTCTTGGCCCGGCTCTTGGAGCGCCGGTGCAGGTGGGGCGGGCCGATCTGGCCGGTGCGGAGCAGGTCGAGCCGCTCCGACAGCAGATCCTCGAGCTCGGGGAGTGAGCGGCGCTCGCGGAGCATGTCCCAGTGCGTGCGCACCGGCTTCTCCTTCTTCGCCTCGGGCTCGGCGCCGTTGACGAGGCGGGCCTCGCCGCTGCAGCGCGGACACTCCCAGATCAGTGGGATCTCCGCCTCCTGCGCCATCGGGATCTCGAACTCGTGTCCCTCCGGGCAGGCGTACGCCACCTGCTGGCGCGGCGCGAACTCGATGCCCCGCTCGTCCTCGAAGCTTTGGCCCCCCAGCCGCGCGCCGCGCAGAACTCGGTCAGACATGTGCTCGACCTCCCCGTTAGTAGTGTGCGTGACGGTGACGGGGCGTGGTTGCGCCCCGTCGCTGGTTGGAACGGTTGGTACGCGTCAATGATTCCCCATCCGCGCCGTCTCATGCGTACACCACGACTATCCGACGCACGTCACACCGCAGGCGTGGGTGCGCGGGCCGGGTCAGACCACCACCGGCACCGGGTTGCCGGCGTCGCGGATCGCGGTCCGCGGGTCGACCCGCCACAGCAGCACCAAACCGACCACGAAGAAGATCATCAGCGCGAAGATCGCCGGTCGGTACGAGTCGGCCCACTGGTGCACCAGACCGAACACCAGGGTGCCGAGCCACGACGTACCCCGCTCACAGGCCTGGTAGAGGCTGAAGTACTCACCCTCGCGGCCACGCGGGATCAGCTGGCTGAAGAACGACCGGGACAGCGCCTGGGTGCCACCGAGCACCAGCCCGATGGCGACCGCCAGGGTCAGGAACGGCACCAGCTCCCCCTCCGGCATGAAGTAGCCGGCCGTCACGATCGCGACCCAGACCAGCAGGCCGAGCATGATCGTCGTACGGCTGCCGATCCTGGCGGCCAGCCGACCGAACGCCAGCGCGCCCGCGAACGCCACGAACTGCACCATCAAGATCGTGCCGATCAGCACCTCGGTGGCGAACCCCAGCTCCTTCTCGCCGTACACCGAGGCCGACACGATGACGGTCTGGATGCCGTCGTTGTAGAACAGGTACGCCGCCAGGAAGGTCAACGTCATCGGGTACGCCCGCGCTTCCTTCAGCGTCTGGAACAGCTGGGTGAAGCTGTCGCGCACCATCCCCCCGGGGGTGTCGACGACCCGGGTCGGGGCCCGGTTGCGCAGGCCGAGGTACGGGATCAGCGTGAAGCCGGCCCACCACACGGCCGCGGTGAGCACGCTGACCCGGACCGCTGTCGCCGTACTCATGCCGAGCGTGTCATGGAACGTCACCAGGCCGAGGTTGACGCCCAGCAGCAACCCGCCGCCGAGGTAGCCGAGCGCCCAGCCGCGCGACGACACCTTGTCGCGCTCGTCGGGGCCGGCCACCTCACAGAGGATCGCGTCGTAGACCACCAGCGACGACCCCAGGCAGATGTTCGCGACCAGCAGCAGGCCGGCGCCCAGCTGCCAGTTGTCGCCGGTGACGAAGAACATGCAGCCCGCGGCGAGGCTGCCGGCCCAGGCGAACCGCGCCATCATCTCCTTCTTGCGCGGTGAGCGGTCGGCGAAGGCCCCGACCACCGGCAGGACCAGCGCCGAGAGCACGGTCGCCAGCGTGACGACGTAGAACACCAGCGAGCCCGGCGAGATCGCGACGCCCAGCACGTCCAGGTCGGTGCGGCACGGGTCGGCGGAGGTGCCGGGCTCACCACACGCGGCGGTCTCCGCGACGCTGGTGAGGTACGGCGCGAACAGCACGGTCGCGACCGACGTGACGTACGCGGAGTTCGCCCAGTCGTACCAGTACCACGCTCGCTGCTCTCGCTGCCGGGCGAACGGGGTCAGGTCGGCGACGCCGGCGGAGTCGGACCGGCTCACGCCTCAGCCGCCTTCCACTGTCCACGCTCGAGCAGGACGTCGCGCAGCGTGTCGATGCGGTCGGTGACCAGGCCGTCCACGCCGCGGTCGAGCAAGGTGTGCATCGTCGGCGCGTCGTCGACCGTCCAGATGTGCACGTGTTTGCCGTGGTCATGGGCCCGGCGTACGAACCGGGCGGTCGGCAGCTCGACCGGGCCGGCCTTCAGCGGGATCTGCGCACAGACGCCGGGCGGTAGGAGGCGGGCGCGCAGCCAGCGGAACGGGACGAACTTCAGCACTGCGACCGCCAGCGGGCCCAAACCGGTCGCGACGGTGGGGCCGAGCAGCGCCCGCGCTCGGCGGATCCGGGACTCCGAGAACGACGCGACGCAGACCCGGTCGAACGCGTCGTGCTCGCGCAGCAGGTCGACCAGCGGGGTGATCGCACCAACCGACTTGAGGTCGATGTTGAACCGCGCCTGCGGCCAGGCGTCGAACAGCTCGCCCAGGGTCGCGATCGGCTCACGCCCTCCGATCAGCGCCTTCTTCACCTCGGCGTAGGGCAAGTCCGCGATGGCTCCGGCCCCGGTGGTCGTGCGGTCGAGCGTCTCGTCGTGGAATGCGATCACCACACCGTCGCGGGTGACGTGCACGTCGGTCTCGAGGTAGCGGTAGCCGAGGTCGATCGCGGTCTGGAACGCCGCCCGGGAGTTCTCCAGCCCGTGGTTGTCCGGATGGAGCGCGCCGCCGCGGTGGGCGAAGGCCAACGGGCCCTCGTGGTCGAGGTAGGCGTACTCATGCTCGTGTCCGGCGGTCGACGAGTGGCCAGAGGTCATGGAAGTCAGTATCACGGTTCACGGTGTCGCTACGGGGTTCAATCGGCCCCTCCGGAGTAGATTCGGCCGCATGGAGACAATGACGTGCCCGAAGTGCCAAGGGGAGATGGCGGTGCACCGACGCGGTGGCGTCGACATCGCCCAGTGCGGCAGCTGCAGCGGCATCTTCCTCGACCGCGCCGACCGCACCTCGCTCGTCGAGAACGAGAACGAGTGGCATCTCTCCAGCGGGCCGCGCACCGAGCCATTGCCTCGGATCACCGCCTCCATGCCGGCCCCGCCGCCGTCCCCAGCACGCCCCCGCTACCAGTCCTTCCTCGACGGCCTGTTCGGCTGACCGTCGCACGGCATCGGCTGTCAAGGATTGCCCAATTGGGCAATTTTCGACCCGGTCCCGGCGGGATCGAGGTGGAATTTTGCCCAATTGGGCAATCCTTGACGCGCGTGGGCGCGCCGTGGCGCTACCGGTACTCGGGGTTCTCGAAGTCGAACCGTTCGCCGGCGTCCCAGGCCGTCCGCTGGTTGCCGTACGCGGGGATCCCGCCAGCGTCCTTGAGCATCCGCGCGAGATGCATCAGGTTCCACGTCATGAACGTCGTGTTGCGGTTGGTGAAGTCGTTCTCGGGACCGCCCGAGCCCTCATCGAGGTACGACGGACCGGGCCCCGCCTCGCCGATCCAGCCGGCGTCGGCCTGCGGCGGGATGGTGTAGCCGATGTGCTGCAGGCTGTAAAGGATGTTGCTGGCGCAGTGCTTGATGCCGTCCTCGTTGCCGGTGATCAGCGCGCCGCCGACCTTGCCGTAGGTGGAGTACTGACCGGCGTCGTTGAGGTCACCGGACTGCGCGTACAGCCGCTCGATCACCTGCTTGGTGACGCTGGAGTTGTCGCCCAGCCAGATCGGCCCGGCGATCACCAGGATGTCTGCCGCGAACACCCGCCGGTAGAGCTGCGGCCACTCGTCGGTCGCCCAGCCGTGCTCGGTCATGTCCGGGTAGACGCCGGTGGCGATGTCGTGGTCGACGGCCCGGAGCACCTCGACCTGGACACCGTGCTTGTCCATGATGCGGCGCGACAGGTCGACCAGCCCCTGGGTGTGGCTGAGCTCGGGAGAGCGTTTCAGGGTGCAGTTGATGTACATGGCGCGCAGGCCGCTGAAGTCGTGGTCCGTCATGGGTCCACCGTTCACCCAGAACCCGACCACGGCAACTGCACACCGGCCCGCTCGAGGGCTCAGGAGTCGCCGAGCCAGGCGTCGTCCCAGTGGTACACCGTCGAGGACGCCGAGCCGTCGAGCACTCCCGGCGGCAGCCGCTGAACTGACGGGAGCTCCGAAACCGGACGGAACTCGTGCGCCGTCGCCTCGTCGTCCCCGCCTGCAGCGAGCCGCCGACGACCGTGCACTCGAACACCGTGACGACACACTGGATGCGGTCGCCATGCGGGTAGCGGTGCGTCTCGGCCGTGCGCACGGCGAGCACCCGGGTCGGTCGTACGACGAGGCCGGTCTCCTCACGCACCTCCCGCACCAGCGCCTCGGCTGGCTGCTCACCCGGGTCGAGCAGGCCGCCGGGCCGCTCCCAGCTGCCGTCGTCTGTCCGACGTTGGACCAGCACGCGTCCGACCCCGTCCCGCACGACCGCGATGCAGGCCGGCACCAGCAGCAGGTCGTGGCCGATTCGCTCCCGCAGCCCGGCGATGTAGTCGCTCGCGGCCACGGGTCAGTGGTCCCAGCGGGTACGGACGGCCAGCGCCCGCCGCAGGTCGTCGGTGCCGTCTGCGATCGCCCGCTGTACGCCGGGCTCAAGGTCCTCGGCAAGAGTGCGTTCGGCCAGCTCGACAGTCGATGCGGACACCGCGGTGGCCGGGAACGCGAGACCGACCGACCGCGCCACGACCCACCCGCTGCGCAGGTCGGCCGTGCCCGGCATCTCGGCGAAGAACCGCGGCAGGTACGGCGCCGTGACCGTCTCCTGCGACGGCTGCCAGAACCCTTCGGCCGTGGCGTACAGCACATAGTTGCTCACGTCGGCGTCACGGGTCAGCAGGGCCCACGCCCGCTCTTTCGCCGCCGCCGAAGGCAGGGCTGCGCGGCACCGAGCGGCGTGCACGAACCCCTGTGCCGACCGGTCCCGCGCCAACTCGCCGTCGATCGCCGTCTCGTCGGCCGCGCCGAGCACGGCCAGCCGGCCGAGCGCCGCCCAGCGGAGGTCCGCGTCGACGTGCAGACCAGCGGGTACGCCGGAGCCCTCCAGCCAGCCGGCCAGCAGCGCGACGTCGTACGCGGTCCTCGCGACGGCCCGCCCCGCCGCGATCTGCGCGCCCGTGCTCGGAGCGGCGGCGGCGAGGCAGGCCGCGGTCAGCGCGGCGACCCGGGGACCGCCCACCGGCTCCGGCAGCAACCGGCGGGACAGGTCGGTCGCCGCCCAGGTCAGCAGCGAGCCGAGCGCGACGTCGGACGACTCGCCGGGCAGGGCGGCGGCGAGCAGGTCGAGCATCCGCTGCGGGTCGAGCAGAGCGTCGTCGACGGCGTAGCGCAGCGAGTTCCAGACCACGGCGCGTGTCACCGGGTCGTCGATGGCCGGGAGCACCGCCGGCAGGTTGTGCAGCGAGCCGTCGTCGAGACGGACCTTCGTCCAGGTGTCGTCGCCGGTGTCCGCCACGACGACCGGGTGCCCGTCGAGGTCGAGGGTGACCTCGGCCGTGTCACCGACCAGGCTCACCTGGGCCGACGGTCCCGCGCCACGCTCGCCGAAGGCACCGACCCGGAACGTGTGCGGCCGACGGAGGGTCTCGTTCGGTCGGCTGGTGCGGGTCACCCGCACCCGGTCGCCGACGACGTCCGTGCTGATCGCATCGGTTCCCGAGGTGCGCAGCCACTGCTCGGCCCAGTCGTGCAGGTCGACGGCACCGGCGTCGGCCAGCGCAGCGAGCAGGTCGGCGAACGCCGCATTGCCGTACGCGTGCGCGCGCAGGTGCCGTACCACCCCATGTACGAACACATCGTCGCCGACATGGGCCGCGAGCTGCTTCAGCACCGCCGCGCCCTTGGCGTACGAGATGCCGTCGAAGTTGTTGAGCGCGGTGACGGCGTCGACGGCCTCGAGCCCGGCCACCGGATGCGTGCTGGAGCGCTGGTCCGCGACCATGCCCCACCGCTTGCGCACGAAGCCGAAGTCGACCCAGCCGTCACGGAAGTCGGTCACCGCGGGCAGCGTCCGGTAGGCCATGTACTCGGCGAACGACTCGTTGAGCCACAGGTCGTCCCACCACTGCATCGTCACCAGGTTGCCGAACCACTGGTGCGCCATCTCGTGCGCGACGACGTTCGCCCGGGTGCTGCGCTCACCGTCGGTCGGGGTGGACCGGAAGATCATCTGGTCGCGGAACGTCACGCAGCCGGGGTTCTCCATCGCGCCGGCGTTGAACTCGGGTACGAACGCCTGGTGGTAGTCACCGAACGGGTAGCGGATGCCGAACAGCCGGTGGTACTCGTCGAAGCACTGTCGGGTCACCGTCAAGATCTCGTCCGCCTGCGCGTCGAGGTGCTCGGCCAGCGACTGCTTCACGTGCAGGCCCAGCGCGATTCCGTCGTGCTCGGTGTGCACCGAGTGGTACGGCCCGGCGACGACGGTCACGAGGTACGTCGACAGCGGCGGCGTCATCGCCAGCTCCCAGCGGCCCGGGCTGGTCTGCGTCGCCCGGCCGTTGCCGAGGACCGTCCAGCCGTCGGGTGCGGTGACCGTGACCTCGTACGTCGCCTTCAGGTCGGGCTGGTCGAAGCAGGCGAACATCCGCGGCGCCGCCTCGAGGAACGACATGCCGTAGAGGTAGACCCGGTTGTCGGCGGGGTCCACGCTGCGGTGCAGTCCCTCGCCGTCGTGGCTGTAGGCCATCTCGGCGTCGACCACCAGCAGGTTGTTGGCGGACAGGGCGGACAGCGGCAGCCGGGTGTCGACGAGGTCGGCGACCTCGAGGTCGCGACCGTTGAGCGTCACTCTTCGCAGTGCGGAGGGTGCTACGTCGACGAACGTGTCCGCGCCGGGTTCGGCACACCCGAAGCTGATCGTCGTACGCGACCGGAACGTCGCGTCACCACAGGTCAGGTCGAGGTCGACCGTGTAGCGCTCGACGCTCAGCAGCGCGGCACGTCGCTGGGCCTCGGCGAGGGTCAGGCTCGGCATGCTGCCCAGACTAGGTGCCGGACGACCGACAAACTCGCTTGACCTCATGCCTCCATGAGGTCATACCGTCCTTGCGTAGACACCGTTTTGTCGGACGGTGGTGCTTGCATGACGACATTGGCGGCGAGCGAGGGGTGGTCCACGATGGACATGGAAGTCACGGCGTGGATGTCGCTGTACAACGCGATGCATGCGCAAGAGGACCGGCGACCGTTCTCCAAGGCCACCTTGCGCCGGATCGGTGGGTTCGCGCAGCCGCATCGTGCGCAACTGGTGAAGTTCCTGCTGCTCAGCGTTCTCACGGCGACGCTGGCGGTCGCGACTCCAGTGCTGGCCGGCCGGGTGGTCGACGCGATCGTCGACGGTGCCGCGGTCGAGACAGTCGTCTGGCTCGCCGCCGTGATCGCAGTGATCGCAGTTGCGGAGGCCGGGCTCGGGCTGCTCACCCGGTGGCTGTCGGCAACGATCGGTGAGGGCCTGATCCTCGACCTGCGGACGGCCGTGTTCGACCATGTGCAGCGGATGCCGATCGCGTTCTTCACCCGCACCCGCACCGGCGCCCTGGTGAGTCGGCTCAACAACGACGTCATCGGCGCTCAGCGGGCGTTCAGCGACACGTTGTCCGGGGTGGTGAGCAACGTCGTGATGCTCGTGCTGACCCTCGTCGTGATGCTCGGCATCTCGTGGCAGATCACCCTGCTCGCGCTGGTGCTGCTGCCGATCTTCGTCCTCCCGGCGCGGCAGATGGGCACCCGGCTGGCCCGGCTGGAGCGGGAGGCGGCCAACCACGACGCCTTGATGAGCACTCAGATGACCGAGCGCTTCTCCGCACCCGGCGCGACGCTGGTGAAGTTGTTCAGCCGGCCAGAGGTCGAGTCGGCGGAGTTCGCAGTCCGAGCCCGCCGAGTGCGCGACATCGGGGTCCGTACGGCGATGGTGCAGTGGGTGTTCGTCACCGCCCTGACCCTCGTGTCGGCCCTCGCGCTGGCCCTGGTCTACGGACTCGGCGGCTTCTACGCGCTTCGTGGACAGCTCGACGCCGGAGCGGTCGTCGCGCTCGCCCTGCTGCTCACCCGGCTCTATGCGCCATTGACCGCTCTGGCCAGCGCCCGGGTCGAGGTGATGAGCGCCCTGGTCAGCTTCGAACGAGTGTTCGAGGTGCTCGACCTGAAGCCGCTGATACAGGACAAGCCCGACGCCCGCCAGATTCCCGACGGGCCGGTTTCCGTCGAGCTCGACGACGTGCATTTCGGCTACCCGTCCGCCGACAAGGTGTCGCTCGCGTCGCTCGAGGAGGTCGCCACGCTGGACACCCGCGGGGGAGTGGAGGTGCTGCACAAGGTGTCGTTCCGGGCCGAGCCGGGTCAGATGGTGGCCCTGGTCGGGTCCTCAGGTGCGGGTAAGTCGACGATCGCGCAGCTGGTGCCACGGCTGTACGACGTCGACACCGGCGTGGTGCGGCTGTCCGGCGTGGATGTCCGCGACCTGTCCGCCGAGTCGATCCGCGCGGCCCTCGGCCTGGTGACGCAGGACGGGCACCTGTTCCACGAGTCCGTGCGGGCCAACCTGCTGCTGGCGCAACCGGAGGCACCGGAGGACGAGCTGTGGGACGCCTTGCGCCGCGCCCGGCTCGCCGACCTCGTCGCGGCGTTGCCGGACGGTCTCGACACTGTCGTCGGTGAACGCGGTTACCGGCTGTCCGGTGGCGAGCGGCAGCGGCTCACCATCGCCCGGCTGCTGCTGGCACGACCGCGCGTGGTCATCCTCGACGAGGCCACCGCACATCTCGACTCCACCTCCGAGGCCGCGGTGCAGGCGGCGTTGAGCGAGGCGCTGGCCGGGCGTACGGCCGTGGTGATCGCGCACCGGCTCTCCACCGTGCGGGCAGCCGACCTGATCCTGGTGGTCGAGGACGGCCGGATCGTGGAGCGCGGCACCCACCCGGAGCTGCTCGC
>JBOHDE010000054.1:219-19489 GCA_050699035.1 Nocardioidaceae bacterium | reverse complement strand
ACCCCGGGGGCGAAGCGGTGGCCCTCGAGCACCCTGGCGGCGGCCCGCAAGTCGTCCAGCTGGCCGTTCGCACTGGTGCCGATGGTCGCCTGCTGGATGGCGACACCGCCGAGGTCGGCCGCCGGTCGCACCCGGTCCGGGGTCGGTGGTTCCGCGACGACCGGGACCAGCGCGCCCGCATCCACCTGGTGCACGGCCTCGTACTCGGCGCCGGGCTCGCTGGCGACGGCGCCGGAGTCGTCGAGTGAGCGTTGCCGCAGCCAGCGCCGGGTGACGTCGTCGGTCTCCATGAGGCCGAACTTGGCGCCCATCTCGACGGCCATGTTGGTCACCGTCATGCGGGCGTCCATGCTGAGCCCGCCGATCGCCGGACCGTGGAACTCGACGGCCCGGTAGGTCGCGCCGTCCACCCCGACCAGGCCGATCAGGTGCAGCACCAGGTCCTTCGAGAACACCCCCTCCGGGAGGGCGCCCTCGACCTGGAACCGGATCGTCGGCGGAACCTTGAACCACAGCTTCCCGAGCATCATCGCGACGGCGAGATCGGTCGAGCCGACACCTGTCGCCAGCAGGTTGAGCGCGCCCGCGGTACAGGTATGCGAGTCCGACCCGACGATGATCCGTCCCGGCCGGGCGTACCCCTCCTCGGGCAGCACTTGGTGGCTGATGCCTCGGCCCGCGGGGAAGAGGGTGATGCCCTGCTCTTCGGCGAACTCCCGCATCCGACGGTGCATCTCGGCCACCGCGGGCGTGTGCACGTTGGGTGCGTGGTCGAGGAACATCGCCACCTTCGACGGGTCGAAGACCGTGACCCCTCCCATCGACCGAAACGTCTCCAGCGGCTGGGGGCGGTTGCCGTCGTGCGAGAAGACGAAGTCCACCGGCGCGACGACGACGTCACCGGGTCGTACGTCGTGTCCGACCCGGCGGCTGAAGATCTGCTCGGTGATCGTCTGCGCCATAGCGGGACGGTAGCCCAGGTCTTGACAAACTGTCGACAGCCGACAGACTGCAGTCGTCAGCCGACCATTCTGGGAGGACCACGGGTGAACGTGGACCGCGGCACCACCGCAGAGCTCGCCGACTGGGTCGTCGGCGCGCGCGCCGGTGACGTCCCCGCCGACGTCCTGGACACGGCGCGGCTGCTGCTGCTCGACGGGCTCGGCTGCGGCCTCTTCGGCTCGACCCAACCGTGGTCACAGCTGGTCACCGACTTCGTCGTGGCGGGTGGCGGCCGGTCGGAGGCGACGGTGTGGGGCACGCCCCACCGCGTCCCGGCGGCCAGCGCGCCGCTCGCGAACGGCACCGCGGTCCACGCGTTCGAGTACGACGACCTGCACCCGCGGGCCGTCCTGCACGCCGGATCCCAGGCGATCCCGGCGGCGTTCGCCGTCGCCGAGCTGGTGGCGGACCAGCAGGGGTCGGACCAGCGGGAGCCGGTCGGCGGTCGTGAGCTGCTGCATGCGGTCGTGACCGGCTTCGAGGTGGGTGCCAGGATCGGCCTGGCGACCGGTGCCGCCCAGCTGCACCGCGGCTTCCACCCGAGCCCCAACACCGGCACCTTCGTCGCGGCCGCCACGGCCGCCCGGCTGCTCCGGCTCGACGAGGCACAGACCCGCGACGCGTTCGGCATCGCCGGCTCGTTCGGCGGCTATCTGATGGCGGCGCAGTACGGCGGCATGGTCAAGCGGCTGCATCCAGGCCACTCGGCGCAGTCCGGGGTCACTGCCGCGCTGCTGGCCGCGCGTGGTCTGACCGGCACCCGCGCCGTCCTCGAGGCGCCGTACGGCGGGTGGGCCGCGGCCGTCGCGGGCGTGCAGCCAGACGCACTCGGCCAGATCACCGCGGACCTCGGCACGACCTGGGAGCTGCCGAGCTTCTCGGTGAAGTACTACCCGTGCTGCGGGTCGAACCACACCAGCATCGACGCCTGGTGGGAGATCCTCGGCCAGGACCGGTCACTGGGTCCGGACGACATCGACCAGATCGACGTACGGTGCTCGACCCTGACGGCCGACCATGTCGGCTGGCCGTACCGGCCGGACGGGGTCACGGCCGCCCAGATGAACCTCGGCTACTGCCTCGCGGCGGCGATCGTCGACGGAGCCGTGACCATCGACCAGTTCGCGGAGGAGCGACTGGCCGCACCGGAACTGCTCGACGTCGTACGCCGCATCCGGGTCCGGCCCGACGACGAGATCGACGCACTCGGCAGAGCCCGCCGGCATCTGATCCACCTCGACGTCACGACCCGGGACGGCCGCACGCTGACCGCAACCGCGGAGCACCCGAAGGGCAGCGAGCAGTACCCGCTCACCCCGACCGAGGTGGTCGAGAAGTTCGACCTGCTCGCCGGCCGCGTACTCCCGGTCGACGGCGTGCACACCGTGCGGCAGCAGGTGCTCGCGCTCGGCTCCGACGACTCCCCCGCGGTCGACGCCCTCGTCCGTGGGCTGGCGGCCGACTCCGTACCCACGACCGCGTAGCGACTACCCAGGAAAGGTGCATCCTGATGAGACGTCCCCTGACCATCGGAGGCGCAGCCCTCGCCGTCGGCGTCTTGCTGGCCTCCAGTGCCTGTGCGCAGGACGCCGGCTCGGCCGGTGGTGGCGGCGGCGGGGGTGAGTTCCCGACGAAGCGCACCGAGTTCGTGACCGCGGGCGACCCGGGCGGAGGGCTCGACATCTTCGCCCGTGAGATCAAGCAGGCCCTGGAGAAGTCGGACCAGCTCGACACTCAGCTGGACATCACGAACCTCGGCGGTGGCGGCGGCAACGCGGCGATGGCCGTCGGCCGCCAACGGAAGGGTTCTGCCGACACCCTGATCGGGAACTCGAACCGGGTCTACCTCAACCCGCTGATCGGTACCACCGACCTCGCGCTCGACCAGGACTTCGTGCCGGTGGCGCAGCTGATGACCGAGTACGTCGTGCTGGCGGTCCGCGCGGACTCGCCGTACAAGTCTGCCCAGGACGTCATCGACGCGCTGAAGAAGGACCCGCGCGCGCTCAGCCTCGGGGTGGGGACGGTCCCCAGCGACGACCAGCTCCACCTGCTGCGGCTCGGTGAGGAGATCGGCGTCGACTCCGGCAAGCTCAACATCGTCGCGTTCAGCGCCGGCGGCGACCTGATGACCCAGCTGCTCGGCGGCCAGGTCGACGCAGTGTCCACCGGCCTGTCGGAGACACTGCCGCAGGTCGAGGCGGGAGAGGTACGGCTGCTCGCGATCACCGCGCCCGAGCGCCTCGACGGGCCGGCCGCCGAGGTGCCGACCTGGACCGAGCTGGGCATCGACTTGGTGGTCGACCACTGGCGCGGCGTCTTCGGTCCCGCCGACATGCCGGCCGAGGCGGTCACGTACTGGGAGGAGACGTTCGCCGAGCTGGTGAAGACCGACGCCTGGGCCGACGTGGTGGAGCGCAACCAGTGGACCACGCTGTACCGCGACAGCGAGGAGTTCGGCGCCGTCCTGGAGGAGGAGAGCGGCACTGCCGAGGAGCTGCTCGGCGAGGTCGGGCTGGTCAAGAAGTGACTCGCCGGCGCTCGGGCGACCTCTGGGCCGGCCTGGCCGTGGCCGTGATCGGAGGGGTGGGCCTGTGGGCGTCGTTCGACATCTTCGTACCGACCGGGCTCAACGACTTCCTTGGACCACGGGCGTTCCCGATCACGGTGTCGTCGGCGCTGGTCGTACTCGGTCTGCTTCTCTCGGTGCGGGCGCAGCGCTCGTCCGCACCGCCCGACTTCGGGTCGGTCCGGACCTTGTCGGTGGTCGGGGTGGCGGTCGTCGGCTACCTCGCGGTCTTCGGGCTGGTCGGCTTCTTCCTCGCCACCACGGCGTTCCTGGCGGCGATGTTCGTCTACCTCGGCGAGGCGCGCCTCTGGCTCGCCGGCAGCCTGGCCGTGGTGCTGGCGCTGGCGGTCACCCTGGGCTTCGGCCAGGGGCTGAACGTCGCGCTGCCGACGAGCCCGCTCGGCTTCTGAGCAGCCATGGACGCACTGAGCTCGCTGGCGGCCGGGTTCGGGGCGGCGCTGACCCTCAGCAACATCATCGCCGCCGTGATCGGATGCCTGCTCGGCACCGTCGTCGGCGTGCTCCCCGGGCTGGGCCCGTCGACGACGGTGGCACTGCTGATCCCGGTGGCGTTCTCACTGCAGCCCGACGCGGCGCTGATCATGATGCTCGGCGTCTACCTCGGAGCGATGTACGGCGGCTCGCTGACCTCCGTACTGATGAAGGTGCCGGGTGAGGCGTCGTCGGTGATGACGGCGATCGACGGGTTCGAGATGGCCAAGCAGGGTCGTGCCGGGCCTGCCCTTGCCGTCGCCGCGATCGGCTCGTTCATCGGCGGCACGCTGTCGGTCGTCGGGCTCACCTTGTTCGCACCGGTCATCGCCGACTACGCCCTGCGGATCGGTCCGGCGGAGTACTTCTCGCTGATGGTCGCGGCGTTGCTCTTCACCTCGGTGCTGCTCGGCGCCGACCTGGTCAAGGGTCTCATCTCGGTCGCGCTCGGGCTGCTCGTCGCCGTGGTAGGTACGGACCTGCAGTCCGGAGTGCCGCGACTGACGTTCGGCCTGTCGTCGTTCCTCGAGGGCATCGACATCATCGTCGTCCTGATGGGCGTGTTCGGCGTCGGCGAGGTGCTCTGGTACCTCGCCCACCGGCCCGACAACACGGGTGGACGGCTCGGGATTCGTGGGCGGCTCTGGCTGAGCCGGAGGGACTGGGCCCGGTCGTGGAGACCGATCCTGCGGTCGTCCGGACTCGGCTTCGTGGTGGGCATCCTGCCCGGCTCGGGCAGCTCGCTGGCCGCCGTCCTCGGCTACACCGTCGAGCAGCGGGTGTCCAAGGAGCCCGAGCGGTTCGGCCGGGGCGCGATCGAGGGAGTCGCCGCGCCCGAGACCGCGAACAACGCGGCGACGGGTGGGGCGCTGATCCCGATGCTGACCCTCGGCGTGCCGGGCAGCGGGACGACGGCCGTGCTGCTGTCGGTGCTGACCATCTACGGCATCGACCCCGGTCCGCGTCTGATGACCGACAACGCCGACATCGTGTGGACCGTGATCGCGAGCCTGTACATCAGCAACGTCGTGCTGCTGGCGCTCAACCTGCCGCTGATCCCGATGTTCGTGCGGATCCTCGACGTGCCGACCAAGATCTTGATGCCGGTCATCTTGGTGATCGCCGCCGTCGGCGCGTTCTCGCTCAGCAACGCCTTCGCCGACGTCGTCCTGCTGTTCGCCTTCGGGCTGTTGGGCTACCTGATGCGGGCCGTCGGCATCCCCCTCGTACCCTTGGTGCTGGCGGCGATCCTGGCACCGAAGATGGAGCAGTCGTTGCGCCAGGCGACCCTGCTGGCCGATGGCGACTGGTCGACACTGGTGACCCGTCCGATCAGTGCTGTCTTCCTCGCCGTCGGGGTCGCCGTGGTCGTCTTGGACGTCGCGGTCAAGCTGCGACATCGCCGGGCGCTGGTCCCGGCCGTCGGCGAGGACGATTGAGCAAGGGGGCGCGACCGTGAGCCGGTGGTTCCTCGGCGTGCTCGCGATCACGGTGTGCCTGCAGACGGCGGTGTACGGCAGCCGCCCGATGGTGTCGTACAAGGCGCTGGCGATCGGCGCCACGCCGTTCGACCTCGGCGTCATCGCGGCGTCGTTCGCCGTCTTGTCCCTGCTGGTCGCCGTACCGGTCGGACGCTGGGTCGATCGGTGGGGCGAGCCGCCGTTCCTCACTGGTGGCACCGTCCTGATCACGGCCAGCACGGCGTCGTTGCTCTGGATCGACAGCGTCTGCGGGCTCGCGGTCAACCAGGCGGCGCTGGGGCTCGGACACATCATGACCGTGATCGGCACCCAGACCCTCATCGCCAACCGGGGCGACCCCGATCGGCGCGACGGCCGGTTCGGCGTGTTCACCGTGTTCGTCTCGCTCGGTCAGCTCGTCGGTCCGGCCGCGGCGGGGCTCCTTGCCGGCAACGCGATCGGGCAGCCGGGTCCGGACGGGAGCCAGGTCGGCACCGACCTGGTCTTCGTCGTGATGACCGTCGTGACCGGGCTCTCCGTGGTGGTCGCCGCGAGCCTCTGGATGGTGACGCCGCCGCGCGCGCGGCGCGGCGCCGACGGCGAGGTCGATGGAGGGCAACTGCTGACTGCCGTGCCACGGGTGCTCCGCATCCAGGGCATGCCACACGCCATGCTGGCCAGCCTGACGGTGCTCACCAGCATCGACCTGATCGCCGCCTACCTACCGGCGTACGGCGAGGCTCGCGGGCTCTCCGTCGAGACGGTGGGGCTGCTGCTCGGAGTACGGGCGGCGGCATCGATGGCTACCCGCGTGCTGATGCTGCCGCTGATCAGACTCGCCGGGCGGCGCCGTCTGCTCGCGATCAGCATGATCTTGCCGGCTGCCGCACTGGCCGCCTTCCCCCTTGCGGACAACACGGTGTTCCTCTACACGGCGATGACGATCATCGGCTTCGGCCTGGGTCTCGGGCAGCCCGTCACGCTGGCGTGGGTCGCCGGTCGGGCGCCGCACTCCATCCGCGGAACGGCGATCGCGGTACGGCTGAGCGGCAACCGGCTGGGACAGACGGCCCTCCCCGTCGCCGTCGGTGCGGTCGCCGGCGCGGCGGGCGTTGCCGCAGTGTTCGTCTCGCTCGCCGTACTCCTGGGAGTCAGCACCACCGCCGTACTCTTCACCACCCTCGACGCCGACCGGCCCGAGCCCTAGCGCTGTGTCACCCGCGCCGTCGCCGACACCGGCTACCGCGGCGACGTCGAGGTGGAGATCTTCAACGCCGACGTATGGTCGGCCCCGGGCGACCAGGTGATCGCGACGATGGCCCGCCGCTACGTCGAGCTGGTGCAGCCCTACCTCTAGCCCGTGCGACCAGCGCCAAGAGGGCAGCGATGTCGTCCTCGGTGTTGTGCGCGTGACAGCCAGCGCGGACACCGCCGATGCTCGCACCGCTCCGGGCTGAGACATGGACTCCGTCACGACGTGCGACATCCACGAAGGTCACGTCATCGGCATGCGGTTGCAGGCTGAAGGTCACCACTGTCGACCGGGTGCCCACCGGTGTGTACGGCTCGACGCCGAGGCCGAGAAGCCCGGAGCGGAGCTCGTCGGCGAGCCCGAGCGCCCGTGACTCGATCACCGTCGGTCCCGTGTCGACGACCAGACGGACGGCCGTCTCCAGGCCGACGGCACCGAGCCAGTTCGGCGTCCCGCCCAGCTCGAGTGCGGGACCCTCGCGGCTGAGGGCGTGATCGTCCAACGAGTACGTCATCGGGTCGGTGAGGTGTCGTACCCATCCGCCGGCCGGCTGGGCGAGCGCGAAGTAGCCCTGGAACGGCGGGCGCAGTCTCGCCCGCAGGTCGGGCGACGTCCAGAGGAACCCGAGCCCGTAGGGATGACGGATCCACTTGTGACCACCGCTCGCGTACGCGGCTAGTCCGTGCTGAGCCGGATGCCGGTCGAGCACCCCCGCCTCCTGGATACCGTCCACCACGACGACCGCGCCGACCGACGACGCGATCTCCGCCACACCGTCGAGGTCGACCGGCCAACCCGATACCTCCTGCACCGCGCTGACCGAGATCACGCGGGTGCGGCTGTCGACAGCTGCCCTGACCGCGTCGAGGGTGAGCCGTCCCGCCGTCGAGCGTGCGGCGCGCAGTTCGACGCCCGACCGCACCTGAGCCCGCCAGACCGTGGGGACACCGACGAAGTCGCAGTCCGCGACGACGACGTTCTCCCCGGCCGAGAGCCGCAGCCCGCCCGCGACGACGCCGAGCCCGTGGCTCGTACTCTCGACCAGCGTGATGTCGTCGGCGCCGGAACCGAGCAGTTCAGCGACGGCACCCCGGGTCCGGTCGCGTTGCTCCAGCCAGTCCAACGCCAGCCGGGTGGCGCCGGCGCTGCCGACGGCCGCCAGCGAGCGGACCGCCGCCCTGACCGCGCGCTCGGTCTCCGCTGACGGCGGGCTGTAGCAGGCGTGGTCGAGGTAGTGCACGGTTCCTGCCGTTGACAAGGTCAGCTCGTCCGCGACAGCTCGTCGGCCTCCGCGTCCCACTCCGCGTCCGTCATCTCCTCCCGACCCCAGCCGGTGACGACGGCGAACAGGAAGACCAGCATCAGCGCCCAGCAGTACACGACATACGGCACGAGATGCACGGGGTCGAAGTTGGTCAGGCCCGCGTCGGCCACGGTCTCTCGTGCCAGCGCGAAGGGAATCAGCACCGCGATGCTGTACGGCAGGAAGCCGATGATCGTCGTCGACGCCGCGTCGAGGACGTTGCCACGACGCCATGGTGCGATCCGGAAGTGGTGCCCGAGCCGTCGCACGTAGGGGCCGAGCATCACCATCGTCGGGGTGCCGGCTGTGGTCAGTGCGTTGACACCGAGGGTGAGTGTGTACATCGAGATCTCCGCACCCCGGGCCGTGCTCGCCCGCTGCTGCGAACGAGAGACCAGCCAGTCGATCAGGCCGCCCGCCTCGAAAGTGCCGATCATGCCCATCAGGAAGATAGTGAAGACGGCCACACCGACAAACCCGAACATCCCGTCGACGACAATGCCGCTCGCCGTGAAACTCGCCTCGTCCACCGTCAGCAGGTCGGGGAACCCGAGCAGGCCAGTGACGAGGCCGATGACGATGCCGACCGCCGTGCTCATCAGCAACGAGGCGACGAAGTGCCAACCACGCACCATCAGCACGATCAGCAACGCCGGCGCGAGCAGCATGACCAGCCCGTCGGGCGATGCGTCGACGTTGCCCCTCTCGGACGCCGAAGCGCTGGCGAACCCGACGACGACATAGAAGCCGATGGTGACCGCGCCCGCGACCGCGGCGTACTTGAGCCGTGACCTGACGACCTTCGGGACGGTCGTGCCCTGGGAATACGCCGACACGATCGTGGTGTCCGAGACCGGCGCCAAGTTGTCGCCGACGAACGCTCCGCCGATGATGGCGCCGACCACCAGCAGCGGGTCGGCTCCGATGGCGAAACCAGCCGGGAACAGGATCGGCGTCACGGCCAGGATCGTGCCGATCGACGTCCCGGTGGACAACGACAGGATCGAGGACGCCAGAAACGTCACTAAGGGCACCCAGGCAGCGGTGAGACCGATCGACGTGGCCACCCAGACCAGACCCTCGATGACCCCGGTCTGGTTGAGCATCGTGCCGAAGACGCCGGCCAGGAACCAGGCCAGCAAGATGACCGCGAGCATCGGCGAGGCGATCCCGGCGATCAGCGCCTGGACGTACTCATCCCTGCTCCGGGCGAGGAGCAGGCCGACGAACAGGCCGAGGAGCACCATCGGCCAGAAGGCCTCCGGCAGCGCGAGGCCCTTCGCCCCGAGGATCAAGATTCCCGTCAGCATCACCAGGAAGGGCACGAACAATGCGAGAATGCCGCCCCTCATCTGCAGTCGGGGTTCGGTCTGGATGCTCATGGCAACGCCTCTCTTGGCTTCGACAAGCTACTTCTGACCACCCATCGGCGAGCTGGCGCGTGCTGCCCACCGGGTGGCTCGGCGCCGCGCCATAAGGGCGGGGTCCGGAACAGGCACGGCGCCGAGCAGGCTCTTCGTGTACTCGTGCTGCGGACGGGTGAAGACGTCCTGCGCTGCGCCACGCTCGACCACCTCACC
The DNA here is from genome assembly GCA_050699035.1 of Nocardioidaceae bacterium. Lineage (GTDB taxonomy): Bacteria > Actinomycetota > Actinomycetes > Propionibacteriales > Nocardioidaceae > WHTB01. The sequence continues at coordinate 9,831 of JBOHDE010000054.1, read as the reverse complement.
CGACCTCATGACGTAGATCTGGTCGCTCATCGCGCGGACGACCGCGAGATCGTGACTGATGAACAGGTAGCTCAATCCCAGCTCCCGCTGGATGTCTCGCAACAGGTTGACGATCTGGGCCTGGATCGACACGTCCAACGCTGACACCGGCTCGTCGCACACCACCAGCTTCGGGTTCAGCGCCAGCGCTCTGGCGATGCCGATCCGTTGCCGTTGGCCGCCGGAGAACTCGCGTGGCTGCTTGTCGGCCGCCTCGGTGCTGAGACCCACCAGCTCGAACAGGTCACGGACTCGCGTTCGGCGGCCTTGGGGCGTCCCGATGCCGTGCACGCGCAGCGGCTGCAGCACGATCTCGGCCGCCGTCATCCGTGGGTCGAGCGACGAGTACGGATCTTGGAACACGATCTGCATGTCACGTCGCTTGTGCCGGAGGCGACGACGGTCAAGTGTCGTGATCTCCTCGCCGTCGAACACCACCGAGCCGCTGGTGGGCTGCGTCAACCGGAGAATGCAGAACCCGGTGGTGGTCTTCCCCGACCCGGACTCACCGACGATGCCGACCGTGGAGCCGGCGGTCAGCTCCAGACTCACCCCACGCACGGCCCTGACGTCCCCGGTCGGCGAGCTGAACGTCTTCGTCAGGTCGGTGACCCGGAGCAAGGTGTCACCCATCGCCGGACGCCGCTCGGCTCGCCCGCGCCGACGCGGGATGGGCAGACCGGACCAGGTGACCGGGTCGGAGCTCCGTCAGCGCCGGAGGGACGTCGGTGCCGCTGCACGGATCGCCGTCGGTCGCGAACGGGCAGCGCGCCGCGAACCGACAGCCCGCCGGGGGGTCGACGAGGCTGGGCGGACTGCCGGGGATGGCGAGGAGACGCTCTTCGCGCGGGTCGTCCGCGTCCATCCGGGGCATCGCCCCGAGCAGGGCCTCGGTGTACGGATGCTCGGGCCGGGCCAGCAGCTGACCGACCGGAGCGCGCTCGACGCACTGACCCGCGTACATGACGAGCACCTCGTCGGCGACGTGAGCGACCACCCCCATGTCATGGGTGATCAAGACGACCGCCATGCCATGGGACTCCTGCATCGCCTTGATCAGGTCGAGCACGTCGGCCTGCACCGTGACGTCCAACGCAGTCGTCGGCTCGTCGGCGAGGAGCACACGTGGCTCCCCGGCCAGCGCCATCGCGATCGCGGCCCGCTGCCGCATGCCGCCGGACAGCTCGTGGGGATAGGCGCGCATCACCTGCTCGACGCGCGGAATGCGGACCTCGTCCAACAGCTCGGCGACCCGTCGCCGCGCCGCCACGTCGTCGAGACCGCGGTGTCGCACCAGCGGCTCGGCCACCTGCCGCCCGATGCGCATCGTCGGGTTCAACGACGTCATCGGGTCCTGGAACACCATCGCGATCTCACGGCCACGGACGTCTTCGAGGACTCGCTCGCGCGCGCCGATCAGCTCACGCCCGCCGAGACTTGCCGAGCCGGTGACCGAGACGCCGTCGAGCAGGCCGAGGATAGCCATCGCGGTCGCCGTCTTGCCCGAGCCCGACTCCCCCACGATGCCCAGCGCCTCGCCCTGGGCGACGTCGAACGACAGGCCGTCCACGGCGCGCGCGAAGCCCTCCGGCGTCCGAAAGGCCACGCTCAGCTCGTCGACTCGCAGCACGGGCCGCGCCCCAGGATCCTCGGTCATCGGGCCCGCCGGTCGATCCGCCGTCGCAAGCCGTCACCCACGGTGTTGATCGCCAGCACGAGCACCAGCAGGACGGCACCGGGGTAGATCGCCAACCACGGGGCTCGATGGATGTACTGCCGGCCCTCGGTCAGCATCGACCCGAGCGACGGGTCGGGAGGCTGGATGCCCAGGCCGAGGAAGCTCAGCCCGGCCTCGAGCAGCACCGCCTCGGAGATGCCCAACGTTGCCAGCACCAACACCGACGGCAGCACGTGCGGCAGGCAGTGGCGCAGGATGATCTGCCAGTCCAGGCAGCCCAGCGACTTGGCCGCGGTCACGAACGGCACCTCGCGAAGGACCATCACCTCGCCACGCGCGGTTCTCGCGTACGCCATCCACTGCGTCAGGGCGATCACCAAGATCAGGTTGCGCGCCCCGCCGCCGACGACCGCGATGACGCTGAGCGCCAGCAGCACGATCGGGATGGCCAGCACGGCGTCAGTCAGCCGCATGATCGCGTCGTCGATTTTGCCGCCGTAGTAGCCGGAGAGCACGCCGAGAGCGACACCGAGCACGCTGCCGATGAGGACGGATGCCACCCCGATCTGGAGCGAGACCCGGAGCCCCGCCATGATCCGGGACAGGACGTCTCGGCCCAGCGAGTCGGTGCCGAGGACGTTGCTGGTCGAGCCGCCAGACTCCCAGAATGGCGGCCGTAAGCGGCCGACCAGCACCTGGTCGTACACCCGCTCCTCGAGGAACAGCGAGAGGATCGCCAAGGTCACGAGTACGGCCAACCCGGTCAGCCCGATCGCCAGCTGGTAGCTGCGCGGCGGTGTGCCATCGCGACCGGCCACGCCCGTCGACGTCTGGCGGCGACCGGTGAACCTGAGGAGGCTCATGCTGCCGCCCGCCCGCCCGTGCGTCGTATCCGCGGGTCGAGCAGGAAGTAGGAGAGGTCGACGACCAGGTTGAGGACGACCACGATGAGGGCCGTGATCATGGTGACGGCCTGCACCACGGCGTAGTCCCGCGCCTTGATCGCCTCGATCGCGAGTGCGCCGACGCCGGGCCAGGAGAAGATCTGCTCGGTGATGACGGCACCGCTCAGGGCCGATCCGAGGACCAGCCCGACGATCGTGACCACCGGGATCAACGCGTTGCGCATGACATGGCCGCGTACTACCGCACGGCGGCGCAGTCCCTTGGCCCGAGCCGTACGCACGTAGTCCTCCGGCAGCACGCCCAACACACTCGACCGAGTCACTCGCGCGATCGTGACGGTGGGCAGGATGCTCAAGGTCAGCGCGGGCAGGACCAGCGACCGCCAGCTCTCGAAGTCGGAGAACGGCAGCCACTGCAGCTGCACGCCGAAGACCAGGATCAGCAAGATCCCCACCCAGAACGACGGCGCCGCCTGCCCGGTGGCAAGCAGGGTCGTCGTGACGTGGTCGGTCGCTCGCCCGTGGTGCAGCGCCGCGAGGGTGCCCAGCGGGATGCCGACCAGCACGGCGACGACGAGAGCAGTCGAGGCCAGGACGATCGTGTTGGGCAGCCGATCCAGCACCAGCGGCAGCGCCGCTGTCTGGAACCTGGTCGACTGGCCGAAGTCGCCCTGCAGCGCGTTGACCAGGAACGTCCAGTACTGCTGGGGATAGGACTCGTCCAGGCCGAGCTTCGCGACCAGTTGGTCGCGCTGCTCGTCGCTCGCACCTTCAGGCAGCATCAGTGACACCGGACTGCCCGACAGTCGCGAGATGACGAACACGACCACCGACAGCAGCAATAGCACAAGCGCGGTCTGACCGAGACGCCGGACGAGGTACCGGCCCATCGCTATCCCTTGACCGTGGCTTCGTACAGGTAGATGGACTCGTCGCTGCGAGGCTTCCACGACAGCCGGTCCGAGACCCCGTACAGGTCCTCGTAGGCGAACAGGTAGACGAACGGCGGGTCGGTCAGGATCGTCTTCTGGATGTCGGTCACGATGTCGAGCTGAGTCTCCGGCTCCAGGGTCCGGCCGGCCTCCGCGGTGAGCGCGTCGACCTTTTTGTTGCTGTACCAGGAAAAACCTTTGTCACCGGAGACCACGGCCACGTTGAGCTCGTCCAACGGGTTGAAGAACGAGTTGCCCCAGGCGCCGAAGAAGCCGTCCTCGATCTTGCGCGACTGGGTGGCCTCGGCGAAGACACCGAAGTCGACGGTGTTGATCTTCATCGTCACGCCGATGTCCTCGTAGAATCCGGCCAGCGCTTGGACGATGTCGGCCGCGAACGGGTACCGCCCCTCCGGGACCATCACCTCGAACTCGAGACCGGACCCCAGCCCGGCCTGTTGCAGGAGGTCCTTGGCCTTCTCCGGGTCGTACGACAGCGGCTGGATGCTCTTGTCGTAGTTCGTGAAGTACGGAGGTACGAAGGTGGCGACCCGCGTGCCGTGGCCGCCCATGACCTGCTCGATGATCTCGTCGACGTCGACCGCATGGTTCAGTGCCAGCCGTACCTCCGGCTTCTGCAGCGGCCCGGACTCGATCGCGTTCAGCCACAACGACGCGATCCGGGTGCTGGGCACCGCCTCCACGGTGGCTGCGCCGGAGTCCTCGACCTCCGCCACGTTGTCCGCCGGCACGCTGGTGATGATGTCCGCATCGCCGGCCGACAGCGCCGCGAGTCGCGACGACGCCTCGGTGACGGTCTTGAAGGTCACGTCGCGGATGGCCGGCGCGCCCAGGTGGTAGTCGTCTCGCGCCGCCATCACCACCTCATTGTTGCGGTCCCACTTGACGAGCTCGTACGGCCCGGTGCCGTTCGGCTCGGCACTGAGCGCCTCGGGGTCGTCGTCGACGCTGCCGTCCTTCACGATGTGTAGGGCGGTCAGCCGATCGAGGAGGAGCGGGTCGGGTTCCAAGGTCTTGATGTCGACAGTGAGCTCGTCGACCGCGGTGACGGTGTCGATCGTCGTGAACTGGTACGACGCGATCGCCGGCTTGATGCCCGGCAGCTTGCCGAGCAGGTAGTCGAACGTGTATTTGACGTCGGCGGACGAGAACTCCGCCCCGTCGGCGAACGTGACGCCACCCCGGAGCTTCACCCGGACGGTGAGGTCGTCGGTGCGTTCCCAGCTCTCCGCCAAGGCGCCGGTGAGGGTGGTGGGATCGTCCTTGTCGCGTCGCAGCAACGGGTCGTAGAAGTGCTGGAGGACGTTGACCGTGGTCGTCTCACGCTGCTGCAGCGGATCCATCGTGGTGGGATCGACGCCCTGGATCACCGTCACCGCGCTGGCACCGCCGGGAGCGTCGTCCTTCGAGCCGAGGCCACAACCAGCCAGGGCCAGCATGCTGGCAAGCGCCACGGCCCAGGTCCTCGGCATGCTTCTCACGTGCATTCCCACCACTCCTCAGTAGTTCGTGGGCAGCAAGGTCGTCGGTGCGGCACACAGGTCGGTCGACATCGGCTGGCGGCCTACTCGACCGGCTCCAGCCGTCCCGACCCGACCGTGAGCAGGTCCAGCAGCTCCTCGGCTCGCACCCGGTTCTCCTCCGGCGTTGCGGATGCTGAACGCCTCGGCGGGTGGCTGACCCCGTTGGCCATGACGTAGACCGGATGTGCCAAGGCATCGACGTCCGTGGTCGGGTCGCCAGTCACGGCGATCACGTCGGCGGCCAAGCCCGCCTCAAGCCTGCCGGTGAGATGCGAGACGCCGCACGCCGTCGCGGCCGCCGTCGTCGCCGCCTCGACCACGGCCCGCGGAGACATCCCGGCCTCGGCGAGCACGCGCAGCCCGTCCGCGTACCGCTCGAACGGCACCAGCGGGATCCCGGAGTCCGTCCCGGCGATGAACTGGATCCCGGCGTCGAGCATGCGCCCCAGGTTGTCGAGCAGGTCGGCCCGACTGCCCCACGGGCAGAAGTACGGGTCGGGCAGGCAGGCGGTGTTCATGGTCGTACACACCCGAATTCCCTCGGCCGCGATCCGTGCGGCCACCTCGGCGTCGAAGGCAAGACCGTCCCGGGCGACCCAGGCGCAGTGCTCGATCGAGTCGACGCCCGCAGTCACCGCACGGGCGATCCCTTCGACCCCGAGGGCGTGGGTGGTGACGCGCATACCGAGGCGATGGGCCTCCTCGACCGCCGCGGAGAGCTCGTCCTGGCTGAAGCGCGCCTCCCAGGGTCGGCTCCCCGCCGTCATGAAACCGCCCGTGGTCATGATCTTGATCAGGTCTGCCCCGTCGCGGGAGTGCCGGCGCACCTGCCGCACGACGTCGACGACTCCGTCCGCCTCGCCGCCGAGGGCCCAGGCATGGCCGCCCGTCACCGTGATCGGCGCGTTCGCGACCTGCAGCCGGGGCCCGGCGAGCAGACCGCCCGCGATGGCGTCCCGGACCTCCACCGCCACGGTGCCCGGCGAGCCGAGGTCACGGGCCGACGTGACGCCTGCGTCGAGCAGCCGCAACGCGTTGGATGCCATCACGACCGCGACCCGGGCATCGGTCGACACCTCGTGGATGTCGGCCTTCTCGCCGTCGAACGACAGGTGGACGTGGCAGTCGAACATCCCCGGCATCACGGTGACGTCGCCGAGCTCGCGCACCTCGGCGTCCCGCTCGAGAGGCCGTACCTCCGCAGCGGTGCCCACCTGGACGATCGTGCCGTCCTCGACGCAGATCGCCGCGTCGAGGAGGAGGTCTGCCCGGGCGTCGACAAGCAGCCGGTCGGCCTTCAGGATCGTACGCACGGCAACCCCTCGGTTCGATGGGTGTTGGCTTTAGTCTGGCTAACGGTTGTGCAGTACGGTAGAACGGACCGTATGTCGGGTCAATGACTTCCGTTGACAAGACGCGAGAAAGAACGGGAGGGCGCCTGCCGTGGGACCGAGAATCAGGGCGCTGCGCGAGGCGCGCGGGTGGACCGTGACCGCGTTCGCGCAGACGGTCGGCGTGTCGTCGGGGATGATCAGCCAGGTCGAGCGCGGCCTCACCGACCCCAGCCTGGAGACGCTGCGCCGCATCGCGCAGGCGCTCGAGGTGCCGATCTTCAGCCTGTTCCAGGACGACGGCGGTGGCGACGAGGCGGTTCGGGTCGTACGCGGCGACCGCCGGATGTTCGTCCGCTCGCCGCACGGTGACATCACGTACTCACGGATCTCCGCCGGACCTGGTCGGCTCGAGGTCCTCGAAGGGATGCTCGAAGCCGGCGGCACGTCCTCGGAGGAGCTGTGGAGCCATCCCTCCGAGGAGTGCGCCGTGGTGCTGGCGGGTCGGCTCACCCTGCAGGTCGGCGACGACGAGTGGGTGCTCGCCGAGCAGGACAGCTGCTCGTTCGACTCACGGCTGCCCCATCGTTACCTCAACCCGACCAAGAAGCCGTGCCGGTTCTTGCTGGCGGTCACGCCGCCCAGCTACTGACGCCTCAGGAGACGCCCGATGACCGACTCTGAGCCGACCGACACCGACGCGCTCGACGGGTTCCGCCGGCGTTTCCCGAGCCTGGCCGACTCGGTGCACCTGGCCAGCTGCAGCCAGGGTGCCCTGTCGACCGACCTGACCGCCGCCTTGGACGAGCTGCAGGACACCATGCGGGAGTACGGCGCGCCCTGGGACCGCTGGACGGCCGAGGTGGACCGGGCCCGGGTCGGCTTCGCCGAGCTCGTCAACGCCGATCCGGCCGAGGTCGCGGTCGTCTCGTGTGCCTCCGAGGCTGCCTACCAGGTGGCGTCCAGCCGGCGGTGGGACGGCCGGCCGAGGATCGTCACGACCGACATGGAGTTCCCGTCGATCGCGCACGTCTGGCTGGCCCAGCGGACCCGCGGTGCCGAGGTGGTGCACCTGCGCGACCGCGACGGGGTGGTCCCCGCGGAGGACTACGTCGACGCGATCGACGAGCGGACCGGCCTGGTCTCCGTGCCGCTGGCGTCGTACCGAAACGGCGCCAGGACGCCGGTCGCCGACGTGACGGCGGCTGCTCGCTCCGCCGGGGCCAAGGTCTTCGTCGACGGCTACCAGGCGTGCGGCGTGCTGCCGGTGGACGTACGCGAGATCGACTGCGACTACCTCGTCAGCGGGGCGTTGAAGTACCTCCTCGGCCTGCCCGGCTTGGCGTTCCTGTACGTGCGCGGCGGGGTCACCGACGACGTCGAGCCGCAGCTGACCGGATGGTTCGGCCAGGCCGACCCGTACTCCTTCGACCCCCGTGCGCTGGACTTCGCCCGGGACGCCCGCCGGTTCCAGACCGGCACCCCCGCCATCCCGTCGGCGTACGCCGCCACCGCCGGGCTGAAGGCACTGGGCTCGATCGCCCCGCAGCTGGTGCGGCAGCGCGTCGAGCAGCTCGTCGGGCAGGCGCACGAGACGCTGGCGGCCGACGGCGAACGGCTCTGGTCGCCCACCGACCCGGCGCTGCGAGGACCGATGGTCGCGGTCGTCGACGACGATCCCAGCCGGCTGGCCGGCTTCCTCGCGGAGCGCCGGATCAGCACCAGCCCGCGCGGTCATGTGCTCCGGCTGTCGTTCCACGCGTACAACGACGCAGCCGACGTCGAGACCGCGTGCGAAGCGCTCCGCAGCTACCGCAAGTCCTGAGCGAGGACGTCGCGTAGGACACGGGCGAAGTTGCCGCCGAGGATCCCGGCGACCTCGGACTCGTCCAGGCCGCGCCGCAGCAGCGCGGTCGTCAGCGTCGCGAGCTGGTCGATCTCCTCGAACCCGGCGAGCTGCTCGTGCTTGCGCGGGAACCGCTGTTCGCGGGCGGGCCGTGGCCCGTCACTCGTCGGGAAGTCGGCGCCCAGCCCGACATGCTCGGTCCCGACCAGGCCGGCGATGTGCTCGACATGGTCGACGAGACGGTCGACCGTCGGGACGTCCGGGTCGACGTAGGCGGGCAGGCAGTGGACACCGATGACGCCGCCGACCTGCGCGACCGCCGACAGCTGGGCGTCGGTGAGGTTGCGTGGATGGTCCAGGACGGCCCGGGCGTTCGCGTGGCTCACCACGAGCGGCGCCTGCGCGACCTCCAGGGTCTGCCAGAAGCCCGCCTCGGCGATGTGGGCGAGGTCGACGAGCATGTGCAGCCGGTTCATCTCCCGCACCACCTCGACACCGAGCCTGCTGAGCCCGCCGCCGGTCCGCCGCTCCATCACGCCGTCGGCGAGCTCGTTGCGGACGTTCCAGGTCAGCTGGGCCGAGCGGAGGCCGAGGCGGTGCAGGGTACGCAACGACGACAGGTCGCCCTCCAGGGGCCTGCACCCCTCGAGATGGAGTACGAACCGGGTCCGGCCGTCCGGTTTCGGGGGCAGCCCCGACCCGTCGGTGAGCACCTCGGCGTCGACGTCGGCACCCTCGACGGCACGGACCAGCGCGTCGATGTTCTGGATCGTCGCCGCCAGCGGCCGGTCGGTGCCGTTGGAGTGGGCGATGGTGTCACCACCGATCGCATAGATGACGACGTCCACGTCGCCCGCGCGCAGTCGTGGGATCAGCCGGTCCCGGACGGGGTTCTCCTCGCCTTGGTTGAGCCGGTAGATCTGCTCGTAGCAGTCGCGATGACCCTCGACCACGATCGAGTCGCGCTGGAGCTGCTCCGCCGTGGGTCCGTTCGTCCTTGTCATCACACCCGCTCCTGCTCGATGACCGACGCGACCTCCACGTCGGCGGGGAACACGGAGGCGTGGCGTTCGTCGAGGTCGACGGCGACGCGGTCGCCGCGATCCAGCTCGACGTCGCTGCCGGTCTGCACCCGCAGCGTCGTGCCGGCGAGGTCGAGCACGTAGTAGCAGAGGTTGCCCAGCATGGTCGTGTGGGTGACGTCGGCGACCAGTGTCTCCCCTTCCTCGGCGGGCCGCCGAACCGTGACGTTCTCCGGCCGGATGGCGACGGTGACCTGGTCACCGACGAACACCGTGGTCTCCTCGGTGACGCCCAGCCGCAGCCGAGTGCCGAAC
>JBOHDE010000054.1:0-209 GCA_050699035.1 Nocardioidaceae bacterium | reverse complement strand
GACGGTCGACGGACACCACCCGGCCCTGGACCAGGTTGACGAGCCCCATGAAGTCGGCGACCGCGACGTTGGCCGGCCGATGGTAGACGTGCCGAGGTGGGGCGAACTGCTCGAGCCGGCCGGAGCGCATCACGGCGATCCGGTCGGACATGCTCATCGCCTCCCCCTGGTCGTGCGTGACATACACGAACGTGATGTCGGTGCGGCGC